>NZ_JAAHGB010000001.1:0-128097 GCF_010672695.1 Okeania sp. SIO1H4
CACCGTCAACGGGGGTGTTCACGCATTACATGGGGATTCTCACCCCAAGTAATTTTCCTCCTGTCTCCAGTATAGCTGTCTCCTGTCTCCTTCAAAAATATCAAATCATTCGTCACTGTGCAACGCCAAAAAATCTTCCATCTTCAACCATTACCAAATATTTCTCGATCTCCCCATCTCCCTGCCATAAGAATCTAATTACACCGATGCTACCGGATTTGATCTAAATTGCATAACCCCTCAACTTCAAGAAATATATTGAATTGTATAACCAAAACTGGTTACTTTCTGACTCGTCCATTAATTTAATGTTTCTCTCTGGAGGTCAAAAACATGAAATTTTCTGTAGTCATCTTTAAAAGTGCTTTTTGGAAAATTTCTCTATCTCTAGCATTAATGCTATATTCTTTGCCAAGTTTGGCCTTAACTGTCCAGGACGTGCCCAACCCCCGACAAAATTATGGTGGTTGGGTGACAGATATGGCTGAAATACTCAGTACTGACACAGAAGCTAAACTCAACAAAATGATTTCAGACCTGGAAGCAAGCAATGGTTCAGAAATTGCAGTTGTTACTGTCTCAGAAACCCAACCTGCTGCAACTCCAAAAAAGTTTGCTACTGAGTTATTTAACTATTGGGGAATAGGTAAGAAAGATAAAGACAATGGGGTGTTGTTTTTGGTTTCTCAGGGCGATCGCCGTGTGGAAATTGAAACAGGGAAAGGAGTACAGGAAATTTTGCCAGATGCTAAAGTTAGCCACTTGCTCGATACCAACATTATCCCGAAATTTAAGTTAGGATTATTTGAAAGTGGTGTAGTTGTAGGTACAACAGCATTAGTAACATCCCTAAAAACTGGGAAATATAGTCTAGCTGAAACTTCAGTTTCTCAAAATGACACACTTATTATGGGCATCATAATTACTATTTTACTGGTATTGGTGTTTCTGACAATTCTTCTGACAATTCTGATTTACATGAATACCAGAAATAGGCAGAGAAGCAGTTATACTCCTCGTAGTTATAGTAGTTACAGTAGCTATAGTGGAGGAAGTAGAAATCATGGTAGTGACAACCATACTCAAAGAAGTAGTTATAGCTCCACAGATACGAATGATAGTGACAATGATAGTAGTAGTGATGATGATGCTAGCTTTGGTGGAGGTAGTAGCGATGGTGGGGGTTCGGGAGCTAATTGGTCTGAAACCGCTAGCAGCAGTAGTCCTGAAAACTTTGGTGGTGGCAGTAGTAGTGGTGGTGGCAGTAGTAGTAGTTCCAGTAATTATAGTGTGACTAGCAGCAGCAGTTCTGGAAGCTATAGTAGTAGTAGCAGTAGTAGCAGTTCCAGTGGTAGTTATGATAGTTATAGTAGTAGCAGTTCTGGAAGTGATAGTAGTGATAGTGGAGGTTGTGATTACTAATAGACATCTCCAGAAAAGAGGGAATAGGGAATAGGGAATAGGGAACCCACCCCTCGCCCCTCCCCCTCCCAGGAGGGGGAAGAACTGATGATTTCTGTACGATAATTGATTTCATTTGGATAGACCACAGTAGGGAAGTTCCATGGAACGTCCTTACAAGGTTTTGATTGTTTTGTCATTCAATAGTTTAGTGATTGCCAACAAATACAAATCATACCCACACATCAGCAACGCCAAAAACCTTATCCCTTGAAACCTTGCTTTCCCTTCTGCCTTCTGCCTTCATCCTAAGTATAACTATTCAATCGGACATGATATTAATTATTAATTAGGGTTTGCTGATTAAATCTAAAAGTATTTACAGATAAAGGTTTTAGCCTTTTTGGGGTCTTTAAAAAGTGCCTGGTTTTCAGCTCTTCACGCTCAAAAAGGAGCGTATTTTGGCGCATAGTTGGGCAGAAAAATCAAGGAACAATTCTTACTCCTACCTCCTCGTTCATTCCCCGTTCCTCCTGTCTCCTGTCTCCAGTATAGCTGTCTCCTACCCTCACCCATAAGACTTATGAGCGCAAACCCTAATTATTAATTATTAATTGTTGAACAGTTTCTAGCTTCAGTAATAATTTTCATTGGATAGGAGTCAGCTACTAACTTGTTTGCCTCTTCAATTACTTTAATATCTGGTGTAAAGGTTGATTTTGGTACAGACTCATCAAAATTAATTAAAGTTTTAATACGTTGATAGACCTGGAATGCCACAGTTGGGAAAAACGAAAATTTGCCAGGCAACACACACAAATAATTACTGTGAGGATTTGATTCGATCCAATAACTATAACGGCGTTTTTGCTCTTCCTGACTAATAAATTCTGTTTTCACACATTCATAACTAAAGAGGTTACGGTTATAAAGTCGATCTTTGCCAAAATATCGTTCTGCGGACTCCAAAATTGGCTCAATATCAACTTCATCTTCATCTCCTTGATTTATTAGGTCGTCGTTAGTATAACTAGAATCAGCTAACATTGAGTAAACAAATTTTTCGTCCTCAATTTCACAGCTATGCACAAAATGATTGAAATGAAATTTTTTCTTAGTAGACATCCGCACAAAATTTGTATCAGTTAGGGCAGGTTGAGCTACTACCATAGCACTACGACTACGTTTGAGTTTTGCCCGTACTTGTAAATCAGACAAAAATGGCTCAAAACCTTTTCCTACTGCAAAGATAAACAACTTTGCTTTTAGACGTTTAGGAAAACCTTGTTGTGTCTGACACAAAAGACTTTTGATTTGAATTGGACCGTAGCGGTCTATTAATAGTTTATCAATAACTACTCCAGTCTCAAATGTCACTCCTTGACTCAGAGCGCTGGCAACCAAGTCTTTAATTATAGCACTGGTATTCATGGAAGAATCTAATGTTTTGATAATTTCATAGTTTGACTTTTTTAGACCATAAGATTGATCGAATTTATGACAAAGGTTATCTATAGTTTCCGTTGAGTGACACAACGAACAATTTAAACCTTCATAAGCTTCGACTTGTGCATAAATTGGTGCTAGACAATTTCCATTCTGATACCAATTATGTTGTTGACCATAAGCAGTTTCTAATCTGCCTAAGACTCGGTTACGCTGAATTTCCATTTGTACCGAGTCGCTCTTGAGACCAGATAGACTAATTTCGGGAGAATTTGTTCCAGGATGAATTAAATATACAGGGCGATCGTTAAACCAACCGTTTAGTTTAGGGATAACTGCGGGAGTGAAAAAATTGGGTTTTGTTTCTGTCAGCGCAATATTACATTGTTCGGTAAAGTAGGAACTATATAGATTAATTGCATCCTCTAAACTATTTACACAATTGATAAAAGTCTGAGCATCGTCATGTCCTGAGTAAAGTGCGCCAGTATGAAACCAACCTTCGAGTTTACCCGAAGCAAATGTTCCTAATTGTGAGGCGCTTTCTAATACTTTGATGGAAAGACGACTATGGCGGGCAAGAAATTCAGCAATAGAAATTCCGGCAATGCCACCACCGATAATTATTGCATCGACATATTCGATTTGAGAAGCTTGAATTTTTGTCATAGTAGTAGTAATATTATGTCTGGATAATTAGCGAAAAAAAACTTTCTCTGATGACTCCCCCATCGTTATTTCTAACTATTCAAACGGACATAATATAAGTCATAGTAGTAATAGTTACCATACTACTTTAAGTAAACGGATGAAAAGCTTGCTTTTAATTTGGCGTTGCTGAAATGTAATGGTAAGTAGCTGAAGGTAAAATTGAAAAACTTATGTTTTGCGTTGATACTTAATCTAAAAATCATTACCATTCAGCAACGCCAATAAGTTAATCTGGCAAATTTGCCGTTAACAGGGGAGCGGATTGGAGACGTTCTACAGCTCAAATCAGAAGATGCAGGAGAGTAAGGCAAAACTAAAATTACAGCAAGGATTGTTAAGGGACGATAATCCTAAGGAACTACCTAATTTTGAGGTTTGGAGGTACAGTAGTAGCGATCGCCTTGACTAACCCTACGGCAATCATCCTAGATATTTGTTAGGCACGGCTCAACTTGTAGCTGTGCAGACTTCTGCCATTAAGGCATTGCATGATGAGCTGTCGTTGTGACTGGATTTTGGTCATTCCCTTGAAGAGTGGTTTGAAGAATGGGAAACAGGTTATCCGTCGTTCACTCTTGCAGGGATAAATGACACCGGACAACAAACCACATCTTAATTATCAACTCGACAATACTACAAAAAAAGGACAAGAAGTGGAAGTATGCCGTTTGGGCGACAGTCTATAGCGACTCCTGATGCGGGCACAGGAACTGCTACAACAGCAATAGGTGATAGAATTATAAAGATTGTTTGAAAGCTATACTGGCGATCGCTACTCCAAATTAAAAACTTTATTGGCCATCAAGAAAATATTTTAATTTGTAAAGCAATTGAGCTATTTAAGCGATCGCCTAAATCATTGGTGGCCAAAATTCCCTAGCTAGAATTTGTTCCGAACTTTCTAGGGAATTACTCTAGAAAATACTTCCGATAAAAATGTTTGATGCCACCCATGAAATTTTGAATGATGGTCGTGTTCATAAATACACAGTGACTCAAAATGGGCAACCAATACCATATAGTGAGGTTTTAAACTTATGGCAGTATGAGTCAAACTTTCGCTCTTTCTTCATTTCACTTTTATCTAAGTCTCCCTTTTCTGCCTATCGATGGGAAACACCATCCATTACAAAAGATACCTCAAAGCGTCAATTTGAATTTGTGTTGCTGAACTCTCCAGGGTTAGCACGCAACCCAGACAAAAGGACATTTAGTGATTATTTCAGAACCGACAATCTTAACAATGGAATTGTTGTATTTGAAAATTTAGGCAAAGATGCAATACTTGTAGCTCCATCTCCTAGGGATTCAGAACCCTCCTGGGGAGGAACTGCGTTTTCAGCTTATTCCCATCTAGCAGCCTTCATTCGCGGTGCGCCAGATGGTCAAAAACAGGCATTGTGGCGAATTGTGGGACAAACTGTGCAACAAAAGATTTCAGACCACCCGCTTTGGGTCAGTACAGCAGGTGGCGGAGTGGCTTGGCTTCATGTTAGATTAGATTCTCGACCAAAATATTACGGATACAAAATGTACAGTTTATCAGATCGAGTCTAGATTTGATAGTTGCTGAATGTTAGAACAACAAAAATAGGAATCATATCATGTCCGGTTGAATACTTATAAATAACCATGAAGGAGTCAGGAAGACCTCCTCAGGAGTCAGGAGGGAAGAAGAAAGTTTTTTATCACGCTATTAAACGGACATGATATCATAGAAAAATAATAGCTTTTCCTATTGCCAATTTGAGACTTAAGATGCTATTGTTAATATCAGTATGAGGGCGCGTAGCTCAGTGGATAGAGCACCAGATTCCGGTTCTGGGTGTCGGGGGTTCGAATCCCTCCGTGCTCGTTTTGAACTATATATATAGTATTTGAGCTATTTTATGGTATGGCTATATTCAATTCAAAAGCTTTTTTAGTAAGCCTTTTAGGTTTTATTATTTTCCGATCAAATTATTGTTCAACAATTAAACTATTTGGTCTAGCTCTGACATTTTTTACTTAATTTTCACCCAGACCCAGAAATTAAAGAAATCAAATGAAAATGCACTGAGTTTACATGAGCATTTTTTATAGGTATATAGTTTTTTGATAATAAAAAATTTTCTCTTGTTTTGAAAAGAGGGCCTAATATTACCTAGAGGTAGAAATATTTTTGTTGATCAGCGGTTTTCATTTGGGTAGACCACAGTAGGGACGTTCCATGGAACGTCCCTACAAAGTTTTGTTTGTGAAGATGTGGTTCATCAATTTGAAAAGCGCTGTATTTTATATCATGTGCCCCCTTCAGGGGAGCTACGCTTACGGTATAATAGTTATAATAGGGCTTCGTAGTTTTGCTCTATCCCTAATACATAAGTATTGTAAGAGCTAAAGCCCAACTACAAACAAAAACTTCATTATAAGTATAGCAATGTACGCTGGCATATTTACAAATTACAAGAGGTGTCCAATAGCTAAAAGCCTTATATTATCGGTTTTTTATTCCCCCTTCCGGAGCTGTTGCCAGATGAGCTGTTGCCTGCGCACAGCGCTATAATTATCCTAAAATTATATTATGGCGGTTTTCAGAAAGATAGAATACACTCCTAAGAATAAAAACCCTTGTAGGGAGTTCCATGGAACTCCCTACAAGGGTCTACTAAGGGTGAAAACTGCTATAAGATTACTATATCCTTATTCTATTGGTGCTGTTTCAGCTTCTGGTGGCATCACTTCAATAGGTATACCTTCCTCCTCTTGCCCATCCTGATTTGGTAATGTTTCTCCAACAGATGTATTTTCCGCTTCTGTTTCTGTTGACTTTGCTGTACTACAGTTAGAACTATCAAAATTAAATTCATATTGATAAAGTTTTGAGCGATCGCTACTGGAAAATGATTGATTATTAACTGCATCTATAGCTGCTTCATCTAGCACTGAATGACCACTTTCTAGCAATAACTTTGGTCCATCGGTAATACCGCCATCTGGACTAACTAATACTCCCACAGCAGCTTTACCTTCTAACTTTTGCCCACAAGCTGCTTCTGGATAAGTATCAGCAATAGTTGTAGGTTCAGTCAAATTATCTTCTTCTAATCCCAATTCTATTGCCCACTGTAGATAAGCACCCACAGCACCTAAAGCGATATCCCTTGATTGTGATTCTTCATTGACAGCAGCATATTCTTGCTTTTGTTGCTGTAGTTTTGCTAACAGTGAACCTTGAAATTCTGCTTGTTGCTGTACTGTTGGAGATTGTTCAGGTTCCTGCTGTACTGGTGGGGATGGTTCAACAGCAGGTGTTATTACAGGTGTTGGTGGTTTTGTTTCTTCGATAGTAGTAGCAGCTACATTTTCTTCAGGTGTTGGAGATGATTGAGGGACGGGAGTAGTCGCAGTAACTTTTTGTTGCTTTTGTTGTTCAAATTGTTCTAATAATGAACCTTTAAACTCTTTTGGTGTGGGAGATGGTTTAGGAGTTGGAGCAAAAGCAGGAGTTTCCTGAACCTCAATTTCTAGTTGAGATTTATTAGTTTCAGTTGGTGGGGGAGTGACAACAGCTACCTTTTGTTGTTGTTTTGTTTCTTCTGCTATATCCTGAATAGTCTTTCCTTCTCGTAATTGCCTAACTATTGGTGCTTCTGGCAGTCTACCTTTTTTTGTAGGGTCTGGTGTTGGAGGTGTTGGAGGAGTTTGAGGAGTTGCTGTTGCTATAGGTTTTTTCTCTGTTTGAGTTTGAGTATCGGTATCATTTTTATTTGGAGCAATAGCAATTTGATTTTCAACTTTATCTTGGTAACGTCGTGGAGGCAATTTTAAATTAGCTGAGTATGACTCCCCAGTTGAGTTTTCAACTATAGAAGTTTGCTCTTGAGGGTCGATCTCCAGAGTTGGACGACGTGATAAACCTGAGTCAAAGACTTTATCTGTCAAGTTCAAGTTTTTTCTGAGTTGATATTCATCTATTTGATTTTGATTTGATTGTTGTTGTGGGTCAACTCGAAATATCTCTGCTGGTTGACTATTTGTACTAGGTAGTGGGGGTGGAGATATTGGTGTTGTTGGTAATGACGACCTACCTGGTATAATAGATGGATAATTGTAGGAAAATTCGCTTGGGGATGGATTTCTGGGCAACCTAGAGACGGAAGGAGTGGATCTTGAGCGGGTAGAAGAGGATGAGGTAGTAGAATCTTCTGGTGGTAATTCTGGTAAGTTGTAATCTGAAGGGTCTACAGGTATTGTTGGTAATTCTGAGGATGATGATTCGGGGACAACAGGTAGTTCACTCGGAGATGGTGGTGAAATAGGGGAAAGGTTGGATGGTGTTGGTATGGTTGAGAATGTAATTTCTGGTTCTTCTGGTTGAGGGAGGAGTTCAAGTTGTTCTGGTGTTAATTCTACTAATCCTACTGTTGGTGGTAATTTGGCTTTCTCAGAGAATAGGGATAATTTTGGTAGGTTAATTCCTAATATAGCATGGATGCCCACAGAGGTGAAGAGTGCTATCCATATTGGTTGACGGAGGGTGTCTATGATGGAAGGTTGTTCTATAGGTTGATTTAGGTCTAGGGAAGAAAAGTCAGACATATAAGGAAACTCCTATAATGATCGATAAAATAAATAATATCGTTGCAATTTGCATTTTAACATTCAGCCATTTTTCGGCCATAAAATCTTTAAGTCCCATTATTGAAATATTGAAAAAGAATATAGAGACCTTCTATGGAAGGTCTCTACAAAGGTTACTTGAAAAAGTATTATAGCAATGTGCGCTGGCATATTTACAAATTGCAGGAATTTTCCAATCGCTAAAAGTCTTATATGATCAGCTTTTTATTCCCCCTATTGCCTTCCGGAACTGTTGCCTGTTGCCTGCGCGCAGCGCTATAATTTTTGGAGATATCTAATGTCTGACTCTTACCAAAGAGCGATCGCTAATTTCTGATTGAGAAATCTTCTGCTTCTAACAATGGACTACCTGTTAAAGTTGCAAATTGAACACCACTACTGAAACCTGTTGCACTACCATTAGAGGATTATAGAATAAGTTACCATTGTTACTGTTGTAGACAATGACTCACCTGGTATGCTGAAACCTTTTCCTGAGTCACTGTTGATAGCGGTAAAATTATCGCGGTCTAGAAGAATTATGTCTCCTGGTGTTTGGGAAAAATCAGTAATTTCGTCTATACCAAAATCCTGTGGTTGAAATGCTTCCAGGACTTACGCAAAATATCAATTTATACGCCACCTGTAGGGGCGCTTTCCTCCGGAATGCTTTCCTTGCGGAAAGTGCCCCTACTAGATATGGTGGTTCTGCGTAAGTCATGATCAAGTTAGAGTTTAGTGAACTAAAGGAAATACATGTATGCAGAAATTAGAAAACATCAGAGTATTAATTACTGGTGTAGGGATTAAACCTGTAAGGCATATTTTTCGTGATATTGTAACCAACGAATCTTCCCATACTCCAGTTATACATAATGGTGATGAGTATAAAGCAAATCTAGGTGCCAGTACGGCTTTTTCATGTGCCGAAGCTGGAGCTATAGTACATTTAGTGGCTAGATCCGGAAAAAATTTGAAAATTGTCAAAGATTGGATTACGAGAAGTATTCCGAGAGCTAAAGTCGAAATATCTACTATTGATCTTTTAGACAAACAAGAAACTGAAATCAAACTTGCAAGTGTTTCAAATGACATTCCTCTTTATTGGGTACAGTCCCTTGGTTTAGGTGCTGGTACAGTTAAAATCAGGGACAATAATCCATATTTAAAAATTGATGAAGTTTCGGAAGAATTTATTGATGCTGAATTATCTGTATTGAAAAGCACATACATGACGCTTCAAGCGTTATTGCCAAGATTTCGTAAGCAAGCTGAAACCCGTATTTGTATTGTCTCTTCAATGAGCGGAATAAGATCGTTTGTATCAGGTTCAGTCCATAATTCTGCAAAAGGTGCAATAAGTAGATTTGCCAATGCAATTTCTTTAGAACTTGCTCCTGAAAAAATCTATGTATCAAATATCCGCCCTGGTGGGTGTGATACGGGTTTATATGATGAGAATATAGTAAAGAGTCGGATCGCTAAAATAAGAGAGTCGTTTGGTTTTGGGAGCGATCCTGATGATATTCGTTTAATGCCTCCTTCTAGTGTTGGAAAAGCAATCGTCAATATTTTGTCTTCAGATGGGCATATCACTTCCGTCAATATTGTAGCTCGTGGACAAATGCCACATGAGGGATCATAACGGTACTTAGACATTTTTTAGTCAACGCCATCATCATTTGGCAAGGACTTCAAATCGCCATCTCTTCGTTTCTGATTAGACCTCTCCCGAAATTGGCGCAATGATAGAGGAGGTGTCAGGAAATGCCAACTGAAGTGATAAAGTTCCGATTTTGGTTTTGGATATAGAATTTATCTATTTTCAGCAAGTTTAGATGCCTTTTTAGCATCAAAATCCAGCGAAATTTCAGTAAAAGTTCCGACACCGTTAGAAAGAGGAACTGTGTTACAGTGGTTTTCATTTGGATAGACCACAGTAAGGACGTTCCATGGAAGGTCCCTACAAGGTTTTGCTTGTGAAGATGTGGTTCATCAATTTGAAAAGCGCTGTAAGTTTTGATACTGATTCTGTTCAGGAATCTAGAAGCTATTCAACTTCAAAACCTGATTGATTTTTGATTAATAAATTTGATAGGTATTCTGCTGACATTGAAATACCAATATCTGATAAAAATTCTCGAAGTTTACCTGAGGTCATGTTTCCTTCATCGTACAGGCTCATAACCAATGGTTTTATTCCTGGACAAAATTCTCCTTTATGTGTCAGAATTATTATATATTTATGTTATGAATATATGCAAAAAATATTTCATTATCTGACAGATGAAAGAATTTTATACCTGGAAAAAATACCGCTGTGCTTACGAATTTTATCCTCAGAAAGAAGGAAATTGTTCTACTATACCTTTACTATTACTGCATCCTATTGGAGTAGGTTTATCTAAAAATTTCTGGCATCGATTTTGTTCTTTATGGCAGGAGCAAAGTTTACTAAATCCTATCTATAGTCCAGATTTATTAGGGTGTGGTGAAAGTGATATGCCATCTGTGGCTTACTATCCTATGGACTGGGCTGAACAATTACAATATTTTTTAGAGAAGGTTGTACAAAGACCAGTAATTTTAGTTGTACAAGGTGCTTTGTTTCCTGTGGCTGTATCTCTGGTCAAACTACAGCAAGAATCAAGTTGAATTGATGGTTTAATATTATCGGGTCCGCCTCAGTTGGAATTGATGACAAAAGCTGATTCATTTGTGAGTCAAAAATTAAGATGGAATCTTTTTTATTCACCTATTGGTAAAGTTTTTTATCGCTATGCACGCAGTCGAAAATTTTTAGATTCTTTTTCTAAAAAACAATTATTTGCTGATGAATATCTAGTAGATAAAGAATGGTTAGATACTTTAGAAAAAGGAGCAAAAAATCTCCAAAGTCAATATGCTGTTTTTTCTTTTTTAGCAGGGTTTTGGAGACAGGATTTTAGTCAAGATATTTCTCGAATTAATCAACCTACTTTAGTACTAGTAGGAAAGCAAGCATCAACTATTAGTAAAACTGAGCAAACTGAAGGGCCAGAGCAAAGAATTAATAGTTATTTAAAGTTGTTGCCTCAAGGAGAAGGTTGTCAAATATCAGGGCGAAATGTTTTACCTTATGAGTCAACAGAAGAGTTTATTAAAGCTGTTAGTAATTTTGTACAAAAGATTAGTTAATGTGTAAGCATTCCGCAGGAAATGCTTACGTTAATATAGCAATCAGGAGTTAGATGCAAGAATTGAGGTGTTTCTTTAAAGTATAGAATATAGCAGTTATCTTATTCACATATACAGGACTTACGCATGCTTCACCTTGAAAACGCCATATGTAGGGGCGTTAACGATAGTTATGCGAAGCAAATGGCATTTGCGTTCCGCAAAGCTCCGAATGGCGCCCTCACTCGATTTAGTATCCGTGCGTAAGTCCTGATATATTCGTTTTTTCTTCTTCCCTATCTCCATGTTCTCTATCTCCTTTTCCCTAAAAGTCTCCAACATCTCACAACTAAAATCATATTGCTATAGTTTGATAATTTAATCAAATTAATCGCCAAATTTATCAAATGCAAAATAGGTATAAATAAAATGGATCAAGTCGCTAATTGTATTGATTATCGGGAGAAAAATACTACTATTTTAATTGTGGATGATAATCCAATCGATTTGAAATTAGCAATTACTGTTCTGGAGAGCTATAACTTTAAGGTATTAGTATCTGTTGATGGTGAAAATTGTTTTAAACAAGCAAGATAAAAATGGTATAGGAATAAACTCAAAAATTAAAGATAAAATTTTCAACCCTTTTTTCACTACTAAACCTTCTGGAGAAGGAGTAGGTTTGGGTTTATCTCTAGTTAATAAAATTATTGTTGGACAACATCATGGCAGTATTAAAGTTGAAACTCAAGCGGGAAAATATACTGAATTTATTATTGAAATTCCTATGGCTAATTCTACAACTTTTCTACCAGAGCGAGATGAAAGTTAAGTATGTCTGAAAATTCATTTGAAAAAGATAGTTTAGGTTGGCAATTCCAAAAGTTACAACAAAAATTTGGCGAATGGTGGGAAGTTCAAACTTCTCAAACAGCAGCTAAATTACCAGGGGTAGATTTGCCTTATTGGTGGGATAATCCCATAATATTAATGATTGCTAAAGCGATGGCTTGGCTATTTTTTGCTTTTCTGTTGAGCTGGGTAGCTATACAAATAATTAGACTGTTAAATTCTTATATTTATGGTATCCGTAATAAAATCAACTTAACAACAGAAATTAGAGCAGAATCTCAACTAGAATTATCAGTAACAGCTTGGTTAAATAAATCACAAAAATGCCAAGAAATAGGCAATTATCGAGAGGCTTGTCGTTGTTTATATATGGCAATGTTACAAGGATTAAATGACCGGGGTATTATTTCCGATCTACCTAGTCGCACTGATGGAGAATATTTAGAATTAATTCAGCAGTTATCTCTACCTAAACCATATCAAAAATTATTCATTACTCATCAGCAGTTATTATTTGGTAACTTAGAAGTTTCTGCTGCTGTATTTGCAGAATGCCAGGAAGCTTATCAACAAATCAGAGATGAAAAAAACTAATAAATTTTGGGTATTTGGAGCGATAGCTCTAATTTCAATTATGATAATGACTGTTTTTTTTGCCCCAGTAAGTAATCAATTAAATAGCGGTTCTACTTATAGTCGTGCCCCAGATGGATATGGTGCTTGGTACAAGTTTATGTTAGAAAAAGGCGCGGATATTCAACGCTGGGAAAAACCATTTATAGATTTAGAAAATACTCAAGATATCAACTCATCAGTTACTCTATTGCAGGTTAATAGTCAACTAGAAAATCGAGTAATTAATGCTCAGATAAAAAATTGGGTAAAATCTGGGAATATTTTGGTAATTTTAGGCATTAAAAAACAGGTAACAAAGGCAGATTTTACTACTATCCATGATACGGAAGTAGGAAAAGTTGAAATAGAAACAAGTCGCAGGGCAATAAAAATTGAGCAACAAAAAGAAGAGAAGTTATTAGGTGATCGCTACGGTGCTATAGTTTGGCAAAAACAGTTTGGTAAAGGAAAAATTATCTTAGCTACTACTCAATATTTAGCTGCGAATGCTTATCAAGATATACCTGGAAATTATGAATTTTTAGCTCAACTTGTTACTCAAGGTCAACAACGAATTTTAGTAGATGAATATATTCATGGTTATAAAGACCAAGAAGTAATTAAGGAGGAGTTGGGAGAAAGTTTAGTGAATTATTTGGTTGAAACTCCTTTATTTCCAATTTTTATTCAGGGTTTAATTATTTTAGTTATCCTAATTTTTACTCAAAATCGTCGTTTTGCTAAACCGATAAAATTATCAGCACCAATAATTGATAATAGTCAAGCTTATATTCAAGCTTTAGCAGGAGTATTACAAAAAGCAGAAAGTCGGGAATTTATTTTAGAAACTACAGGGAAAGAGCAAAAAATTCAACTGCAAAAGAAATTAGGACTAGGAGAAAATATAGTTGAAGATAAATCTTTGATAGATGCTTGGATACAGCAAACTGGAGAGCGATCAATAGAATTAGAAAAAGTCCTAAAAATTCAATCTCAAAAACGAAAAATTACTGAATCAGAGTTATTAAATTGGTTAGATAAGTGGGAGAAAATATTTCAAGTTGAAAACAAAGCAAAAAGGAATTTTTGACCGATTTTTTTTGGTCTCAAGCATTCTCTTTTAATGGTATAAAAAGCGGTCGATCTTCTGTTGATGGTTAATGGGAGTAGGGATTGATATCAAATCCAGTAGTATCAGTGTAATTAGGTGGGGAGGTGGGGAGATGGGACCCACCCCTCGCCCCTCCCCCTCCCAGGAGGGGAATGTGGGGGGATGGGGAGATCGAGAAATATTTGGTAATGGTTGAAGATGGAACATTTTTTTATACCGAATTAAACGGATTTGATATCATTAATTGATAATGGATAATTACCTCTGGTTAAAACTGAGAGGATTGAACCTAGTGCGGAAATCTTATTTCTTTTTATCCTTAAAAGGAGAGACTTTCAACCTAAAGCGCGATTCATTATCAATTATCAATTATCCATTGCTAAATGGTAATTTACCCCTACAAATTATTGATACAAAAATTGATTTATATAGCAACAGTCTTGATAATTAGAACTGATGAAGTAACTGTTTGTGTAGCACTCCGCAGCAGAAACAACGAAAGATAAACCATAAAACTTCTTCCTTGTTCCTTCTACGATAAGATTACTTTTGGCAAATGGTTTAAAATCAGATAAATACGGAAGATAAATAATAAAACTTCTTTCCTCTTCCAGCTTCGGTTATTCCTTGTTCCTTCTGCGATAAGATTACTTTTAGCAAATGGTTTAAAATCAGATAAATACGGAAGATAAATAATAAAACTTCTTCCTTCTTTCTTCTGCAATAAGATTACTTTTGGCAAATGGTTTAAAATCAGATAAATACAGAAGATAAATAATAAAACTTCTTTCTTCTGCAATAAGATTACTTTTGGCAAATGGTTTAAAATCAGATAAATAATAAAACTTCTTTCTTCTTTCTTCTTTCTTCTTTCTTCTTGCTTCTTCCTTCTTAGTTATTCCTTCTGCAATAACATTACTTTTGGCAAATGGTACAAGATCAGATGAATTTGGAACTACCTATCATTATATATATACTAATAACTGAATTAATATGAAACAAACTAACTCAATATTTACTCAACTATATCAGACTCTCAATCAAATAATTGTCGGTCAAAATATACCTATTCAACAATTATTAATCGCCCTGTTGACTGGAGGTCATGTAATAATTGAAGGAGTTCCAGGCACAGGAAAAACTCTCACAGTCAAAGCATTAGCTAGATTAATTCAAGCCGAATTTAGCAGAGTTCAACTAACACCAGATATTCTACCATCAGATATCTTAGGAACTAATGTATTTGACCTCAATAGTCGCAACTTTACCCTAAAAAAAGGTCCAATTTTTACAGAAATATTATTAGCAGATGAAATTAATCGTACTCCACCAAAAACCCAAGCAGCTTTACTCGAAGCTATGGCAGAACAACAGGTAACATTAGATGGAGAAACTTTGCCATTACCAAATTTATTTTGGGTAATTGCTACTCAAAATTCCCTAGAATTTGAAGGTACATATCCATTACCAGAAGCACAATTAGATAGATTTTTATTCAAGATTATTATTGATTACCCAGACATAGCAGCAGAAAAACAAATGTTGCTCAATGTTCAACAAGGTTTTGCTGCAAAAAGTATTCAATTAAATCAAATTCAACCTATAGCAACGGTCGAACAAATAATTATTACTCGTCAAGAAATAGAAGCAATTAACGTTCAAGAAAAAATATTAGATTATTTATTAGGGTTAGTTAAGCAAACCAGAAAACATCCGGATGTAGCTTTAGGTGCTTCTCCACGAGCGACAGTAGCATGGTTACAAACCAGTAAAACACAAGCTTGGTTAAATAATAGAAATTATGTAACTCCAGATGATATTAAAACAGTGGCATTACCTCTATTACGTCATCGGTTAATTTTGAAACCTGAAGCGCAGTTAGATGGAATAATAATTGATAGTATAATTAATTCTATATTGAAACAAGTTTCAGTACCAAGGTAATAAGTAAGGAAGAGGGAAAAAGGAAGAGGGAAGAAGGAGTAAATTTTGAAAAAAAAAAGGGGAAAATGATAGAGATAGCTGTCTAATAATGAATTAGAGCAGCTCTTTTTTAGCATTCTTTTTTATATCATGTCCGGTTGAAAAGTTATAAATAAATGACAAAGGAGTCAGGAGTCAGGAGGGAAAAAAGAAGAAGAAAGAGAAAGTTTTTTGTTTGCTGGCGCACAACTGCGTTAATGTGTAAGCGGAACGGAGTTCTATCGCGCTCTTATCCGGACATGATATTACCCTTGGTATTAGAAGCTTAGAAGTGATAATTTTAAATTAAGTTGATTGGCGATCGCCATGAATTTCAAAGTTATATTTCAATCTTAATTAAACCGAATAATTAAGACCAAAAATATCTCCCTAGCTACACCATAGGATGTTGTCCTACAAACATAATTTTCCCTTTTATTCAATCCTCTAATTATTAATTATTGAACAAAAAAAATATACTATCATAGTTTTGATATTCCATCGAAAAAACTGATAATTAAAATTTTAATCTTAAGATATAGCAGTCGAAGGAAAGCTTAAGACAGATTGCCAGCTTAAAACTCAGATCATGTAATATTTTTTCTTCTTCCCTCTTTCTTCTCTTTCTTCTACTATATTGACTAATAATTTATAGCTCAAAACTTACCATTTACCAATTATTAATAATAAAAAAATATTACTTTTTTCCGGAACTATACCCAATACTCTTGTTCCACTATATATGTATCCAATTCAATTAGTAAAGCAGTGTAGAAATTAATAATTTTGATGGAAAACCAAACTTCTATCAACTTGTCCTACATTGTGTTACAATTAATTCAAAATTTATTGATATTTTATATTATTGTATATTAAAATACGAAAGGATGGAAAAAAGAGTGATTGTAAAAAATAACTATAACTATAATTATAAATCTCGTCAATCAGGAATACTTCAATTTATTATATTTAGCATAATCGCGCTCATCCTCAGTAGCTTAATGATATTTACTCCAGGAGCAGCATTAGTAGAATTTAAAAATTCTACAGCTCCAGTAGTTTTAGATGGGCGACCAATACTCAAAATTAGCAGTGCAGGGGAATATACTGCCCAGAAAAGAGCCGAATTAATTGAACAAAAGTTATCAACTGTAGTTTCATCATCAAAACCTATACATTTAAAAGTTAAAACAGATGAAAAACTACCAACAATTTGGTTAAACGATGCCTATCTATTAACTGTTACTCAAAAAGATGTTTTTCCAGGAAGTAATCTCAAAGAGCAAACAGACATTTGGGCAGAAAAAATTGAGGATTCAGTAAAAATAGCTCAAAAAGAACGCTCTTTAAAATTTATGGGAAACACATTAATTAAAGTAGGATTAATTATTAATGGAGCTATAGCAATAAACTGGCTATTAAAGTTAGTATGGCGAAAATATTTATATCAAGTTATATTGTTTTTTTTGGGAAATCATGGCATTGCTCATCCTGAAGAGAGCAAAAGTTTATCTATATTAATTAGTTTAAGTTTGCTAGTTACGAGAATAGCTTTATGGATAGGAACAATTCTGTATATTACTAATAAGTTTCCCCTAACTCGACAGTTTAGTTATCAGTTTACCGATACCTTAATTTCCACCTTTACTTCTCCGGTAATTCATTTGGGAAATCAAACATATTCTGTACCCGATCTATTAATTTTAGTAGGTTTAGTCTGGGCATTAATAATTGGTGTTGGTGGAATAACTAATATTTTAAGATCGCGCATTTTACGAGTAACCGGAATTAACCGAGGCGCTCAAGAAGCGATCGCCACTATGACCAAATACAGTTTAATCACTATTGGTGTGATGGTATTATTGCAAGTATGGGGTTTAGATTTGAGTTCTATTACCTTGTTAGCAAGTGCGTTTGGCGTTGGTATTGGTTTAGGTTTCCAGGATATTGCTAAAAATTTTGGCAGTGGTTTGGTATTATTGTTTGAGCGACCGATACAGGTGGGCGACTTTGTAGAAATTGGAGAATATCAAGGAACTGTTGAACGCATTGGCGCCCGCAGTACAATGATTAAAACTTTCGACCATGTGTCTATTATTGTACCTAACTCCCGGTTTTTGGAGGCGGAGCTAATAAATTGGGATCATGACCACCCAGTTTCGGCGTTGCGGTTACCAGTAGGAGTTGCTTACGGATCTAATGTAGAGGGGGTATGTCAAGCTTTATTAGATGCAGCAGCAGCAGTTTACCCCGATGTGTTATCGATGCCAGAACCCCAGGTTTTGTTTATTGAGTTTGGAGATAGTTCTCTAAATTTTGAGTTGCGGGTATGGACAGCGGAACCGAGCAAACAGGTAATTATTAGGAGTGAGTTGTATTTTAAGATTGAGGCAATATTGCGAGAGCGTCAAATAGAGATTCCGTTTCCGCAACAGGATTTGCATTTGCGGTCTGGGAATTTACCAATTGATTTATCCCCACGAATGGAAGCGATGTTGATGCAGTTTTTCCAGCAGGAAAGCAATGGGAAAAAAGTTAATTTGACTGGTAAGGAGCAGCGGAATTAATATAGTGCGTAGCGCTAGGCAACAGGCAACAGGCAACAGGCAACAGTGAATATTTCTCTTAATAACTAACAATTAATAATTTACCTAACACCTACCACCTATAACTGATTAAATATTACTGACACTATATGAGCTATTCCATGAGCTAGTATTGCAGACTCTAAACCTTTTTGCCAATACAGATATCCGAGAATTAAACCAAATAATGAATTAATCGTAATAATATAGGAAATAAATATCGCATTTACCTTAGTTTGAAATCAAAAAGCTATTGGTAAATGTCCGACCCCAAATAATAAAGATGACAACAAAATTGCCATAACAAAGTATCGCCCTTGGGGTTGACCTTTTCCTCTTTGAAAAATTTTCCATCCTATCCAAACTAGGAGTGTCATTAACCCCCATCTAATTAATAATTCTTCGGTAATACCTCCAAATAAAATGCGAGTTATAAATGGTAAATTGTTGGATATTTCCGAACTTTTAGTTACAAAGTCTGAAGGTAAAAACGGTTGCCATAATAAAGCAATGAAGACTAAAGCTAAATCTCCGATGAAATCTCCAATCATACCTGGTAATATTTGCGGTTTAATTACTGGCATAAGTGGATTTTTCTTAGCGATCGCTTCTGCTAAAGGTGCTGATAATTTAACTTTTTCAGCTAAAGCAACTTTAATAATTACTGCTATAGATAACAACACAGTTTGCTGGAATAAAGTCAACAGTTTAATTATCCATAAAGGAGGTAATTTATTATCTTCTGGTAGAGGTATATCGAGCAACAATAAAGATAATATTCCGATCATACCTATTACCCACAAAACCCAAAATAATTTATTTTTGTAGCTCATAAATCTGTGATTTTTGATGAGTCTAATATTATCTTTTTTCTGATGAGTTTAATACCTCACTGTCTACAGAGTGAATTCGTTGAACTTTGTAGGGGTGGATCAACTTTTTTCAGTATCCCCATAAACTTTTTACAACTTCAGTCCTTCCTTCTTCAATCAATTCCATTTAAATATATTAAATTCAGTTATAACTATATTCGATAATTAATAATTAATACCAAATTCATTTCTAACTTGCATAGAATAATATTTTAATCGGAGTTGACTGTAGCTCTAGATAGAAAAGTTAATAAGTTTCATAATTCTATGTAATCTCAGATAAAATTGCTATGAGACCTAAGACCTACGACCTACGACCTAAAACCTAACACCTAATTCTGTGCAGCCTCACATAAAATTAGTATAACAATTAATAATTACCTCTCCTGAAAATTATCGGATTGGCGAAAAGAATTTTTTGTCTTTCTTTATTCTTCAAAGAAGAGGATTTAAACCTTAATTATTCGGTAATTATCTTTTTCTTTATCATTTTCTTTGTGGGTTTAATACCCCACCGTCAACGGGGGTGTTCAAAATTACTTGGGGGAGCGTAGACGCGGAGCGGCCCTTCGTTGACTATCCCCATGTAATTTTCCTCCTGTCTCCTGTCTCCTGTCTCCTGTCTCCTTCTTCAAGGGTTTAATACCCCACCGTCTACAATTGGTTGGGGATAGTCAACGACCTGCCACTTCCTGTCTACAAACCCCATCCACTTTTTTCTTATTCCTTCTTCAAAATTATTTTTCAACACAGCCGATAGCTTGATTTTATAACTGATAATTAATACCTATAGCCAATAGTAAACTTGCTAAAACACTACCTAAAAAACCTATTCCCAAATTAGTCATATTTGACTGACTAGCTGATGCCATTGCTGTGTTTAAATCTGGTGAAGTTAAACGCTCATAATTTTTCACAGCTACAATTGTTTCTGGTAAAGATGATATTAAACTTCCCAAAAAATAATGCAATCCTGCAAAAATTGAATCACCAAACAATTTAGTCAGTAAATCATCATAAATTTCAGTCCAAGCTATAAATAATGTATTTAAAATATAACATAATAATATCAATAAAGCCGTGCCTACAATAAACTTCCACCAACTTGCTTCATAATCATCTGCATTAATATCTTCAAATAATTCAGGTCTTTTTTGCTTAAACTGTTTTTCATAAAGAAAAAAGACAAATATACCTGCTAAACAAGTTATACCACCAACAATTACCCAAGGTAAAGTTCGGGAATCTATGACTTCTGGCAAAGGTGCAAATTCCGATTCACCAGTAATAAACCAATAAGCTGTAGTAGCAAAGGCAAACATTGATAATGACATGGAAAAATGCCATAAAAATAGCATTTTTTCTTTATTAAGAATTTCGATAAAATTTTTGATATTAGATATTTTTCCTAAAAATACCCATTTACCTATAACAATTATTGGTGCCACAATAAACATTAGATAAATATTGGCAAAATTTGAACCTAGAGGAGTTGCTATACCTCCTAACCTACCGAGACTCAATGATAGCAACATCAAAAATAATTCAGGATTATTTGTACTAGAATTGATTACTATTGTGCGTTGATTTTTACCTAAATATTTTTCAGCTAAACCTGCTGCAGAATTTACCATAGTATCTGTAGCAATAGGGATAAACCAAAAGCAAAAAATTATTGCTGCCAAGGCACTAATTGCCAAAAAAGTGATTTCATTAGTAGAGCGGTGTAATTGTATAATCCAAGTATCCATAGCTTCAGATAAGATTCAATATATAGCAGTCCTCGACAGGGTTGTGTAGAAAATCTTTTGGAATTAGAAAGTAGGTAACAGTAGTAATAGTTTCAGACTTTATTATCTGTATTTTAGTTTTTTTGCTATGTACTCGCACTACCTACACAAAATTCAATAGGAAATTAGCTACAATAAATAAAGACTATCCTGCTGTCATAGTCTTTACTCATTGTAGCTATTCTCAATCAAAATTCCATTCGATTTGTTTTTAATTGTCAACAATAGATAAATTCAATATTTTTTACAGAGATTCAATTGTGCTTATTTTAACAATAGCATATTGAATGAAAATGTTCACTTATTACTTTTTCAATTTTCACTATTAAAATCTCACCAATTTTGGGATTATTTTTACAGAATATATAGTTTCCTAATTAATTGTGATAGTTTTATGTGTTCTGGTTATTGATTTTTTATAATTATCTAATCATTAAGGTTTAAAGCCTCTTATTATTTGAATAAATAAATCAAAAAAAATATTCACCAATCTTTTTTTATACAGATAATTATTAATTATTGAATACCTAAAATCTAATATTTAATCCAAACTAGCTACTCAAATCATGCTTCCATAGTACCGTCCACTGTCTATATTTTTTAATACTAACCAAAATTGTAAATCTTGGTAATACTATAGTCTTATGGACGGCTTAAAATAGAATTATGTAGATATTTAATTAGTCAAAATTCATCTACCTATTAGGCAATCTTGGTACAGTTATTCCTTCTACTCGTTGGCGGAATTCTTCAACACCTGGATTAAAATCTATTGGTAAAACAGCCACAATATTATCATGAGGACGAGGAATAATTACCCAAGATTCCAAAGTAGCACCATAAGCTTTTTCAACAGCAGCAATTCCTGCATCCATAGCAGTTTTTACTTCCGAAACATCACCTCGAATTTGAACAGTAAACCGAGCACTACCAACCCTAATATAACCCACTAAAGTGACTCGACCTGCTTTTACCATTGCATCTGAGGCAGCTAAAATACCAGGAAAACCCTTAGTTTCCAGTGCTCCAACAGCTTGTTGTGCCATTATATTTCTCCTAAATTTAAGTTAAGAATTAATCTCTGCAATTAATTGTAAAAATTTTAGATGTCTATCATAACTAAACTATATATTCAGCCAAATTATCAATAATATTAATTTGAGCTATCAATAAGTTTAGGACAATATTCATCTAAATTGTTCACTAATTTCTGTATAACTTAGTGGTAATACAGATTCTACATTCTCCGGGGGATTAGGAACAATATAGTGACTGTCCACAATACCACCATAGACTTTTTCTGCTGCTTCAATGCCAGCTTGGACTGAAGGATAAACTTCAGAAGTTGGTCCCCGAACTACCACGACAAAGTGGCCTCTTTCAGCTATACCGTAGTAAACTAAGGTAACTCGCGCAGCTTTGACCATAGCATCTGCAGCAGCTAATATACTGGGAAAACCAATAGTTTCTATGAGACCTACTGCTTCTGGCATAGAAATACTCCTGTACTCTGCAAAAATAAATCAATATAATTGTAATCCTAATGGCTGATGCTGTATATATAAATTGATAAAAAAGCAATCAATTATACTGGACTATAAGGATTTTTATCTATATTCGATCTCTTTTAAATTTTCCTGAAAAATGTAGAATATAGTGTCATTTCAGTTATCAGTTAGCCTCCTCCGGAGGAACTGCGTTAACAGTTATCAGTACCTCTGCAATAAGGAGCCTTGAAATCTGGAATATTCTCTTTTTTCCCTTAAAAAGGGAGGCTATTGAACATAAATTTTCAGCCACTAACTTAATTTAAAGTTGTCAGATATTATTGCTTTTAAGGTTGTTGTTATTTAATTAATTTATGCACAATATAATCAAATATCAATTCATCAAAAATTTTCAGAATAATATGAGAGTGATTGCGGGTAAAAACCATAGTAAAATTCATTCAGCAGTCAAATTTATTCTGGTTACCCTATTAACTTTTGGCATAACAATTACTTGGTCATCTGTAGCTTGGGCACAAATACCATTCCTGCCAAATATACAACAAACGGATAATCAAGGACCAATTTTTGATTGGTTTAATCGACCATATCAATGTGGTAATTTAATGTGTAGTAAAGTCTGGTTTAATGGCAGACCTTTAATTACTGTCGCTGCACCATCAGCTAATACAGAAGAGAATCAAAGTGCTATTTCTACTGCCAAGCAAAGAGCAAAAACTGTAGAAATTAATCTTCAACAAGTTTTAAAGATAGTACTACAGTCAAAAAATAGTAAAATACCAAACCCATCACCTCCAAATTCAACCCCTACATCTAATAATCAATTACCAGAAAAACCATCTGATTTTGACCAACCATTGCTTGCAAAACCGACATTAACTCCCAAGGTAAAAGAACTTCAGACAAGAATCCAAAATATCACACCAAATATTGATATTATCCGCAAAGATAATATTAATAGTCAAGGCACAAATCAAAGCCTAAATCTTCATCCTCAAACACCCAAAATTGAAGTAGGAACTCTGAATAATTTAACAGTTATTTATGCGCCAGAACAACCAGGATTAACAAAACAAACTATACTCACAGTTACAAAATATGACGTAGTTGCCAACTTTGCTAATAGTGAATTGCAGCTAGCAAAGATCTGGCAAAATCGCATTATTCAAGAATTGAGTAATGCTTTAAAAGAAAGAGAATACTACAACAAAAAACTATATATTATCATCGCTCAAGTTTCTATAATTATTGCTAGTATGATAATTATTAGCTCGGTATTAAAGTGGATACAAAAACGCTTGAAAGCTAAAATTGAATTGCTCAAACAAAAAATCAAAGAATTAGAGCAATCTCTACAAGTAAATCCCGAAGAAAAATCTATAGAAAATTATCAATCTACTGCAAATACAGCCAATACTCAAGCAGCAGAATCATCAATTAATTTCAACAAAGAATCTTTACTACATTCAAACCTAGAAATTACATCTCTCAGTATATTACTAGCAATGGTTGAAAATGCACCTTTAGCATTTTTGAATCAGTTAGAATACATCTGGTCAGCATTGCCAAAAGTTTCTCTAAAACGACAGTTTCTTTTAAAGAAACAAAAAAATATTACTGTTTTACTAGAACAAATTTTAATGTGGGCACAAGTATTTATCTGGGTGGGAGGAATTAGTTTAATTGTTGCGATGTTCCCACAAACTCGGGCTTTATATTCTTTTCTCTTAACACAATATGTACAATTTTTACTAATATGGGTAATTGCCAGCATTACAGATAAAGCTACTTACTTCTTAATCGACTTTTGGTTAGATAAGTGGGCAACACAAGCACAACAAGGTTCCCTAGTACCTGAAAGATATACCAAGCGAGTCAATACTTATTCAGGCGCACTCAAACAAGCGACAAGTGTTGTTATATACTCAATTGCCATTTTATATACTATACAAGCAATAGGTGTTTCCCTTGCCGGAATAGGAATTCTTGGCATAGCATTAACTTACGTTTTCAAAGCTAAAGTAGATAATATGATTAACGGTTGCTTGATTTTATGGACGGATCAGTATGCTGTTGGAGACGTAGTTCAAATAGGCGATGTAACAGGTATTGTAGAACATATAAATCTTTATTTAACTCAACTGAGGGGAGCATAAGGGCGACTCATTACTATTCCTAATGGTAGTTTTGAGGTTGTGCAAAACTTGACAAAAGATTGGTCTCGGGTAGACTTTCGAGTTGAAATTGCCTACAGTGCAGATGCTAGGAAAGCACTAAATATGATGGCAGAAGTGTTAGAGCAAATGCGGAGTGAACCTGAATGGCAAGATAAAATTCTCGAACCTGCAATAATTCTCGGAGTTGATAATATCTCGCACACGGGTATTTTAATTCAAATTTGGATTAAGACTGCACCAATACAACAGTTTGCTGTGGGACGTGAATTCCGCCTCAGAATTAAACAAGCATTTGACCAAGAAGGTATTGCTATTGGTGTACCGCAACATTCTGTAAATTTTCAAAATTATCCTAAGAATGGTAGTGGCGATCGCAACAAAGGAGACAATTCATATCTTTCCGCTCTAGGAGTAGGGGAGTAAGGGAGTAGGGGAGTAAGGGAGTGGGGGAGTGGGGGAGTAGGGGAGTAGGGGAGTAGGGGAGTGGGGGGAAATAATTGATATCAAATCCGCTCGGGTTCGGTATCAATAAATGTTCAATCTGAGCGCCATTGCCAAATCTTTCTTTATAGCAGTGAACAGGGAACAGGGAACAGGGAACAGGGAACAGTATTTCTATGTCTTACGGTTCATCATCAACATAAGTCAAACAGCAACTTGTTCCTTGTTATATCCCCCCATCACCCCATCACCCCATCACCCCATCACCCCATCACCTCATCTCCCCATCTCCCCATCCTCCCAATCTGACTTCTGACTTGCGCGAAGCGCTATACCACTTCCACCGCTCGATCGCTCTTTTGCGGATGTATTTTCTTCACATCACTTTGCAAAGCTGCATACAAACGATTTAAAGCATTTATATAAGCTTGAGCTGATGCCACAATAATATCAGTATTAGCAGCATGACCAGAATACACCCGTCCTTCATGACGCAAACGAATAGTCACCTCCCCAATAGCATCAATACCAGCAGTTACCGACTGCACAGAAAACTCAATTAAATCATTAGGCACATTCACCACCCGGTTAATTGCCTTGTATACAGCATCCACAGGTCCAGTACCAATGGCAGCATCAGTCAATTCCTCCCCATTAGGAGTCCGGATACTAACTGTGGCGGTGGGACGAGAGCGATCGCCACAGGAAACCTGTACCAACTCTATACGGAAGAGTTCTGGTGGTTGTTGAATCTCACTGTTAACAATAGATTCTAAATCCCAATCTGTAATTTCTTTCTTTTTGTCTGCCAAATCTTTAAATCTGAGGAAAGCTTTATTCACCTCTTCATCAGAAATATCAAACCCAAGTTCTTTGAGACGAGTTTGGAAAGCATGACGACCGGAAAGTTTACCCAAAACTATTTGGTTATCTGTCAACCCGATGGACTCAGCATCCATGATTTCATAAGTAAGCTTATTCTTGAGTACCCCATCTTGATGAATACCTGACTCATGAGCAAAAGCATTAGCGCCGACAATAGCTTTGTTTGGTTGCACAAACATTCCTGTCAAGTTAGAAACCAGACGAGATGTTTTATAAATATGGCGAGTATCAATATTAGTAAGTGGTGCTTCTGACTCTGGTGCGCGACCAAGGAAGGGATTAAAATATTGTCGCCGAACGTGCAATGCCATAACTAACTCTTCCAAAGCAGCATTACCAGCTCGCTCACCGATACCGTTAATAGTACATTCCAGTTGACGAGCGCCGTTTTTCACAGCTTCAAGGAAGTTAGCGACTGCTAAACCGAGGTCGTTGTGACCATGAACAGAAATAATAGCTTGGTCAATATTGGGTACATTTTCCTTAATACCTCGGATAAGTGCCCCAAATTCAGCAGGTGTCGTATAACCAACAGTATCGGGAATATTAACCGTAGTCGCTCCAGCAGCGATCGCCGCCTCCAATACTTGATAGAGAAATTCTGGCTCAGAGCGACCTGCATCTTCAGGGGAAAATTCTACATCATCTACGAAAGTTTTAGCATAGGCCACCATTTCTGGAGCGATCGCCAATACTTCTTCTCTAGTTTTCTTAAGTTTATAAGCTAAGTGAATATCGGAAGTAGCAATAAAAGTATGAATACGAGCATTAGCTGCGGGTTTAAGAGCTTTACCTGCAGCTTCAATATCTGCACGGGTTGTTCTTGCCAAACCACAGATTGTTGGGCCTCCTTCTACACCCACTGTCTCGGCAATTTTTTGTACTGCTTCAAAATCTCCAGGACTAGAGTAGGGAAAACCAGCTTCAATCACATCTACTCCCAGGCGAGATAGTTGCCGAGCAATAGTCAATTTTTCATCTATATTGAGAGCTGCTCCAGGAGATTGTTCCCCATCCCGGAGAGTCGTATCAAAAATAATAATTCGGTCTTGATTACTTGTCATTATTTTTCCCTTATAGTTTAATATTTTACAGCAATTAGCCTTGAGCTTTTTTCGATCTTACCTTGTCTTACAAACTAGTGAATATAGTTTAAATTAACTAGCTATCAGCATTTTCCGTACCGGAATGCTCTGCAAACAGCACTCAGCTTTCAGCGTACTAAAAGCTTTGGTTTAAATCCCCGACTTCTAGGTTGTCATTTCATTTTAGTAGGGGTCGCGTATCCCCTGATCAAAAGCTAACTGCTAAAGGCTGAAATACTATTTGCGGAGCATTCCGGACCGAAACGTTTTTTAATTAAATTAAACGTAAATTTAGTCTAATTTTTGTGAGTTTTCTAGGAAGATATTTAAGTCTTCAAGCATAGATTTTTTCTTTGATGCTTCCTGCCTTCTGACTTGGTGCATTCTCAAAGAAATTGAGATTTTTTTCCTTCTTCTTTCTTCCTTCTTCCCTCTTCCTTCTTAATTAATATTCTGCCTTTTCTATTTGGTCGCGAATATCATTTAAATCTACATATTGATCTGTGGCATTTCGCAATTCTCTAGCAATCATTCCTTCTGTTGATACAACTGTTATATGAGTATTTTTAGAACGCAGTAGCTCAATAGCTCTTTCAAAATCCCCATCTCCACTAAATAAAACTACTTGGTCATATTGGTCTACTGTATTAAACATATCTACTACAATTTCAATATCTAAGTTAGCTTTTTGAGAATAGCGACCCGAAACATCATCATAATATTCTTTAAGAATTTTAGTGCGTACTGTATAACCCAAACTAATTAAAGCATCTCGGAATCCCCTTTGATCTTGTGGGTCTTTTAAGCCTGTGTACCAAAAAGCATTTATTAGTTTGACTTCTGGTTTGTTGAAATGTTCTAATACTCTTCTAGGGTCAAAAAACCAACCATTTTTTTGTTGAGCGTAGAACATATTATTCCCGTCAACAAATATAGAAAGACGGTTATTGGAATTATTCATAGAAACTTAAGTTTAATATTAATTTTAGATAATTCAGTCTAAATCTATTATTTTAGTAATATTCCTATCATCAATGCAATTATTTTTAATTTAGATAAACTAATATTATTACTTGTATTTTTCAGATTTAAACTGCAAAAAATCACCCTTATATCATAAACCGATAATATTTTTCTCTACTAATAATTTTAATAATTTTAGTAGTTATATACTATCTATTTTAGTCTTTTTTCTGTAAAAAAATACTTTTTATACTTATTAAATTAATTGATCCCCTTCCAGATCTTCAATATAAGACAATAATTTTTCATTAAGGCCATATTTTGAAGATTTGATTCGTCCAATATTCTAATAATTCAGTCAAATCAAAAACAATTGACTTAATAAAAACTATGTATAGCAGAAGGAAGAAGTAATCAGGAAAAATCTGGCGTTGTCTGAGTTTTAAACTTTTGATATGTCCGCGCCCTTTCCTTCGACTGCTATATATAAAATTCGGAATATAGAAAAACTGGGGCAGTACAAAATTACAGCCCTCAAATATACAAATTACATCAAGATAAAGACTTACACCCCGATCAATTCCTGGGTGATTATACCTAAGCCTTTTTACTTTCTATCGCCCAACGAGCTAATTCTGTCCGATTGTGTAGACCAGTTTTACCAAGCATATTGCTTACATGACTCTCAATCGTTCTTTGACTAACTTCCATCAATTGTGCAATGTCACGATTTGCCATCCCCTGGGCTACAAGTTGGACTACCTTTAACTCTGTGGGAGTTAATTCTACGTTTCTGCGCACCTTGATTTTTGGCCCATTACTAACCATGGCAGAATTTTGATGTTTAATTAGGCGAGAAGCTTGCTTCAGGGAAGATTCTACTTGAGCTACGAGTTCTTCTGGCTCAAATGGTTTGACAATGTAGACATCAGCTCCGGTATTTAAACCTTTGACTCGGTCTTGACTTTGACCCTTGGCAGATAGAAATAGAACTGGAACCCATTCTGTAGATGGGTTTTCTCTGATGTGTTGCACCAGAGTATAGCCATCCATTTCTGGCATCATCACATCACATATAATTAGCTCAGGAATTTCATTTTCCAGCTTTTCTAGTGCTTCTCGGCCATTTTCTGCCGTTGTTACTTGATACCCACGAAATTCTAAATAATCCTTGACTAATAAGATTAAATTAGGGTCATCATCAACCAACATTAACCGTCTTTGGTCTGTAGTATTAATTTCCTTCATAATGAAGAACTCACTTTGTTTAATTCCCGCAAACATTAACTTCAAAGACAGGTATAAACCACATCTTTCATAAAAGATTAAGGAAGTAGGGCGAGTTTGCTACTTTCTTTTAAATTAATATATATCCTTAGCCACAGGGCTTGGACTGCACCTAATGATCTAAAGAAATTATGCCCCGTATTATTGATTATAGATTTTAGACTCAATCAATAGTTCTACAATATTAGATATATATAACTAGATAATAGTTTTGTATTTGTGAAAAATAACTTCCACTACTTTTAATAATATATGAAAATTTGACAGTATTGACTACTAATATTATCATAATTTATATTGATAAATATTAGTTACTAATTGTTAACTTTGAACTTTTGAGTTTGGCAGTCAAGTAAATGTCCATGATTTATGAGTATTAGCGAATGAATCAACTAAGGCTATTTGATCAAATAATCATTGATTCGGGCAAAGGATGAGTTAGAAAAACATATTCCTCTACAAGTTTATCGCCCATTATATGCTCTTGAATAATTCTTTCAATTACAGGAGGAGTTGCGGAATGATACCATACTCCTTCAGGATAAACAACCATGATTGGACCTTGACAACAAACTCGTAAACAGTTAGCTTTAGTGCGAAATATATAGCCAGGTAAATCAGTGTTAACCCGATCAAGTTTTAACTCTTTGAGCCGTTTTTTGAGATAATTCCACGCCTCTAAACCAGTCTCTGTTGAACAACATTTAGGCTTTGTTTGGTCAGCACAAATAAAAATATGTCGCTGAATTTTACTTAGTCCCAGAGATTGGATACAAACACCAAGGGATTCCTGGCAAATATCTTGGTCAATATCGTCCAGTTGATAATTTTCCTGGCATTCAGCTATCTGGAAGTTAGTCCCATCAGATTTATCGGTTTTTTGAGATGATATATTATCTGTCATAAAATTTTCGACACACCTTCCAACGAACTTCTTGGGATATTGTCTTTTTGGTCAAATGTCCTATTTTTAATAATAAATGACTTTGACGGTGAAATTCTCGATTTACTCAGATAATTTTAGTCTACTGTCCTAATTTAAAAAGCTCAATTCAATTGAGAGGAATATTGTTTTGTCGATTTAATTTAGACTTTTGACAGAAAAAACCGATAGTCTTGCATGGTAATTGTAGAATACATATTTTTTAATTTCTCCCACACTCCTCATCTCCCATTCCCCCACACTCCCGGTGCTTCCTTTACCATTACTATGCACCACCACCAAAAACCAAATCCCTCAGTTCGGGAACCCGTACAGTTTCATCAGTTGCAATGGCAACTCCTATTCAGCTAAATTAGCACTCAGGTAGTGAGAGTGCTAAAAAAGAAAACGAAGCGGGTAATTTAGCTTCAGATTCTAGCCTCTCAGGAAAAATCAAATTTATCTGGAGGGAAAACAATGGCAGCCGTAACATTGAGTGTTTCTACTGTTAAGCCTTTAGGCGATCGCGTATTTGTCAAAGTTAGTGCAGCTGAAGAAAAAACAGCAGGTGGTATTCTTCTACCTGACAATGCAAAAGAAAAACCCCAAGTAGGAGAAGTTGCTGCTGCTGGTCCTGGTAAGCGCAATGACGATGGTTCCCGCGCAGAAATGGAAGTTAAAGTCGGAGACAAAGTGCTGTACTCCAAATACGCCGGAACAGATATCAAACTCGGTGGCGATGAGTATGTGCTACTTGCAGAAAAAGATATTCTCGCAATTGTTAACTAAGAATTATCAAGTTGTTCCATAGCACTAGCAAACTTCTTCGACCTATTTGATGTTTGCCAAAGTGCTAAAACAACAATTATCAATAAAATAACAAATAGAGCAGCGAGAAGATTGCTCCAATACCTTGAGTGAAACCACTCTCAAAGCAAGCTCACAGTATAGATTTTTGTCTATCCCGAGGAGTCTAGAAGTCTGTTGACAGGCTGGAAGCAAAAGTGGATTTATCCCTTTTGTGGTGTTTTTTTACACAGAATTCAGGGTGTTTCAACCCCTGGAGATGTCAAATCCACAATTACTAATCAATAAGAATTACAACTATGGCTAAACGTATTATCTACAACGAAAATGCTCGTCGCGCCCTCGAAAGAGGTATGGATATTCTAGCTGAGTCTGTAGCAGTAACACTCGGTCCAAAAGGTAGGAACGTAGTTCTAGAGAAAAAATTTGGCGCTCCTCAAATCGTTAACGATGGTGTGACAATCGCTAAAGAAATCGAACTAGAAGACCATATTGAAAATACAGGAGTTGCTCTAATTCGTCAAGCAGCTTCCAAAACCAATGACGCAGCAGGTGACGGTACTACTACAGCCACCGTTTTAGCTCACGCAATTGTAAAAGAGGGTCTAAGGAACGTAGCTGCAGGTGCTAACCCCATTGCCATCAAGCGCGGTGTTGATAAAGCAGCAGGTTTCTTGGTAGAAAAAATTGCATCTCACGCTCGTCAAATTGAAGATTCTAAGGCGATCGCTCAAGTTGGTTCCATCTCTGCTGGTAACGATGAAGAAGTGGGTAATATGATTGCCCAAGCAATGGATAAAGTGGGCAAGGAAGGCGTAATTTCCCTAGAAGAAGGGAAGTCAATGCAGACCGAACTAGAAATTACTGAAGGTATGCGCTTCGACAAAGGCTACATCTCTCCCTACTTTGCAACAGATATGGAGCGGATGGAAGCGGTACTCGAAGAACCAATGATTCTAATTACTGATAAGAAAATTGCTTTAGTACAAGATTTAGTACCAGTATTAGAACAAGTAGCTCGTTCTGGCAAACCTTTATTAATCTTAGCTGAAGATATTGAGAAAGAAGCTTTAGCTACTCTGGTTGTTAACCGTTTGCGGGGTGTGTTGAATGTAGCTGCTGTGAAAGCTCCTGGTTTTGGCGATCGCCGTAAAGCAATGTTAGAAGATATTGCTGTATTAACTGGCGGTCAAGTTATTACTGAAGATGCTGGTTTGAAACTAGAAAGCACCAAACTAGATATGCTTGGTAAAGCTCGTCGCATCAACATCACCAAGGACAACACTACCATCGTTGCTGAAGGTAACGAAAAAGAAGTTAAATCTCGTTGCGACCAAATTCGCCGTCAGATGGAAGAAACTGAATCTTCCTACGACAAAGAGAAGTTACAAGAGCGTTTAGCTAAGTTAGCTGGTGGGGTAGCTGTAATCAAAGTTGGTGCTGCTACTGAAACAGAAATGAAAGACCGCAAATTACGCTTGGAAGACGCTATCAACGCAACTAAAGCTGCTGTAGAAGAAGGTATTGTTCCTGGTGGCGGTACAACTCTAGCTCACCTAGCTCCCGATCTAGAAAATTGGGCAAATGAGAATTTGCAAGCAGAAGAGTTAACTGGTGCTTTAATTGTGAGTCGTGCTTTGTTAGCTCCTCTAAAGCGCATTGCTGAAAATGCCGGCCAGAATGGTGCTGTGATTGCCGAGCGCGTGAGAGAGAAAGATTTTAATACTGGTTACAATGCTGCTACTAACGACTTTATAGATTTGTTTGAAGCTGGTATTGTTGACCCTGCTAAGGTAACTCGTTCTGCTCTACAAAACGCTGCTTCTATTGCTGGTATGGTGTTGACAACTGAGTGTATTGTTGTTGACAAACCTGAACCCAAGGAAGGTGCTCCTGCTGGCGCTGGTATGGGCGGTGGAGATTTCGATTACTAGGTTTGAAGAAGGAAGAAGGAAGAAGGAAGAAGGAAAATATTGTGTTGTCTTAGTTTTCAGCTCTCGATCTATCTGCCTCCTTTCCTTTGACTGCTGTAAATAGTGTGTATTGTGTTTGGGCCACCTCCATTGATTGGGGGTGGTTTTTTTTATAGCAGAAGGAAGAATATTGCGTTGTCTTAGTTTTACAGAGGCTTTCATTTGGGTAGACTACTGTAGGGACGTTCCATGGAACGTCTTACGGAAGTCAGAAGTCAGAAGTAAAAAAAAGTGAATTTGGTCTCAAAATTATTGGTTATAGATGTTATTTTTATTGGTCATTTAGCATTTAAAGCGGTTAAATACTATGAACCCAATTATAAAGTTGACGTTTTTTCAAGAATTGTCTATCGTAATAAGGTGTGGGAAAAGTCTCAAGAGAGTAGCGATCGCAAGTGAGTTCATGAACACGTAATCCTAGCCCTACTCTGGAATTACTAAGTTAGTAGCTAAAGGTATTGGTTTGGTCGCTGTACGACTGATGCGAAAAGCTTTACATAAACCTCAATATTTAATGCAAGAGCTTTCCCTGCTACTTAATCAATTTAGAAGGAAAAAACAAACATGGACTTAAGACCAGGGCAACGTCTAAATCTGAGATACAAAAACCGGAAGTTTGAGGCTATTATTATCAATCCTCATGCTTTTGGGCATAATAAACCCAACATAGGTTTGAACTTCCGAATGTCAAATGAATATGCTGGCATTACTTATAAGCAGTTAGCGAAGTGGACACGCCAGACCCGTAATGAAAATCCTGGTGACTTTCATAGCACCGACATAATTGAGTATTTTGAATTACCAAAGAATAAAAAGCGATTTGCAGTATATCACTTACCATTTGATGAAAAAGAACAAAAAGCGATTTGCAGTATATCACTTACCATTTGATGAAGACGATAAAAAACAGGGTTATGGTAATCTTACAAGCCCCTATCATAAAGTTCTAGAGGTATCAGAGTTTATTGATCTTGCTTTTGAACTTCTCACAGAAAGAAGGCTACCCAATGGAACGCAAGACAAGATCAAAGACTTTCTTAAGTGGTTTGCCACCGAAGGTTTTTATGCCCAGGCATACACTGCGATCCAAGGAGTTTACACAAAAGCTGACAGTGAAGCGCTACATCAGTGGTTAGAGGCTCGTTTGAGGAATAAACATGAACGGTTGCCCTATGCTCGCTTTATTGCTGAAATTCGAGAGTCACCTGCCTACTGGACTGACTATACCTATATCAAACTATTTGGCAAACTTGCATCTGAAATGCGCCTAGAATGGGAGACAATAGATGGTACTCCACGCATTGCTCGTAATCATATTCCTGAAGCTTTGGGACTTGAAGCTGTAGGTTTTGTTGAGCGTATGACAACTGAGCTTTATACAGGTAATTTGTCTGAAGCGCACGACATCTCTATCAATGCTGCTAAACGCAAATACGAATTACCTGAGCCAGAAGATGTAAATATTGATCGGTTGTTTGAGTCAAAAACTCGAAAACTTAACCCACAGCAAATCAAAAAAATTCAAAATGATTATGCTATAGGAGTATCTCTTAAAGAACTTGCCGAACGTTTTGAGGTAACAGTACAAGCAATTAGTTATCACTGTAAAAATGTGAAGCGGGCAATCTAAATTAGTATCAAGATATAGATAATTAATCCATACTAGGGTTCTTAAGGGCTTTGTTGCTTTGTGCAAGAACCTGTAGAACCATTTTTGTCAAAATTTGCAATTTCTCAGAACATATTAAAGATGAAAACACAATCATTTTCCGACTTAAAAAAACTCTCTCCCCAACTACCCAAAAAATCCCTTACCTGAAAATATTGGTATTATTTGTGTCTCGCGTTAGAGGGGATACTCACGCCAAAAGTGACTGGGATTTTGCTGCACCATATGATGATGAATAAATTTGCAAAAATATGATGAGAGATAATACTTTTGCTTGGTTTGAAGTTCCGATAGGATTGGGAAATATTTTTCAAATTAACAGCGATATTATTGATGTGGTATAACTCAACAAATGTTCTCCACCATTAGGTTTTTATGTGGCACGAGATGGGAAAATTATTTATGAAAAAAACTTTTGCTAAACGGGACATTTATAGCATTTGACTACTTGATTTTTTTTAGGATACTACTACTTGTACACCAGTACCTAAAATCTTACTTTTAACTTTTGACTTTTAACTTTTGACTTTTAATTTCCCATGCCCTATAGTCTCGTCCTCAACCTAACCCCTAAATCTCCCATTCCTACCAAATATCTAACAGGCAGACATCTCCATGCTTTGTTCTTAACTTTAGTTAGTTCCGTCGATAGAAATTTAGGCGATCGCCTCCATGAATCTACTGGTAATAAACCTTTTACTGTTAGTCATTTACAAACTCAAAAACGCTCCTCAAAAAGTCGCGACCATACTCTCCAATGGCAACATAAAAAATTTATTCCACCAGGTACTAATTGTTGGTGGCGTGTATCTCTTTTAGATGACAATTTATTCAGCGAATTAACTCAACTTTGGTTGAATATTAATCCTGAAAAACCTTGGCATTTAGGTCTGGCAAATTTAAACATTATTAATATTCTTAGTACGCCGAAACCCGATTGACCTTGGGTAGGCTCTTTTTCTTATCAATAAATCTATGAAAATGCTTCTGATTCTCAGAGAATTATTACCCTAAATTTTGCTACTCCTACTTGTTTTCGACAAGGGAGTTATGATACGCCGATGCCTACTAAAGATTGTGTGTTTAATTCTTTATTGAATCGTTGGGATCAATATAGTGGGATGGAATTTTTTTAAATTCCGCTTGACTCGATATATCCTAGTTATTTCGATATTAATACAGAAATTGTTGCTGATTCTCGAAGTAAGTTTATTGGAGTTGTTGGTGAGGTTACTTATCGATTTTTTGGAGATGTTGAACCAGATAAAATTAAACAAATAAATGCTTTTAAAGTTAAACTTACCCAAATCCCTATTAAATTGATTTAATATCAGCATTCCGCTCAATTTTATCAATAACTTCTTTAACCCTTTCATACTCTAAATTTTTCTCTTCTTCTACAAACAATTCAGCAGCTTTCTGTAAATCTTCCAGAGCTTTTGGCAAATTTCCTAACTGCTCATATACAATTCCACGACTTTCATAAGCATTAGCAAAATTAGGCTGCAATTCAATGGCTCGATTAAGGTCTGCTAAAGCCGCTTCATAATCTCCTAATTCTAAATAAGCAGCACCCCGATTATGATAAGTCAAAAATAGTTCTGGATTAAGTTTTAAAGCCCGGTCGTAATTAGAAATTGCCTCCCGATAATTTCCCAAAGAACTATAAGCATTCCCTCGATTATTGTAAGCATCTGGTAAATTTGATTCAATTCCTAACGCCCGGTTGTAATCAATAATTGCTCCCCACTCGTCTCCCAATAAACGGCGGATATTACCCCGATTATTATAAGCATCTGCCAACTCAGGATTTGATTTAATTGCTTGAGAAAAATCTGCTATTGCTTGCTGATAATTCCCCAAATTTTGCCAAATATTACCTCGATTTAGATAAGTTTTAGCATAATTGGGGTTAAGTTTAATTGCCCAATTATAATCCTCTATTGCCCCCTGTTTATCTCCAAATTCAGTCCTAGCAACTCCCAGATTAAAATAAGTTTTAGCATCATTAGGTTTCAGTTCAATTACTTTAGAATAATCAGCAATAGCTCCTGGATAATCTCCTAATTTCCGCCGAATAATTCCCCGATTATTATAAGCATCCACAGCATTTTACTCTAATTATATTACTTTATAAAAATCGGCAATTGCACCTTGTGCGTCTCCTATTCCAGAACGAGCAACACCACGATTACTATAGACATAAAATAAGTTTTGCTCTAATTCAATTACTTTATTTAAATCCGCAATTGCTACTTGATAATTACCAATAATACTATTAATATTTCCTCGATTATAATAAGCTTCAATGCGACTAGGATCGAGATTAATTACATTAGTAAAATCCTCAATTACTCCTTGATATTCTGCTAATTCAATTCGTAAAATACCACGATTATAATAAGCTTCAATAAAATCCGGTATCAGCTCAATAGCTTTACTAAAATCATTCAAAGCTCCGGGAAAATTTCCATCATTATATTTATCGACACCCCGATTAAAATAAATAGACATCTCCGAAAAATAAATAAATTGTGATAAAGTAATAAAAAATGTAATTTTTGCTAGGCAAATTATGACTAATATACTCGATTATATTCACAATCACCCACAAGAATCAGAACGTTTATTAGGTATGAAGTATGAACAGTTAGAAAAGTTATTAAAACAAGCAGAAAAACTCCACAATAATAAGCGAGAAATAGCTACAGCTAAAAAAGTGATAATAATGGCTTATGGTGGTGGTAGGCTACCTAAATTATCTATCTCAGAACAAATTATTTTAACATTAACTTATTTAAGACATTTAACAACATTTCAATTACTAGGAATTCAATTTGGAGTGAGTGAAACTACTGCCAATGATACATTTAATTATTGGTGCCCAATAATTGGAGAATTGTTACCACCAAGTCTACTAGAACAGGTAAAAAAAACTCCAGTGACAAAGAAATTGTTAAAGAAATTTTAACAGAGTATGAGTTAATTATAGATAGCTATGAACAGGGTATAGAAAGGCCAGAAGAATATGCAAAACAAAAAGAATATTACTCAGGAAAGAAAAAAAGTCATACTAGAAAAAGTCAGGTGATTGTGTTACCATTAGGTAAAGATATTGTCGATGTAGAAGCTGGAAAACCAGGAAAAAAAAGTGACATAAGTTTTTTTCGTGAAACACAAGAAAAATTCGCTCAAGAACAAAAATTTGCTGGTGATAAAGCTTACATTGGAGAATCAGCAATAAGAACACCGAAAAAAAAGCCAAAGAATCAAGAATTAACCAGTCAGCAAAAGTCTCAAAATCAAGAACTGGCTGCTGAAAGAATCTTTATAGAACATATAATTAGATTGGTAAAAATATTTCGAGTAGCCCAGGAAAGATTCAGGCTAAATTCTGATAAATATACGCAAATAATAATGACTATTTGTGGACTTGTAATACTGGGAATAGGGACGGTTATTTTGTATTAATAAATTAGCCGAAAATATCTTAAAAAGTTCTTGACTTAAGATACTATAATTAGGGCTATATATTAATACTAACTATCTCTAATACCTATGAGACTGTAAAAATCAACTATCTTGGTAAAATAGCGATCGCTCCTTAAAAGATAGTTACAGTATTGGTTTGACTATTTTCGGAGAAGTCTAATAGAAGCATCTTGATTTTCCGAGTCATTATTAATAATTTTATCCTCACTCAAAGCAGCATAATATTCTGTAGTGGTTTGAGCTAAAACATAATGATGAGGGAAAATTATTGCAATTAAAGCAAAGATATAAGCCAGACGTATTTTAACCGCATAAGTGTTCCGGAACAGTATTGCTCCTAAATATTTTTGTCTGATTAAGCTTTTGAACATTTTTCCTCCTAATAATAAGCTATCAGTATTTCAGCATTTGAGCTTTTCAGCTTTTTAATGAATGAAGCAAGCATTCGTTATAAGTGTTCCGGAACAGTATTGCTCCTAAATATTTTTGTCTGATTAAGCTTTTGAACATTTTTCCTCCTAATAATAAGCTATCAGTATTTCAGCATTTGAGCTTTTCAGCTTTTTAATGAATGAAGCAAGCATTCGTTATAAGTGTTCCGGAACAGTATTGCTCCTAAATATTTTTGTCTGATTAAGCTTTTGAACATTTTTCCTCCTAATAATAAGCTATCAGTATTTCAGCATTTGAGCTTTTCAGCTTTTTAATGAATGAAGCAAGCATTCGTTATAAGTGTTCCGGAACAGTATTGCTCCTAAATATTTTTGTCTGATTAAGCTTTTGAACATTTTTCCTCCTATAATTATGGTTTACATTTAAAGAGTAGTAGGGACGTTGCATAAGGGCGTCCGTACAGAGAAGTAAATATAAGGATAATTAACAATAACTGGCGTGCTAATTATCAAAAAAGTTATTTACTTAGCATCTTAATTACTTGATAATTGAAGTTTCACTTAAGTTAAGTATTCAGGACTTACGCACGGACACTAAATCGAATGAGGGCGAATGCCATTTGCGTTCCGCAAAGCTCCGAATGGCGCCCCTACAGATGGTGTTTTAAAAGTCAATTTGGGTAAGTTCTGTATTCTTTTTTCACGCTTGGTATAATATGATTCTGAATATAAACAATTAAAGTGGTAGTGCATTGTAATTATATTTGTTACGAGACACGGTAGTGGGAGCATCTTGCTCCCGTATTCGCTTGCCCCTTTCCTTCTTCCTTCTTCCTTCTTCCCTCTTCCTTATTCAATATGCAAAATAATTTCCCCCTTTCACCAAAGCAGCAAAACTTACCTAACCAAAGGTGGTTAATATATCCAGAGCAACCAGAAATAACTAAACAACTAGCCAAAACTCTAGAAATATCACCCCTAATTGCCCAGACATTAATTAACCGGGATATTTCTACTATAGAACAAGCACAAGAATTTTTAGATCCTGAGTCAATAAAACTACCTCTACCAATAGAAGAATTTCCCGACTTAGATATTAGTCTCAACTTATTACAAACTACAATTTCTCAAGAACAAAAAATTGCTATTTGTGGTGACTATGATGCAGATGGAATGACTAGCACTGCTTTATTGTTGCGCGCTCTCAAATATCTAGGGGCAAAAGTTGACTATGCTATTCCTAGTCGAATGCAGGAAGGTTATGGCATTAACCAACGTATTGTTAAGGAGTTTCATCAGGAAGGAGTAAGTCTCATCATCACTGTAGACAATGGTATTGCTGCTTATGAACCTATTGCTAGGGCAAGGGAATTAGGTGTAAATGTTATTATTACAGACCACCACGACATTCCACCAAAACTACCACCAGCTCACGCTATCCTCAACCCCAAGCTTATTTCAGAAACTTCTCCTTATCGGGGTGTGGCAGGAGTGGGGGTTGCTTACATTTTGGCAGTATCTCTAGCGCAACGTTTGGGAAAACACCAAGGTTTAATTAAGCCACTTTTAGAATTATTCACCTTGGGTACTATTGCTGACTTGGCGCCTCTAACTGGAGTAAACCGTCGCTTGGTGAAACGGGGGTTACAATATTTGCCTCACTCCCAGTTAGCAGGAGTACAAGCATTAATTCAGGTATCTGGTGTTCAAGCTAAGGAAGAAGGAAGAAGGAAGAAGGAAGAGGGAAGAGGGAAGGAGGAAGAGGGAACTTGTCAAGAAGGAAGAGGGAAGAAGGAAGAGGGAAGAGGGTATCCCCCCTTGCCCCCCTTTGAAAGGGGGGAGGAAGAGGGAACTCAAACGCCAAAAAATTTTCAACAGTCTGTAGATAGCGGGGTATTAAACCCAAAATCAAAAGATAATCAAAAATCTCTTAAACCTGATGATATTGGTTTTCGCCTGGGCCCGCGCATCAATGCAGTTGGGCGTATTGCTGACCCACAAATTGTGATTGAGCTTTTGACTACTGATGATATGGGAATAGCTTTGGAAAGGGCGATGCAATGTGAAGAAATTAACCAGCAACGACAACAGTTATGTGAGGAAATTGAACAAGAGGCGATCGCTTGGTGTGAGTCGAGTCAGATAAATTTACGGGAGGAAAGGGTTTTAGTGGTGGTGCAACCGGGATGGCATCATGGTGTTATTGGTATTGTTGCTTCTCGGTTGGTGGAACGTTATGGTGTGCCTGTTTTTATTGGCACTTATGAGGAGGAGGGGGAAGAAATAATTCGTGGTTCTGCTCGTGGCATTCCTGAGTTTGATGTTTTTGAGGCGTTACAATTTTGTGATGAGCTATTAGGAAAGTATGGAGGTCATAGAGCGGCTGGTGGTTTTTCTTTTTCGGCAGAAAATTTGGATAAATTTCGTTCTCGTCTGAGTGAGTTTGCTCATCAATGTTTAGAAATTAAGCATCTAAAACCGTTAGTTAGTATTGATGCTGAGGCAGAAATTCAGGAATTAAATTTTGATTTATATCGTCAAATAGATTTACTTCATCCCTGCGGAATTGAAAATAAGGACCCTGTGTTTTGGAGTCGAAATGTGAGAATTTCTGAACAAAGAATTGTGGGTAAGGGGCATATTAAATTAACTTTAATTAAAGGAGAAATAATTCAGGCGATCGCTTGGCGTTGGGGCGATTATTTTCCTTTACCTTCGGTGGTAGATATTGCTTATAAAATGCGGGAAAATACTTGGAATGGTCAGAGTAATATTGAGTTGGAATTATTAGGAGTACGTTTACCGATGGAAATTTCTAGGAATTCACAGACTTCGCCTCAAAATTTTCCTCAAAAAGCAGAATTTTATTACAGTAGTCGCCCTTACACTTGCAGTCTTTATCAAATAGGAGATGTGAAGGAATTAAGAATTAGAAATTCCCGTGGAGAAGTATTAGCAATTCAACAGGGACAAAAAATAGGTTTGTTAGGTAAAACTCGTAATAATGCTAAACAAGTAGATGTTTCAGATGCCCGTTTTTTTAATTTAATTAAAGCAGCTATGAGTGCTTTAAAGTTATAAAAGAAGGAAGACGGAAGAGGGAAGAAGGAAGAAGGAAGAAACTAGATACAGCAAATTCCAAGTATATGAAATACAAATATGAAAAATTAAATTTTCCCAGTGCGAGCATCTTGCTCGCTTCGGGTTGTACCTCACCAAGGTGGAACTCGAACCCGCTGTAATTTCCACTATCATTCTTCCTTTCTCCTGACTCCTGATATATAATCCGGTTATATAGTATATGTTTATAACTATACTTTAAGCCTTAAATCTCCCCTACTCCCCTACTCCCCGACTCCCCTACTCCCCCGAACTATATAATAAGTGTTCAACAGAATTTGATATGACTCCTGACTCCTGAAATTTTACAACTATTTAATCAAATGAATAATCAACTATTGAAAGAAAAATTACAAGCAACAATCAAAAATATTCAAACTAAGAATGATGGTTCTCCTGTAACGAACTTGAAGTTAGATAAAACTTTAGTTGCAGAAATTGAACAGTTAACAATAAACTTAGAAAATCTTAATCCTCATCCTCAACCTCTCCGAAATGCTACTAATTTATTAGATGGAACTTGGCAATTGCAATACTCTACAGCTAGAGAAATTCGTTCTTTAGATTCCCTACCATTGGGTTTACAAGTAGGTAAAGTTTATCAAGTAATTGATGTTACTAATAAAGTATTTTTTAATCAAGCTGAAGTACAACATCCTCTGAAGTTAATCTCAGGAAATGTAAAAGTAACTGCTAGTTTTGAACTAGCTATAGATAAATCTGGTTTAGCAGATAAACGCATCAATGTTTATTTTGATAAACGTTATTTGGCAATTGAGAAAATTGTGGGTATTAATACTCCCAAACTAAATCCTTTTAAAGTTGTAGCAGCTAATAATCCTCAAGGTAGAGTTGCTACATTAGATATTACTTATTTAGACGAAACTTTAAGAATTGGACGTGGAGGGGATGAAAGTTTATTTATTTTGAATAAAGTTGTATAGGGGAAGAAAGAAGGAAGAAGGAAGAGGGAAGAGAGAAAAAGGAAGAAGGTGTTTAGTTATCTTGGAGAGAAGGAAAAATATGGTGTTGTCTGAGTTTTCAACTTGATGATATTTCCTAACAGTAATGGCAACTGCTATACTACCTAAAACCTAAAACCTACCATTTTAATCAAAAATCATGGAAGAGATATTAAAAAATTTACTATCACATAAAAATGTCAAAATTAATAAAATAATTTCACCCCCTAATTTCGTCAGTAAAGAATTTATTCAAGATGAAGATGAATGGGTAACATTGCTTGAAGGTTCCGCCATATTAGAAATCAATCAAAAAACAACAAAATTAGTCAAAGATAGTCATATTTTTATACCAGCTAAAACCCCACATAAAATTATTTCAACCGATCCAAAGATAGAAACAATTTGGCTTGCTATTCATATTTATTAGCAGAAGGAAGAAGGAAGAAGAATCGAAATAAGGAAAAATTTTCGTTGTCTGAGTTTTAAGCTTTTGATATGTCTTAACCTTTCCTTGGACTGCTATATTTCTAATATTATCTCTGATAAATAAGGGAGTAGAGAGAATAGGGGATTTTGCTCTGGATAAGTTTTTTGTTTGCAGAGTGCGGAACTTAGTTATATCGCTAATTATCCAGACAGAATATAATACCTATTCTCAAAAAAATGCTATGTTTAATTAAACTCTAAAAAAAAAATTTTTCACACTTTACTCGGAAGTAATGGAGGAGTTATTTGTACTTCATAATTGAATAATTGAGTTATTCTGCATTTTTTCTGACTGATAGTAATTCCTAAAAATAATGCGATACTTATTGAACATTTCAGTGATTAAGTAATAAGTAAGAATATTTTTAGCAATTTATTTCCATGAAATAAAGATATCTTATTCATTACAGCAGATTCCACCAAGGGTGAGATATACCTATCGCGGGCAAGATGCCCGCACTACAAATATTTAATTGTTAATACTTTATACTTCTTATGGGAGAAATATGCTATATTTCCCTCCTCCCTAACCCCTACTCCCAAGAATATATTATAGCGTTTCTCAAACTAATAAGGTACACCTATCTTTTATTTCTATTCTATTCTATTCCCTGTTCCCTGTTCTCTTCTTTTGATAGCGTTTCTCAAACTAATAAGGTACACCTATCTTTATTTCTATTCTATTCTATTCCCTGTTCCCTGTTCCCTTCTTTTGACTAAAATAAATACATAAAAACAAAAATAACCCCATTCCCACAATATACTTAAAAATATCAGGCACTAACGGACTAGGCGAGAAAAATCCCTCAATAATTCCAGCAATAACTAACAACATTACAACACCAAAAACCAACTGTGCAGCTTGAAAACCATAAAACTTTAAAGCATCAACTCGACCATATTTACCCGGAAATAAAATAGCTCTTGCTATTAATAAACCAGCTCCACCAGCCAAAAATATTGCAGGTAATTCTAAAGCACCATGAGGAAATACAAAAGCCCAAAAAGGAACAGCCAAATTATGTTGACTAACTAGAGCGCCAATTGCCCCAATTAATAATCCATTAAATACCAACAAATAAACTGTATAAATACCACCACTAATACCACCAGCTACTGCAGAAAAAGAAACCCGTAAATTATTAATCATAATATTACTAGAAGCCAGAGGTTCAACTCCTACTATTGACCCCGTCCATAATTCTTGACGGTCTCGTACTTGAGAAATCAAAGATTCTGGCACTATCAACGACATAAACACTGGGTCTTGCCAACTATACCACCAGGCCACCAACCCACCAACCAAAAAAAACGCCGTCGCCACTGCCGTATAAGCCCAAGTTTTTTGCACCACTGCTGGAAACCCCCAACGAAAGAACTCCCAGACTGCTTGCCATTCCTGCTTCTGGTTTCCCTGATAAATTTGAGTGTAACCACGAGTAGTCAACCTCTGCAAATCTTGCTCCAGAATATTACCCACTTGGTGAGTTTTAGCACGGGCAAAATCTGCCGATACAGAACGATACAAACTGGCCATTTCCCTGATTTGAGCTGCTGGCAATGATTTTAATCCCTTTTTTTCTACTTGCCTTAATAAAGAGTCTAAATGCTGCCAATTTTTTTCTCTACGTCTAATCCAACGGTTAATATTCATTAAGTTTTCCTAATAGTTACCTTTGATTAGTTTAAGATAAATATAAAATTTTCACTGCAAATAATTGAGATAAATTTAGTTATGTCTGAAAATTCAACAATACCAATTGCACCCCTAAGTGCTGGGAATATTGTTAGTGCTGGGATGAGAATTTATCGAGACCATTTTAAGCCTTATTTGGGTGTAGCGATTCGAGCAACTTTATGGTCTTTTTTGCCATTTTTAGCTTTGATTCCCATACCTTTAATTTTGATTTATAATCAAGCCAATAGTTCAAGTTTTTTATTATTAATTCCTGTATGGTTATTATTGTTTATTTATTCTTCGGCAAAGTCAATTATTAATAATGCCATAATTGCTAGGTTAGTATTCGGAGAGTTAGCTAATCAACCAGAAACTGTTCGTGAAGCTAGGCGTATTTTAAAACCTAAAATGTGGATTTTTTTCCTAGCATTTTTTCTATTTTTTTTAATTGGAATTGGAATTTGGCTGATTCTTTCTGTGGTTATTGGAATTTTGGCTGGTATTATTGCTGGAATGGCAAATGCTAGTCAGCCAAATGTGGGAACTATAGTAGTTTTAGTTTTAATTGGAATTGTTATTTTTATTATTGCCTTAATTTTTATAGTTAGATTATTAATTCGTTTTTTTGTTTTTGATATGCCTTTAGCTGTAGAAGAAAATATAACAGCGACTCAAACTTTAGGACGTAGCTGGGAATTAACAAAAGGATATGTAGGGCGAATTTTTGTTGTATTGTTCATCGCAAGTTTAGTGACATTACCAATTGGGATAATTGTACAAATTATTGCTGGAATACTCGAAAATATTCTGAAAGCAACTATTCCTGCTAACCCAACAGATGCCAGCTTTCAATTACTATTATTTCTCATGGGATATAGTATTGGATTATTAAGTAATGTCTTCTTATTTTTACCACAATGCTTCAAGGTATTCTACTATTAGCTATTTCTCCCACTCAACCAATAGATGCAACAAATCCAAATATTCAGTTTCTATCATTTCTACTTGGATATGCGATTGGATTATTAGGTAATGTCTTTTTATTACCATTCTGGCAAGCTATAAAAGCTGTCGTCTACTATGACCTCAGAACTCGTAGAGAAGGTATAGATTTACAGTTAAGAAAACAAGATATTTAATTTTGTAGCAAGGTAAATTTAGTCATGTCTCAAAATCTAATAACAGTAACTAAACTGTTAAGCGTGGGGAATGTTGTTAGTGCAAGTATCCGAATTTATCGAGATAATTTTAAGTCTTATTGTGGTGTAGCTATTAGAGCAACTTTATGGTTTTTGTTGCCATTTTTAGCTATCATTCCCATACCTCTAATTTTGGTTGACGACCGAGCCAATAACTCAAGTTTTTTATTGTTAATTCCTGTTTGGTTATTATTATTTGCTTTTTGTACTACAAAATCAATTGTTAATCGTGCGATAATTGGTAAATTAGTATTTGGAGTATTAGCAAATAAACTAGAAACTATTCGTGAAACTCGACGGACTTTAGCCCCGAAACTGTGGATTTTTTTATGGGCATTTTTGGGATTATTTTTAATTGGGATTTTAATTGGGATTGGAGTTGCATTTGTAGTTTTTGTTTTCATAGCATTTGTTTTTGCTATTATCAGTATTTTTACAAATTTTCCGGTAGATAACGATCTAACTTATTTAGCTGTAGGAATTACTTTTTGGGCTATTTATTTGATTTTGTTTATGACATTATTGAATCGCTTTATTTTTTTTGAAATGCCTTTGGTTGTTGAAGAAAATATGACTGCAACTCGAAGTTTAGGACGCAGTTGGGCATTAACTAAAGGATATATAAGGCGGATTTTTGTGATATTGCTAGTAGCAACTTTAGTTGCATTACCTGTTGGTGTAATATTGTATATTTATTCTGAAATATTCTATGATATTTTCAAAATACTCTATGAAATTTTTAGACTAAAACCACCTATATTTTCTAGATCAGAAATTAATTTCAGTTTGGAGATAGTTTTTGACATATTGATAACAGCAACTATATTAATATTGCCATTTGGTATGACTTTGGGGCTAATCTTAGTTCCTGTAGGAGTTATGCTATATATTGAACTAAACAATCCAACTTCTCTACTGCTATACTTGCTATTTTTTTATATCATTTTTTCTGTAAGCAATGTACTTATATTACCATTTTGGCAAGCAATAAAAGCTGTAGTTTATTATGATATCCTAACTCGTAGAGAAGGTATAGATTTACAGTTAAGAAAACAAAATATTCAATCTTCTTAGCAGCAAAGAAGTAAGCAGAAAATCTCATCAATATTAACAATGAAATTTTTTAATCAAATCTCTCTACAAACTCCAGAGAGTGTGGAATTAGATTTTAATTTAGCTGGAGTAGGCAACCGTGCTTATGCTTTGTTAATTGATTACATTATCTGGAGTCTGATTTTACTTTTTGCCCTAATCTTTGGCATCTTTTTTTATATTCAATTTTTAGATATATGGCAAAATTTTGGAGGTGATGATGAGCAGGCGTCGTTGTGGATAATTTCAATTCAGTTATTAATTTTATTTGTTATTTATGTCGGATATTTTGTAATTTTTGAAACTATCTGGCAAGGGCAAACACCGGGAAAACGTTATGTAAAAATTAGGGTTATTCGTGATGATGGTAGACCAGTTAGATTACAACAAACAACTCTGAGAGCCTTATTCCGTCCGGTAGATGATACTTTATTTATTGGAATGTTATTAATTTTATTTAGTAAAAAAGAAAAACGTTTAGGAGACTGGGTGGCAGGTACAATTGTTATTCAAGAAGTTAAGGCAGTTGCCGATCTAATTTCGACTTCCGAAACAGCAAAAAAATTAGCAAATTATTTACTAGAAGAAGCAGATATTTCTCAATTATTGCCTGAAGATTTTGCTGTCATTCGAGAATATCTACAACGTTCTAAGTTAATGACTAAACAAGCAAAAATAGAGTTGAGTAAAAAATTAGCAACTCAAGCAAAAGAAATTATTGGTTTGACACAAACTCCACAAAAAGTTACTGCTACAGAATTTTTAGAAGCTGTTTATTTAGCTTATCAGCAAAAATGAATATAACGTTTCCCAAGGTCGTGAGGTACAGTTATCTTTTTGTCTTTTTGTCTTCTATTCCCTGTTCCCTGTTCCCTCAAACCTAAAATTTTGTACCTCATAAGTATGGGAATTGCTATAAGGTGTTTAATCATTAATAATTAATAATTAACAATGACTTCTCCTTAAAAAGAAGAGGACTGACTAAAAGTGAAATTTTTTCCTGTTTCTCCTTTAAAGGAGAGGCTTTAAACCTTAATTATTCAATAAGTTTTAGGTAGTAGGTAGTAGATTAAATCTTATATCATGTCCAGTCCAGATAATCAGTGATAAAAAAAACTTTCTCTTCTCTTCACTCCTGAATGCTGACTCCTGACTCCTCCCTGCTTATTTATAACTATTCAACCGGACATGATATTACAAGATATTCAAGATATTTAGGACAAATGATTTATATGGTGTGAATAGTAAAACTCTTGTGGTGTGGGCATCTTGCCCGCTACAGATACCTCATGGGCAGCGGGAAGTGCTGTAATTGGGTTTGAATTAATATAATAAAAGTTACCTGAAGAAAATGTTAAAAAAATCAGTTAACTATGGAGCGATCGCTATTTTTTTTCCTATATTAGAGTTATGGGGAAATAACTTAAATAAAGCCAGTTAAAGCCACAGAAATTATCTAACTTTCTTGCTGCTTTTCCTCCGTGAATTTTTCCTAACAACCAAATAGATTTATAACTAAAATTTTTAGGAGTATTTAAGATGCTTATTTCAGTAGAAAAACCGGATATTAAGTTAATGACTTTAGAGGAGTTTTGGGACTGGTATCCTGATTGTTATGGTCGATTTGAACTACATAATGGAGAGATTTTTCAAGTACAACCTACTGGAACTCATGAAAAAGTAGCTGGTTTTCTAGCTTTGGAATTAGGTGTGGAAATTAAACGCCTGAATTTACCTTTTTTTATCCCTCGACAGGGACTAATTAAAGCCATAGATTCGGATAAATCGGCTTATATTCCTGATGTAATGGTATTAGATGATAATGCTATGGAAAATGAGCCAATGTGGAATAAGCGATCGACTATTACTCAAGGTAAAAGTATTAAATTAGCCATAGAAGTAGTAAGTACTAATTGGCAAAATGATTATTTAATAAAACTTGCAGAATATGAAAGATTAGGGATAAACGAATATTGGATAGTTGACTATTTAGGTTTAGGAGGTCGCCGATATATTGGAGACCCCAAACAACCAACTATTTCGGTTTGTAATTTAGTGGAAAGTGAATATGCGATTAATTTATTTAGAGGTCAAGATGTACTTGGTTCCCCGACTTTTCCAGAACTCAATTTGACCGCAGAACAAATATTTGGAAGTTAAAAATTAAAATTAAAAAGTCAAAAGTCAAAAGTCAAACGTAAGATTTTATCCGCTCAAAACTTTAAAAGTAAAAAGGCAAAAGCAAAAAGGCAAAAGTAAGATTTTATCCGCTCAAAATTTTAAAGTTTTAAAAGTCAAAAGGCAAAAGTAAAAAGTAAGATTTTATCCGCTCAAAACTTTCTATTCTTCTTTCTTCCCTCCTGACTCCTTATTCAATAGTTTAATTAATTAGTAGAGAAAATTTTATGCAAGTTGCCTCCAAACCAGAAACAACAAATATCGATCGCTCCCCAGTAGAAACCATCACCCTTGATGTTAGTGGGATGAAATGCGCCGGATGTGTCAAAGCAGTGGAACGCCAACTCACCCAACAAACAGGTGTTATCTCCGCTCTAGTCAACCTCGCAACCGAAGTAGCAACGGTCCAATGCGAAACAGGGGCGATCGATCCAAACACTCTCGCTGAAAAACTTACAAATAACGGTTTCCCTACTCAACCACGTCTCGATACCTCCGAAATAGACGCAACCAAAAAACAAACCGAGCGCCATAACCAAGAAATTAAACAACAAATTAGACGGATAGCGATCGCTGCTTTCCTCATTATTCTCTCAGGTATGGGACATCTGGGTCACTTCATTGGTCTAGAAATTCCCATTTTGGGCAATATTTGGTTTCATGCAGCATTAGCAACCTTAGCTTTATTACTACCAGGACGTGAAATTATCATCGACGGTATTCAAAGTCTTTGGCGAAACGCTCCCAACATGAACACCTTAGTTGGTCTCGGCGCCATGACCGCTTACATTGCCAGTGTTGTTGCTCTACTATTTCCCGAATTAGGTTGGGAATGCTTTTTTGACGAACCAGTAATGATCCTTGGTTTCATCCTTCTTGGCAAAACCCTCGAACAACAAGCAAGATATCGAGCAGCATCTACTCTCCAGTCATTAATAGCACTCCAACCTGCCACCGCACATTTAGTCCCACCACCAAACGGGGAGAATAATTTTGAGTCTGTAGAAATTCCAGCTTCACGAGTCAAAGTCGGAGAATATCTCCAAGTATTGCCCGGAGAAAAAATTCCTGTGGATGGAGAAATATGTAATGGCAGAACAACAATAGATGAGTCGATGCTGACTGGGGAGTCTATACCTGTAACAAAAGAATGTGGTGCTAAAGTTACTGCCGGAACTATTAATAACTCAGGCGCTATAGTTATTCAGGCAACTCACACAGGTTCGGAAACTACATTAGCTCAAATAGTTAAATTAGTCGAAACCGCTCAAACCCGCAAAGCACCCATTCAAAATTTGGCAGATACCGTGGCAGGTTATTTTACCTACGGCGTAATGACCATCGCTTCCGCAACCTTCCTCTTTTGGTATTTAGCAGGTACTAATATCTGGCCGAATGTGTTGCAGATGACCGACCATGAAGGGATGATGATGGCACATTCCACTTCTACTTCCCCACTATTATTAAGTTTAAAATTAACTATCGCCGTCTTAGTTATTGCTTGTCCTTGTGCATTAGGTTTAGCAACACCCACCGCAATATTAGTAGGTTCGGGTGTCGGTGCAGAAAGAGGTTTATTAATTAAAGGTGGGGATGTGCTGGAAAAAGTACATGAGTTAGATACTATTGTCTTTGACAAAACTGGAACATTAACCACAGGTCATCCCACCGTTACCGATATTATCGGAGATAACCCGCAATGGTTATTACAAGTTGCAGCGACTGTGGAAAGTGGTGCGAGTCATCCCTTGGCAAAAGCAATTTTACAAAAAGCTCAACAAGAGGGTGTCTCATTACTCACAGCAACAGACTTTCACACCGAAGCTGGTTTAGGAATCTCTGCTGTTGTAGATGGTAAACCTGCTTTAGTGGGAAATTTGGAATGGTTGAAAAGCCATGAAATTATTGTCAATGCTGAAAATATCCCCTCTTTAAATGGCAAAACCGCAGTTTATATTGCTGTGGATGGAATATTAGCTGGAGTTATCGGAGTTAGCGATGTGCTTCGGGATGACGCTAAAGCAACAGTGCAACGTTTACAAAGTATGGGTTTAAGAGTGATGTTATTAACAGGCGATCGCTCTTCTGTTGCCGAAACTATTGGCCAACAGTTAAATATAAATTCAAAAGATATTTTGGCAGAAGTGGCACCATCTGGAAAAGCAGAAGCGATCGCTTCTTTGCAGTCAAATGCGGGAAAAGTGGCAATGGTAGGAGATGGTATTAATGATGCTCCTGCTCTAGCTCAAGCAAATGTGGGTATTGGGATGCAAGCTGGTACAGATGTGGCAGTGGAAGCTGCTGATATTGTATTGATGCAGGATAAATTGATGGATGTGGTGCAGTCAATTAAACTCAGTCGTACTACTTTCAACAAAATTCGTCAAAACTTATTTTGGGCTTTTGCCTATAATATTGTGGGCATTCCTGTAGCTGCGGGGGTGTTGTTGCCGAGTTTTGGTATTATTCTCAACCCTGCTGCAGCGGGTGCTTTTATGGCATTTAGTTCCGTGAGTGTTGTGACAAACTCTTTATTACTGCGTAGCACATTTCGTTGAACAATAGTTAATTAGGAGTCAGATGGGGACCCACCCCTAACCCCTCCCAGGAGGGGAATTTGGGGAGATGGGGGGATGAAGAGTGTGGGAGAAATTAAAAAATATATATCCTCACCATTACCAAAAAATGAGGTCCAAAGTCTCCCCTTTTAAGGGGATGAAAAAAATATTCAATTCAGTATTTCAAGCCTCTGACTTTAGTCGGAGGTACTGATAACTGATAACTGATAACTGAAATGACCATGTAGGACTACCCAGAAGTGAAGAGAATTTAGGAAGGTTTGCGCTCTGGCACTCAGATCAAACATTTTTTGGTAGTGTTGCATTAATGGTAAGTGGAGATAAGGAACACTTAGAACGGGAGCAAGATGCTCCCACTGGTTATATCATCAGGACTTACGCACGGACACTAAATCGAGTGAGGGCGAATGCCATTCGCCCCTACATATGACGTTTTCAAGGTGAATTTGCGTAAGTCCCGATCGTGTCCGGATAATTAGTGATAAAAAATTTTCTCCTTTTCTTCCTGTTTCTTCTTCTTTCTTCCCTCCTGACTCCTGACTCCTGACTCCTGACTCCTCCATTAAATGCTGTCTATAAATTCCCAATTAGGATTTTCTATTATCGACTTACTTAACAAATCAAATTTTTGACGGCAATGATTATCTGATTTTAAAGGAATTTCTTCATTTCTAACAACTATATTTATGCGTGTTTTTTCAGTATTAGTTGCTATGGCAACATTGATTTCTATAGTAATAAGTTGAGAGAAAATTACTTGACCATGAACTTCACTAGCCATTAAATAATTGCCTCGAATATAGACAACTTCAAAACCACAATAACTCAGAATATCTGTCAAAATTAACTGTATATTTTCTACATCGACAGCTACAGTAAATAAACCAGTATAGCGAGCCATAAAAAACTCCAATAATAGAAAAATTATTTGAATTGAAGAAGGAAGAAGGAAGAAGGAAGAAGGAAAAAGTGGATGAGGACTCAAACCCCAACAAGCTTGTAAACACCGCTTATGAAGTTCGAGGTATTATAGCGCTACGCGCAAATCAGAAGTCAGAAGTCAGAAGTCGGAACTCAGAAGTAATCCCTGACTGAGTTTGAGAATTTATCAATGTCCGCGCCCTATTTGCGTAGTGCTATAAAGCCAAAAGAAAAAGATAAAATATAAATTAATATTCTATATACTCCCTATAGGTAATAATATAATATTTTGTCTGTAAAAAAAACAGATCCTCTCGCTTCAACGGCAAATATCTCTATTTTTCCTGTTCTAGTTTTCATTTATTTATAAGTATTCAACAATACATTATAGAATAATTTAATTAATAGGAATCCTAAATAATTAGTAAGAATTTTGTAAGCATTCAGCCATCAGCTATTGCTTTTAGTTTGAGATAAAAGCTTTACTAATTGAGCCAGAATTTATACTTATATCATGTCCGGTTGAACAGTTATAAATAAACTACGGAGGAGTCAGGAGTCAGGAGTGAGGAGTTAGGAGGAAATAAAGAAGAAGAAAGAAGAGGAGAAGGAGAAAGTTTTTTGATCACTAATTATCCGGACATGATATTACTATAAAAGCTGGCTGAAACAGTCTATATTCATTTAAACCCCCTTATAAGAGCTGAGAGCTGACAGCTAATAGCTGAATGCTTAAAGAATTTTATTACTTCGATGTCTGCCATTTCTTATTCCCTAAAAGTCTAGGAACACAGCTAAAATAAAATTATTGCTATCAAGAAATTAGTAATTATTAGCAACTTCTAAAAAAGCAGTTAAAAATAGATAAATAAATGCAAAATGATAGGTAAATTCATTGTCTTTGAAGGTGTTGAAGGAGGGGGTAAAACCACTCAAATTCAACTGTTACAAAATTGGCTATTATATAAAAAACAATCAAACAAACTTTTATCAAAATTTATAGATTTAGAAGTAATTGTCACGCGAGAACCAGGAGGAACAAAATTAGGTCAAGCTTTACGAGTATTACTATTAAATACAGATATATCTGGAGAACAAATTCAAGAAAGAGCAGAATTGTTACTATATGCAGCAGATAGGTCTCAACATATTGAAAACTTGATTAAACCCTATTTAGAAAAAGGGGCTATAGTATTGTGCGATCGCTTTACTGATTCGACTATTGCTTATCAAGGATATGGTCGTGGTTTAGATTTAGATTTAATTCAAAAACTCAATCATATTGCTACAGGTGGCTTAAAAAGCGACTTAACTTTTTGGTTAGATATTGATGTTAAAATTGGTTTAACTAGAGCTAAAAATAGAGGGAAAATTGATAGGATGGAACAAGCAGATATTCAATTTCATAAAAGGGTACAAAAAGGCTATCAAGAATTAGCTAAAAGTAATCCTTCGATAGTACGAATAGATGCTAATCTAACCATAGATAAAGTTCAAGAACAAATTCAAGAAGTTATGAGGAAAAAATTAATAGAATGGACTTGAAGAAGGAAGAAGGAAGAAGGAAGAAGGAAGAAAAAATGGATGAGGACTCAAACCCCAACCAATTGTCAACAACCTGTAGATTGTGAGGTATTAAACTCATAAAGGGAAAGAGATTTTTTTAAGTATTGATCTTAAAATAGCGTTTCTCAAGTTACTGAGGCATGGTTGTTTTTCTTATTTTTTATCAAAATAATATAGGTCGCGCAACCCCGCCTTTTAAGGCTAAATATTTTTGGAAAGTTGCTCAAAATCCCCATTACAAAAATAACTTCTGACTTCTGACTTCTGACTTCTGACTTCCTTAATCCCTACTCCCTAAAAAAAAGGAATTTTTTACTTCACAATCATTGGAATTGCTATATGTTGAAATTATACGAATTTTCTACCTCTGGTAACTGCTATAAAATCCGTCTACTGTTAACTCAGTTAGAAATCCCTTTTGAAAGAATTGAAATTGATATTACAAAAGGAGAAAGTCGTACCCCAGAATTTTTACAAAAAAATCCTAATGGTAAAATACCTGTCTTAGAAATAGAACCAGGAAAATATTTATCTGAATCTAATGCAGTTCTTTTTTATCTCAGTGAAGGAACAAAATTTTTACCAACCAATAAATGGGAAAAAGCTCAAGTTATGCAATGGTTATTTTTTGAACAATATAGCCATGAACCTTATATTGCTACCTCTCGTTATTGGATAAGTATTTTAGGAAAAGCAGAAGAGTATCAAGCAGAAATTAAGCAAAAACAAGTAGGAGGTTATGCGGCTTTAAATGTCATGGAAAAACATTTAGAAAATTATCAATTTTTTGTAGGGGAGCAGTACAGTATTGCAGATATTTGTTTATTTGCTTATACTCATGTTGCTCATGAAGGAGGATTTGATTTAAACCAATTTCCAGCAATTCAAAATTGGATAGAAATAGTAAAAAATCAGCCCCTTTATCGTTCTATATTAAGGTAAGCATTTCCTACGGAATGCTGCGCAAACAGCAGTCAGCTATCAGCTATCAGCTTTAAGTCATATCTAATATATTTCCTACTACAAAATTGCTTATATTAATAACTCATACTTCTAGTTATAGTGCTTCAATTTATGAGTTAAAAATGTAGTAGAAGTTCAAAGAGAAATTCCTTAATTAAAAAGCTGAACTTGAGTGCATTTTACAGGAAAAGCTGAACACTGAATGCTATAGCTGAATGCTTACATATTAAGTTAAATATAAATTTCCGAAATTTTTCCATCAGAAGTTGTATGTATTTAGTAATAACGTAATTATTCTGGGAGATTAAATTAGATTGAGATTAACTAAATCAAAAAATCTAATCTAAATTGATTAAAATTTTATAGAATAATTAAGGTTTAAAGCCTCTCTTTTCAAGGAAAAACAAGCGGTCAAGGGATTGCAAGGTCTCCTCGCCATATCCAATCGACCAAGAGAGAAAAAATTTTCCTTTTATTCAATCCTCTCCGTAAAAGGAAGAGGTAATTATCAATTATCCATTATCAATTATCAATTATTGAACCTATGTCTAAAAAAAAGGATAATTCTTCTCGTCTTTTTGATTCAGGTTGTTTGGTAGAAATTCTAATTTTTTTGATGATTTTAGGTGGAAGTTACTGGTGGTTTATTCAGAGAAATCAGATCGATTTGTCTAAATTCGTATCTAATAATTCAGTGGTTTCTTGGCTCCAAGATAAATTTCCAAATCTACCTATTCCCACTGTAAAATCAGAAGAGAGATCAACCGAAAAAGAAACTTTTTTAAAATCAAAAGAAACTGACTCAACTCCAACCGAATCATCTCAATCATCTTCATCAGAAACCGTCAAAAATACACCAGATTTACCTAAAAGAGAATCACCATCACCTATTACTACCGAAGAAAAGATTGTTAATCCAGTTAAGCCTAATCATAATTCCCTTGAAAAAGAAACTGTTTTAAAATCAAAAGAAATTGACTCAAATCAAACCGAATCATCTCAATCATCTTCATCAGAAATCGTCAAAAACTCACCAAATTTACCTAAAATAGAATCACCATCACCTACTCCTGCCGAAAAAAAGATTGTTAATCCAGTTAAACCTAATAATAATTCCCTCAACGATAAAGTTTTAACTCCTTGGGAGAAAAAAGAAATTAGAGGAATTTACTTAAGTCGTTATTATATAACTAATAATGCGGATGAAAAAACAATTCGTGAAAGAGTTCGTTATTATAAAAAACAAGGATTTAATACCATAATTCACGGAGTTTGGGGAAATGGTTGTACCATGTACAAAAGTGAAGTAATGCAACAAATACTAGGAGCAAATAGCTGTCCTAATGAATTTAATGAACAATGGTTAGTTTGGTTAATTGATGAAGCACATAAACAAGGAATAGAAGTTCATGCTTACTTTGAGAAAGGCATTAAAATTGATAAAAATAGTCCGATTTTTGACTTAGCAATTGCTAAAAAATGGATAGTTCCTGGAGTAGATAAAACCTACGATGGAATTGAGCATTATGTCTTAGATGTAGAAGTAGAAGAAGTAGCTAACTTTTTTACTAATATTTTAGTTGAATTTGTCAAAAAATATCCAAAAATCGATGCCGTTCAATGGGATGATTATCTCGGATATCATGCAGAATTGCCAGGAAAAGTAGACCGGACAGCAAAATTAACAAGTTTTACCAAACAGATGGTAACAGAAATGAAAAAAGCCAACAATTCAGTTAGTTTTGATCTTAGTCATCATAACCCTTATTGGGCGAAAAAATATTTTGCTGCAGACTGGGAAAAATGGTTAGTAGATCGAGTCTTTATTCAAGCTTATAATGAAGATAACTTTCAGGAAGAATTGAATTATGCCAAACAATATGACGGTATTGGTATTACCGATAAACAATTACACCGCCTTGACGAATTAGTTAATAATTCCAATATTAAGAGTGTGTTAGTTTTCCCACTTTCTGGAGAATCAGAAGAAACAGCAAACAGAGTTAAATCATCTTTTTAGATTTAATTTTAAAAATGGTATTCAACATATTCATTCTGACTCCTGTACGGACAATTTCCTAAAGTCATGCTCCGCAAACGCGTTTACGTTTACGAAGTATTCCGTAGAAAAGTATTCCGTAGGAAATTGCCCCTACGACTCCTGGATCCTTTTCATAGCATTCAGGAAAAACTTTCTTCTCCTCTTCCTCCTTGTTCCCTCCTGAGTTCTGAGTTCTGAGTTCTGACTCCTTCTTCATTGTGACTTCATTTACCTCAATTATCGGACAAAACCAAGCCATAGAATTATTAACTCAAGCAGTTGCTCGCCAACGTATTGCCCCTGCCTATTTATTTGTAGGCACTCCAGGAATAGGACGAGGTTTAACTGCCCAATGTTTTATTGAACTCCTATTCTCCAATAACCACTCCCCTGCTAACCCATCCCTAAAAAATCGCATTCACAAAAGAAACCATCCAGACCTATTATGGGTAGAACCCACCTATCTACACCAAGGAAAACTGCTCTCAGCAAAAGAAGCAACAGAAGCAGGAGTCAAACGCAAGTCACCACCTCAAATTCGTCTCGAACAGGTACGGGAAATTAGTGAATTTCTCGGTCGTCCCCCCCTAGAAACTGCAAGGTCAGTAGTAGTCTTGCAACAAGCTGAAACAATGAGAGAAAGTGCTGCAAATGGTTTGTTGAAAACTTTGGAAGAACCTGGCAAACGGGCAACTTTAATCTTAATTGCTCCGGGAGTTGATTCATTATTGCCCACCTTGGTGTCCCGATGTCAGCGCATTCCTTTTTATCGCTTGGCCAACGAGAATATGAAGCTCGTATTGGAAAAAGCTGGCCATGAAGAAATTTTGAGGCATAAAGAAGTGATGATGATGGCTCAAGGTAGTCCAGGAGAAGCGATCGCTGCTTGGCAACAACTACAAGAAATTCCTGCGGATATTTTGGAAACAGTCACTCAGGGTATTAAGACTATTCGTCAAGCACTAGAAGTAGGGCGAGATATTAGTAAAAATTTGGATATGGAGGCGCAGTTATGGTTGATAGATTATCTACAGCATAGTTATTGGGCCAAGCAACAGCAGCAGCTTGACAAAGTGGAATGTCTCAAACATCTGGAGGCAGCTAGAAAATATTTACTCTCCTATGTCCAACCTAGATTAGTTTGGGAATGTACTTTCATGGCGATGTGTTCTGTTTGAAGAAGGAGTCAGGAGTCAGGAGTCAGGAGACAGGAGAAAGCAAAATTTGTAGTGGACAGTTTCAGCTAAAATAGTGCTTTAGAGAAGTCAGGGCAAGACACGGATTTTGCCACGGATGCACGGATGGATGCACAGCTAAAACTTTGCAGAGCGCTTTTTTCGTATCACTGATACTGCATTACCCCATCACCCCGTCACCTCCCCCATTTTCTAATGCACATTTTTAGATGAAACAATCCAGTAGGGTGCGTTAGACGGCTAAAATCTAGGCTGTGAAAGGCATTTAACAATCCGTCGTAACGCACCATTTTAGATGTGTCAGTCCACTACCAATAGCGGTAAACAGCCTGTGAATCAAAAAAAATCACCCCAATATCTGCTTGGGATGAAAATAGTTCAATTAAGTTTCAGAGAGAGGAGTTAGCGAAAAATCAAATCATTAATCTTTACCTATACATTTGAACCATCAGCAAGGCGCTGGCTAGCATAGGCGTCCATACTATAGGCCGGAATTCGCTGATTGTAGTCCAATCTATTGCCTGTTAAAGATTCAGATAAATTTTCAAAAGACTTAGAACTCCAGTTGCGCTCGTGGATAGGCTTACTTTGTTCGCCCAATAAATAAGCTTGGCTTCCAATTACTGCTGCAGCGACCCAACCGATAACGAATAGTGAGATTAAAATAACCATAATTTTTTTCCTTTTTTTTCTTTACACTTATTTACCTTTATGTAAACAAATGTAACAATTTATTGCGGTAAGTGTCAAGTTAGCATAAGTGACGGTAAACCAGATAAAAAGATGTGGAAATCCGCACCTATTAAGTATTGACATTTTGATAAATCAAAATAATTGGGTCGCGCCACCCCGTCTTTTAAGGCGAAATATTTTTAGAGAGTTGCTCACGCATCCCCGTCACAAAAATAACTTCTGACTTCTGACTTCTGACTTCGTTAAAAACAGTCCCTGAATCAAAAAAAAATCACCCCAGCAGAATATCTGCTTGGGATGAAAATAGTTCAATTAACTTTCAGAGAGAGGAGTTAGGGAAAAATCAAACCATAAATCTTTACCTATACATTTGAACCATCAGCAAGGCGCTGGCTAGCATAGGCGTCCATACTATAGGCCGGAATTCGCTGATTGTAGTCCAATCTATTGCCTGTTAAAGATTCAGATAAATTTTCAAAAGACTTAGAACTCCAGTTGCGCTCGTGGATAGGCTTACTTTGTTCGCCCAATAAATAAGCTTGGCTTCCAATTACTGCTGCAGCGACCCAACCGATAACGAATAGTGAGATTAAAATAACCATAATTTTTTTCCTTTTTTTTCTTTACACTTATTTACCTTTATGTAAACAAATGTAACAATTTATTGCGGTAAGTGTCAAGTTGGGATAAATTACGGTGTTGTGGGTAAAAAAATATAGAAATCCACACTTCTTGAGTCTTGACTTATGGCAAAAAATGAGGTATTCAGTACTTAGTACTGACGCTAAAGCTTAGATAGAGAAACGTTTTTCCCACTTTTCCCAACTCTCTACCTGGATATTTGAGATAACATCAAGTCCGTTTAATTCGGTATAAAAAAATGTTCTATCTCAGCGCCATTGCCAAATATTTCTCAATCTCCCACACTCCCCTACTCCCCCACTCCCCCACTCCCCCACTCCCTATTTCAGATAACGCCACGCCTTGATTACATTCCCTTGCATCAAAGCAGTAACTCCATTTAAAGCTCTAATTTCTGGCTGAGTGGGGTCAAGTTCCAAAGCAGACTTCAAAGCTATTGCTGCGGGCCCGGGATTTAAGTTATATAGATAAACAAAAGCCAAATAAGCATAGGCAAAGGGGTTTTGAGAATCTAACTCAGTTACTCTAGTCAAAGCAGCGATCGCTCCATCTGCATCCTGTTGTAAAACCCTGGCCAAACTCAACCCATAGAGCAACTCTAAATTATTGGGGTCTTGCTGCAAACGATATGACAAAGTTTTTTCTGCTTGTGTGGTATAATCTTGGACTGGATCGTACTGGTTAACTCGCCCCACTTCCTCAAATACAGTTTCTAAACCTTTTATTCCTAGAGGCAATTTTTGCCCCCACATCCGTAACTGTGTCACTAAATCTAATTCTGGTGCTGGTAATATTTCGGCCTGGGGGTCTACTTCGACACGCACGGGGGGTTGTATGGGAATAGGATAAGTTTCTCCAGTTTTCCGGTTAAGATAAGTCGCTTCTAATATGTAATTTCCTGATGAAATATTGGCAGGGGGTAACATTCCTATCCTTTCAATAATTTCAAACCCGACCTCAGACTTATTTGCTGGAGAAACACCAGGGTATAAACTCCCCATTCCAATAGCGCGATCGTGAATGAAACTTGTAATAGATTTTTCTGAGATATTGTCAGAAACTAATTGCTGAAATTTTGGTGGATTAATACAGCAGTTCTTGAATCTATGAGATACAGTTTTATATCCCCCCTTTGCCCCCCTTTCTAAGGGTGGAACGTTCAAAGTCCCCCTTTCTAAGGGGGATTTAGGGGGATTATAAATGTACTTCGTAACTGTGGGAATTGCTATATTTTCTCGGCGATAAGTTAACAACACTAAACCGGACTGTAATTCTTGCCAAGAACCAGACCATTTATAGGTAATAGGTATTGGCACTCCAGGTCGAATTTTTGGCGATAAAATTACATAGTCTAGTTTGATTTTTTCCTGTGGTTTAGTTAGAGGATGAACTTCTACAGGCAAAAACTGATTATGATAAAGATTTAAGTTGCTATTATCTGGCAACAACCAACTTTTTTGTAGTTGGAAATTAGGGTTTTGTTCGATGGTATTAACAATAGCAGCTTGAGCTTTTTTAATTCTTTTTACCGAACCTTGGTCATTAGTTTTCGTGACAAACCAAGAAAGCGATCGCACATCTTGAGGTACTTGTTTTAAATTAGTTCCTACTTGCCTACCGTAAACCTGTAAATTTTGCAAAGCACCGTAATAATTTAAGTTATGTTGATTAATTTCTGGAGTGGAAGGTAAAACCCCTAAAGTTGACCGTAAATAGGGGTCAGTTTTGATAATTTCAGCAATTACTTTTTGATGAGGCCATTCTTTACCTAAATGTGCATAATAAACACCGCCAGGACTCAACCAGGCAGAAATTTTTCTGAAGAAAATTCCACCTACAGGCCAGAGATTTAACACCATTAAAATAATAGCTAAACCAATAGTAAACCACCGAATTTGTTTTCCTACTTTTCTCGGAAACTGCATTAAACCAAAGGCTAATAAAATTGATAAAACTGGCAATAATGGCAAAGTGTAGCGGAAATCTTTATTGATATTGAGGGAGCAAATTAGATATCCGCCAATTAAAAATATAGCTAACCATCGGCAAGAGTGAAGGTAATTTGATGAGAATTTATCCTGTTTTTTGAACGACCGAATAAAGTAAAAAAATAATCCGCCAATGGGAATAATTAACAGAGGCAAAGAAATATGATAAGGCAGCAGTTTCCAATAATAAAGCCAAGCATCCAAACTCAATAAATTGGGGTCGCCTTCAGCTATAGCAGAATCAACAGTTGCACGCTTACCAGCAGTTAACATTAATAGCCAATTTGTTCTCGCCCAAGGGTAAAAAACTGCCACAGATAAACACAGAGAAAAAATTAGTTGAATTAACTTTTGCCACTGCCGTTTTCTGAGAATATTTACCCCTATCGAAAGTAACGGAATGAAGAGAAAAAATATTGTAGTTTGTTTAACTAAAATTGCAGCGCCAAAAGCCAAGCCAAAAGCAGTCGCCAAAAGCCAATCTTTTAGAGTTAAAGATATAAGTAAATGATTTGCAATGGCAGATATTTTTGACAGCAATTTATCAAAGATCGAGGTTTTTTCAGAACTAAAATCAAACTTTGTTTTGTCAATTTTCCCTATTTTCCATTCCCTATTTTCCATTCCCTGTTCCCTGTTCCCTATAGCAGATATTTTTGACAGTAATTTATCGAAGATAGAGGTTTTTTCAGAATTAAAATTAAATTTTTCTTTGTCAATTTTTCCCGTTTGATTTTCCCTGTTCCCTGTTCCCTGTTCCCTGTTCCCTATAGCAGATATTTTTGACAATAATTTATCGAAAATAGACGTTTTTTCAGAATTAAAATTAAATTTTTCTTTGTCAATTTTTCCCGTTTGATTTTCCCTGTTGCCTGTTGCCTGTTGCCTGTTGCCTCTTCTCTGTTCCCTATTCCCTATTCCCTGTTCCCTATCCCAATACCAAAACGTTAAACAACAGAAACTTAAAGTCACCATTGCCGTGAGAGGATAGTCGAGTAAATACTGTAAACGATATCTATATAATCCTGGAAATAATATACATAAAACTGCTGCCCAAAAACCAACTTTTTGATTAAATAATTTTTTACCCAAACTATAAACTGAAGCTAGTAAAATAACACTAAAAAATAGATTTACTAATGTTGCTTGGTCAGCACCCCTACCAAAAGTAACTTGAAATGGAACAGTAAGAATATAAGTCAACGGCGGAACCTTCGGCGAAAGTTCCCAAAAATGCTGCCACCATTCCCCAGAAAACAGTTGCACATTTTGAAAAGCACGCCAGTAAGTCAGGGAACCCGTGAGATAGTCAGCTTGATCCCAAGCAGGTACAGACTTATCAAAAGCAAACCAGAGGCGATCGCTCACCGCTCCCAATAACCATAGAATAGTTAGGGTAAGGATGTGATTAATTTTAGGTTCTTTTTTTTCTTGGGAAATCATAATTTCAGGTATCAGTTATCAGCAAAAATTGTAATGGACTGACACATCTAAAACGGTGTAATAGTAGGGGGCGGGTTTTAGCTAGAATTTTAATGCTTACTCTAAGGTTTATATAAACCACCCCTAATGTACACCCATTAGTTGTATCAGTCTACTACCGGAATTTGCACCAGCGAAAACGCTCTTCAAATTAACAAACTGCAAAATCGGTTATCTTACGTTTTTCGGGAGTATAAAATCCTAAAACAATTTTGTCTTTAGGAACCCCTTCTGCTAACAATTCTCCTGCTATACCATCTTCAATTCCGTCGCGATGAATCCAAATTTTATCCTCTCTAATTTCCAGATGAACTATGCAACCATGAACCATTTTATGACCTTCTACTCCCACAATCATTAATAGATAATGGTTTTGTTCTCGGTCAAAAACCGTTTTTCTTTCTACTTCGCTATCAGAATAGCGCAATTTAGCGTATTCGCCGATTATTTTCTCGATTATTTGTTGATATTTACTGATGGTATCCATTCAATAATTACCTCCTCTAATTTGTGGAAAGCTACTAAATTTAAGCGTTGGTTTTCTAGCATTAGTTTGCCGATGGGTTCGCTAAATATACCCTCATAAGCTTCTTCATCTACTGCTAAGTAGAGGATTCTTTCTGGGTTTGTTTTTTTGAGTACATCGTGGTAAACGATATACTGACCAACCGCATTTTCTAGATCGTTCATTGGGGAAGGACTTGCAAAACTTTTCAATTCTACTGCTATTTTTCCTAAAAAACAAGGTCTAAAGTTTCTCCTTTCAAGGGAATGAAAAAAATCAGCTTTAGTCTTTCAATCCCGATGCTGAGTGCCAGAGATACTGATAACTGATAACTGATAACTGAAATGGGACCCCACTTGATAACGTAAGGGTCATCAGTTATGCTCCAATTATCTTTGACTAAAGCATTAATTAAGTTGTTATGGTAAGCATCTCTAGCTGGCATAAATAAAGAAATACTGAGGGTAGTTTTTATATATAAACCGGGTTTATTGATGAGTTTCTGTTAGTTTTTTTTGGACTTTTTCCAAGTCTGCAACTGTCAGAGACATAGATAATTTCCTGTTACTATTTGAGACTGTTGCTGGTATTATACCAGAAAATTTCTTGAGAATAACACCATTTCAGTTATCAGTTACCAGTCATCATTTATGATATGATAAGTTAATAACTAGAGGAAATACTCATGCAGCAAATTCAGATTTTCTTACCAGACGAACTTGCCTCTTTCCTAAAGGAAAAATGGGGAAATTTAGAACGTAAGCTAATCGAAATAATTGTGGTATAAGCTTATCGCGAAGGTTCTATTAGTAGCGGTGAATTGCGAGAATTATTGGAATTTTCAACCCCTTTAGAAGCAGATAAATTTCTTAAGTCTAAAGGAGTAGATTTAGATTACGATGAAGAGGATTTTATCAGCGATCGCCAAACCCACAAACAACTAGAAAAAGAGGGAAAATCAAAGAGGTTATGATAGTTGTTTCGGATACTTCGCCGATTTGTTATTTACTTCTGTTAGAACTGTGTATTTAATTTTTCCCATGCTACAAAATACTCCCATACTCCCCTTTTAAGCACCAATAATTTATAGGAAAATAACTGATGACAACTCAAGAATTAATTGATTTAAGGACTTGCATTATGGAAGGTAGAAATCACGATGCCTTAGCAATTGTTGACGAACTGGATGCCATGAGTAAAAAAGACATCATCAGAAAAATCAAATCCTATTTAATTGTGATGTTAATTCACTTAATTAAAAATCAGGTAGAAGGACGTTTAACTAATTCCTGGGCAGCGTCCGTCCGCAATGCAATTATTGAAATTCAAGACTTAAATTTGAAGCCAAATCAAACTTCTTATTTTATCAAAGAAAATGAATGGGAGGAGATGTTAGAAAATGCTATAGAACGTGCTATTCGTGATGCAAGCACGGAGGTAGAAAATGGCGCTTACAGTCCATTTAAACTGGAGGAAATGGTAGATAAAAATTCTGTAATCGCAACTGCTAAGAGTTTTTTAGCCTTAACTTACAGTTGTTCTGCTAAAGATTTGTTAGCTGTTATTGACGATAATTTAGCATTATTACCAGGTGGGGAAGATTGGAAGTTTGGCAGAAGAAATAAGTAGCATCTTTAATTGTTAATTTTAGGAGAAAAATAACTAATGACAACTCAAGAGTTAATTGATTTAAGGACTTGCATTATGGAAGGTAGAAATCACGATGCCTTAGCAATTATTGACGAACTGGATGCCATGAGTAAAAAAGACATACTTTTCAAGATAGATTATTATTTAACTGTGGTGTTAATTCACTTAATGAAAAATCAGGTGGAAAAACGATTAACTAATTCCTGGGCAGCATCAATTCGGGCTTCAATTAGAAAAATTAAAAGCTTAAATTTAAAGGAAAATAAAACTTCTTATTACATTAAAGAAGAAGAATGGGATGAGATATTAGAAGAGGCGATTGAATTTGCTATTGGTGATGCTAGCGTGGAGGTTGAAAATGGTGCTTACAGTCCGTTTCAACTGGAGGAAATGGTGGATATAAATTCTGTAATCACAACTGCTAAGAGTTTTTTAGCCTTAACTTACAGTTATTCTTCTAATGATTTGTTAGCTGTTATTGACGATAATTTGACTTTATTACCCGGTGGAGAAGATTGGAAATTTGGTAGAAAGAATAAGTAGGGTATCTATTACTCATACTTTTAATTCTATAAAGCTAATAGCTGATAGCTGACCGCTTAATGCTTACATTAGAGGAGTGAAAAATATCAAAGTGCTAAAAAAACAAAAATCATACCATAGCCTTTTTATCTACAGTATTTTAATCTTAATATCTGCCTGTAGCAACACATCAAATATTTCCGACAACCCTACACCCACTAACAATTCTAAATTAGAGACATTAAAGTTTGAAAAAAAGCCCATTAACGACAAAGGTGGATACTTCTATACTAACGGCGAATACGCTCTTGGACCATTCACTAAAACAATGATTAAAAAATGTCGAGAATGGGGAGGTGGTGGCAGTTGCAATAGTAACCAATGGTCAGAAAAATTATTTCTCCAAGCTTATGGAAACAGAAGATGTCCGGAGGGAGCTACCCTCAACAAAATTATCGGTTATTGCGTCGAAAATAACCAAGTCATGGGTCCTTTTCCTCAAGAATTAATCACTGCTTGTGTCAAAGCTAACGGTGGAAATAGCTGTCAGTTGAACCTTTGGAATGCACGTTTCCTCTACAAATTGATGCAAGATGAAGGTATAGTTAGCAAAATAGATAAACCGCCCCAATTTGTGATGTTAGCTTTTGATGGTTCCAGTTCCCTAGACGCTTGGAAAAGATCGCGCAACTTTGCCCAAGAAATGGAGAAAAAAGGCATTAACCTGCGGTTCACTTATTTTGTCAGTGCAGTATATTTTGTCAGCAAAGACAAACGAAAACTTTACGATGCTCCCGGTGGGAAAGGAAAAGGTCGGTCGGATATTGGTTGGGGTGATACAGCGGAAGATATTGCTCTCAGACTTGAACAGGTTAACCTCGCGTATCAAGAAGGTCACGAGATCGGGTCTCATGCAGTAGGTCATTTTGATGGTAGCAAATGGAGTGAGAAAGACTGGAGCGAAGAGTTTAAATATTTCGAGCAATTTTTCTTTGGAGCGCATAAAATTAATGAATTGCCAGGTTCTCTAGTATTTGATCGCACTGCCATCGAAGGTTTTCGCGCACCACTATTAGCTCGAAGTCCGGGTTTGTATAAAGTTTTAGCCAAAAATGGTTTCCGCTATGACACCAGCAAAGTAGCATTATCTAACTATTGGCCGCGAAAGGAAAATGGTATTTGGAACTTTCCGTTAGCTAGTCTGACTAATTCTCGTGGAAAAAATGTTCTGTCAATGGATTATAACTTTTATTATTTGCATTCTAAGGCAAAACCAAACCCTCGTAATGCGAAACGTTATGAGGAGGATACTCTGAAAACTTACATGAAATATTTCCAGAAAAACTATAATGGCAACCGTGCTCCTATAGATATTGGGCATCATTTTTCAGCTTGGAATAACGGTGCTTACTGGAACGCAATGTTTCGGTTTGCTGAGTCTGTCTGTGGTTTACCAGAAGTTCGATGTGTTACTTATAGTGAGTTAGCAGATTTTATGGACTTGTTGAGTGACGAGCAAATTACCGCTTATCAGCAGGGAAATTTTCCGAAAAGTTCAGAGGATGAGGTTGCTCAGGAATAGTTGAATAAACAAGGTAGAGGGAACCCTAGAGAAATCATTTTATATCTTTATTAATGGGGGTTTGTGATGACCAAATAGAGGACATCCCATAATTATTTCCATGATTTAGGGACCATATTCATCTTATCAAAATAATTGGGTCGCGCAACCCCGCCTTAACTGGCGATCGGGTTTTTGGAGGTTTGCTCAAATCCCCGTTACAAAAATAACTTCTGACTTCTGACTTCGTTAACATCCCCACACTTTCTTGATGCACTACTATATTATTAGTATTTACTTCTCTTTTCATAGTTTGGTTGATTTATGTAAAATTACTTACAAGTTTAACATTTTTATGAAACATTCGTAAAGTTACTTACGATCATTAAATAAAAATGTAATGATTAAGCAGGTAGGTTTAATTATCCATATAGTGATGAAGATTCAGAACAGTGAAAACCCGATTGGGATTGCTTTATGGCCACCTACTTATTTTTGTAGATTAGTTGTAAATACCATGATCAAAAAATTATCTTTTGCTACTATTGGTGCAATTTTAATCAGCTTAGGAATTAGCAAAACAGCTTCAGCAGCTCTTTTTTTTTCAGATACAGGACATTATTATGAATATGTATCTGTCCCAGAAAGGTTGACTTGGCAAGAAGCAAAAATTGCAGCAGAAAATAAATACTTTAATGGTTTTCAAGGTTATCTAGTAACCATCACTTCAGCAGCAGAAAGTGATTTTGTTAATTCTATTGCTACTAATGATTTAGATCAAGTTAGTGAAGGATGGATCGGTGCAAGTGATGCTAGCGAAGAGGGAGTATGGAAATGGGTTACAGGTCCAGAAGCAGGAATGCAGTTTTGGCAAGGTAGTGCTGCACCTCAAGGTTCAGTTGTTAATAATAGTTATGCAAATTGGTCTATATTAGAGCCTAATAATACTCCCAACACTGATGATGGTGAAGATTTTGCCCAAATTAGCTTCACTGGTTTTTGGAATGATTTAGCTAGCAATGATGATTGGCAGGTATCAGGTTATTATATTGAGTATGGAGGACTGGCAACTGTTCCAGTTTATGAACCAACGGGAGTACTGAGTTTATTTGTTTTTAGTGGTTTAGGTTTATATCGGTCATGGCAGTGTAAGTTAGAGAAAAAGAAATAAATATCATTTCCAGGACTTACGCACGCTTCACCTTGAAAACCCGATATGTATGGGCGAATGGCATTCGCCCTCACTTGATACTTAAATTTAACTCAAAATTGGTACAGCTAAAGATTCATACATTTCACTAGAAAAAGGTTGAAAATCATCATGTTTGACTATTAAATGACAAAGCAATCTCATTTGTAATGGCGCTGGTGGTAGATTTACCCGTTCTAATATTACTTTAACTGCATCAGGATACTTTTTCAGTAGGGGAAAAACATCATTTAATAAATATCGAGGGCAAAAACCTAAAAGGTAAAAATCTTTGGTGCGTAACATTAAAGCATCTCGGTCAAAATTGTTTTGCGCATCGTGCATTAAAAACAAAGTTTCTCCTACTTCTAATTTTTTGATTTTTTCAATAGTTTCAGATGCCATATATCGCAAACCGTGACTAAAGAAATATAGATGATAAACACCATTTTCATCTTGTTCTGGATAAGGAAAAATTTCATAATTATCTGTTACTTTTTTACCTCCGCTACGAGACAATAAAACCATAGGTTCGTCTTCTGTTTCTGAGAGATTTTGCCAGCTAATAAAATCTGGATAATCTGGTCTGGTTTTCTTCATAATTCTATGAGAAAATACAGGTAATAATTCCTGAGAGCGATAAACTTTATCAAATTCATTTAAAGACCAGATGCCAGAAAAACCACATTTATTTTTAGCTTCTTCTGCACCTCTAAGATAAACAAATTCATACCAATTATTTTTATAAGTTAAAGAACCTACAGGAAACCAACTACGAGTAACGGAGTCTTGCCAAGCTAAGAATAATTTTTGCATTGCAAATTTTCTCTTATTTGTAAAAGTCTATTTTGATTAATTTTCAGAATTTCTTGAGCAAATTCAATAGAAATTTCAGAAATATAATTTTTAGGTATTCGTTCAAATAACGATAAAGTATCTTTTGCTGATATATTCGCTAAATTTTCAAGCCAAATTAGAGCAGCTTTGGGATATATTTGTGCTGCATTTTTAAATACATCTAGTGTCAACATAGGTTTGTTATCTCCTATTTTATCATACATTGCCGATTTTGATTTTGCTAAATAATTTTTAACAGCTTTACTATTGATTATATTCTTCTTTTTGGAATCTAGTAATTCTCTACCTAGACTAGATGCGTGGTCAAATGTTGGTGCTAAATGTACTGAATTATTCATAATAAATCCCCAATTTTCGTGATGCCTATCGGTGTTACCTATCCAAGCATCTAATAATAAGTAACCAACAAAAGTTTCTATTGCTGTTTCAATACCTTGAGGAGGTTTCCAGTTTAAAGGTAATTTAATAGGCATAGGATTATTGGCGATCGCCTCAACTACAATATCAAGAGTATGTTCAGAAATTCTATAATTATTAGGACTAAATTCGGGATAACTTTTGTCTATTTTTACTAAAATTTGGTTGCCAAGAATAAGAGTTTTATTTTGTGGTACAAAGGAAGGAGAAATTGTACCTAAATTACCTTTCCAAATTGCTAGTTCATAATGGGCATGAGGTAAGTTTAGTAACTCACATAATTCTGATGCTATTTTTTCAGACCAAGCTTCCCCAGTATTAGGTCTAGCTTGTTTATATAAGTAGTTAATTTCATCCTCGCAATACCAATATTTTTCCTTAGTTCCTAATTGTTCATTTTCTGAGATTGAATCTTCTGAAACTTCAATGATTTTAAATAAATCGGACATGATTATTTAGTTATTTTTAATGTAATATAATTTATGCTGAGACGGTATAGATAAGGCTCAATAATATTGTACAATATTTTTTCAACTCTATAGATAGTAGCTTTGCATAAGTAGTATCTAACTAATTTTCAATGTCAATAAAAGCTTGTTTCTGTATTTTGATTATTTATTAATAGACATCTTAAAAAATAAAAAGTCAAATCAATTCTTATCGATAAATTATTAATTACTTCCCCCTATTTACCATTCTATACTACCTATTATCTCTTTTATGGAGATGTCTAATAGAAAACAAAATCATTTCTGTAAGTCATTATTGGTAATAAATGTTATACTATAAACTTAAACAATAACTCAAGTGATTTTGGGCAATATTTTAATACTCAAATTAAAAAATATTGCTTAGAACATTTTTGTAAACTGAGGTACACCCTGAAGCGAGTAAGATGCACGGTTCCCGAAAAATCGCACTGGGAACATTTAATTTTTAATATCGGGCACGCGGGCAAGATGCTCGCACTTCATAATACCTGGAATTTGCTCTAACAAATAACTTTTAACTAATAAAATGACCAAAAATTTCGATTTCCAAGAAGAATACGACATTATCGTAGTTGGCGCCGGACACTCCGGTTGCGAAGCTGCCCTTGCTTCCGCACGCCTCGGTTGCAATACCCTCCTACTTACTCTCAACCTTGATAAAATTGCCTGGCAACCATGCAACCCCGCTGTTGGCGGCCCTGCAAAATCTCAACTTACTCACGAAGTCGATGCTTTGGGTGGGGAAATAGGCAAAATGGCAGACCGCACTTACCTACAAAAACGCATTCTCAACTCTTCTCGCGGACCTGCTGTTTGGGCGTTACGCGCTCAAACCGATAAACGAGAATATTCTGCCGTTATGCGTAATATTGTGGAAAACCAAGAAAACCTCCGAGTTCGGGAAAGCATGGTGACAGATTTGGTTTTGGGAGACAACGACGAAATTATTGGAGTAGAAACTTACTTCGGTGTCGCCTTCAAATGTAAAGCTATCATCCTCACCACCGGAACTTTCCTCGGTGGAGTTATTTGGGTAGGCAATAAATCAATGCCCGCAGGCCGTGCCGGAGAATTTCCTGCTATCGGTTTGACTGAAACCCTGAATAAACTTGGTTTTGAAACCGGACGCCTGAAAACGGGTACTCCTGCTAGAGTTGATAAACGTTCCGTTGACTACACATATCTGGAACCGCAACCAGGGGATGAAAAAGTGCGTTGGTTTAGTTTCGACCCGGAAGTTTGGGTGGAACGGGAACAGATGTGTTGTTATCTCACCCGCACCACTCCAGAAACTCACAAATTAATTCGCGATAATTTGCATTTGTCTCCAGTTTATGGTGGGTGGGTGGATGCGAAGGGTCCGCGTTATTGTCCGAGTATTGAGGATAAAATTGTGCGGTTTGCTGATAAAAGTAGTCATCAAATATTTATTGAACCGGAAGGTCGCGATATTCCTGAACTTTATATTCAGGGGTTTTCTACTGGTTTGCCAGAGAAATTGCAACTACAAATGTTGCGGAGTTTGCCTGGTTTGGAAAATTGTGTAATGTTGCGACCTGCTTATGCGGTGGAATATGATTTTTTGCCTGCGACTCAATGTTATCCGACGTTGATGACTAAGAAAATTGAGGGGTTATTTTGTGCCGGTCAAATTAATGGTACAACTGGATATGAAGAGGCAGCAGCTCAAGGTTTGGTGGCGGGAATAAATGCGGTTCATTTTGTTAAGAATAAGGAGATGATTATCTTTCCCAGGGAACAAAGTTATATTGGTACTTTGATGGACGATCTATGTACCAAAGATTTGCGAGAACCCTATAGAATGTTGACAAGTCGTTCGGAATATCGTTTAATTTTACGGTCTGATAATGCTGACCAAAGACTAACTCCTTTGGGTCGAGAAATTGGTTTAATAGATGACCGTCGGTGGGAGTTATTTGAGAGGAAGCGAACTAATATTAATGGGGAAAAAGCTCGGTTAAAATCAACTCGAATTAAAGAATTAGAAGAAGTAGCTATTAATATTGTTGCCGATACTCAGACAAGAATTAAAGGTTCGATTACTTTGGCAGATTTGTTACGCCGACCTGGTTTCCATTATGTAGATTTAGAAAAGTATAATTTGGGGAATTTAGATTTAAAATTAGTGGAAAAAGAAGGAGCAGAAATTGATATTAAATATTCCGGTTATTTGCAAAGACAACAAAATCAAATCGACCAAATAAGTCGGCAAGAAAATCGGAAGTTACCTGCTAATTTAGATTATTTTGCTATTGATACATTGTCGATGGAAGCGCGGGAAAAATTGTCAAAAGTTCAGCCTTTAACTATTGGGCAAGCTTCTCGAATTGGGGGAGTAAATCCAGCAGATATTAATGCTTTGTTGGTTTATTTGGAAGTGCAATATCGACTTGTGGAAGTTAAAAGTTAAAAGTCAAAAGTCAAAAGTTAGAAGCTTTTGTAGGGTGCGTTTCACTGCGTGACATGAAAATGAAATGTAACGCACCGAATATTATGGAAGAGGCGGTGCGTTACGCTTTCCTGCGGAGTGCTGCGCAAACCCTAACACACCCTACTAGACTCTCCTGTAATCCTTGTTTCTTTTGGATAATTATAAAGATATTCTAATACATTATTCATTTTAGGACAGCATATATATAATTGGTCACTAGAATTTTACCTTTATTTTTATTTTGGAGGTATTTAATGAACCATTTACCTGCCATCGCAAAATCTGCTACTAATCTGGAGGAGTTCCAGCAAAAGTTAGCTAAATTGGATTTAGAACCAATTATTTTCAAAATCACTCATCCCAAGGAGGACAAGGGTTGGACTTTAGAAAAAGCGGATCGAGTTGCCGAACTTTATAAACAATTTCTGACCTTGATGTTTTTATGTCCTAATGCTGAAGTTTTACCAACGACTGAGATAGACGATTTTTGGCATTATCATATCCTGGATACTGCGCTCAGATCGTAATATTCATCCCACACAAAATCGCGTACTCTCTTTAGCTGAAGCTTCCAAATTACATACTATTTCAGATTTTAATTATCAATGGGGACCTTTGATTTGGAAAAACAAAAAAATTAAGCAAGCATCAGATAGTTTAATCAGAGAATAAATCGGCGAAAGTATTCCACCCAAATTTATGTATTTGCTCGGTCAACATTTAATTAATATTACTGAAAAAAATATTAATACAACTCCAAAAGAAAATCCTTTACAGCTTGAACTATTTTCTTTAAGTAATTTTAGTTGTTAATTCCTAACCTTTTAAATAACTGAATATAATCTTGTAAATCAGGCAATATCTGTTCCAGAGAATAAGGGTTAATTTATGGTAACTGAAGTTCTGATTTTGCTTGAGCAATTTTTCTAGCTTTGCCATAAAGATAATTAAGTCGTTCAGCTAAATAATTCCGTAGAGAACAATGCACCCTAGCTTCGTAAGGGGGGAATGTTTGTTGTGAGTTTGTATTCTAATTGAGTCCGAAAAGCAAAAATTTATCCACGCCAATGCCTAGAGTTATTAGCTCTTTCTTCCTCCCAATATTGATAAAGTAGTAAATGTTAAATAATTAAAGTCACCAAACTTTCAACAGCACTTTTTTCACTTCTACCGAATGCTTCTAACTCTTCAATTAAGTTCTCATAATCTAGGTTTTCTAATTGACGATTATTTAGTAGTTTGATTGTTTCTTCTAATCACAGGAAATAATCTTCTTCATACAGTAATTTTAGATCGGTAATTTTATTAACCATGTTTTGTATGTATTTGTGAAAAAGTTAGCGATCGCTCAACAAAAATTTCAATAATTTATCGAAATGACCGTTTAAATTTTGGGGTGAAAACAATTTCTCTCATTAATCTTCTGTTAAAGTTGCTTGTAACTCAGCGATAATATTTTCTATAGACTGAGATTGTAATTCTCCTCTATGAAAAGAGGCGATCGCTTCTTTTGCTTCTTGAGCTATTTCCTCTCGACTAGCTTCAATCATTTGATTTTTAACAATTTCTAATAACATTTCTCTTTGTTCAATGGAAAGTTCGTTAACAATTATAAGAGCCTCTTCCAGTGTTGCCATAATCTATACTATCCTAGTTTAATTACTATTATTTTCCCTAAATTATAACTTAGTTTGGTTATATTTTAGTAGGGGGGAGAATAATCATGAAAAATAACTTTCCAGAAAACCAAAAACAGACAACTTATACCGAAGTCCAGGAAACTAGACCCATTAATTTAATAGATAAAATTACCGACTTGGCAATCGAAAATCAAGAAGTTGGTTTGATAATTGGTAGTGCCATTGGTACTTCCATCATTATTTGCGCGATCGCCCACTCGGCAGCAAAAGTAATCCGCGCCGTTCGTGGATAAAGGTTTCCCCTGGGGTATTAACATGAGGCGACTTCCTAGTTGCCCAACTCCTATGTTTTTGCCTTTTTTTAATCTCAAAACTTCCTAATGCTTGATGCCCTCACAACCAGAAATTTACGCCAAATATGCAGATGGAACCCCAGTTTACAAAAGTCATCGACCGTCCAGAATTTCTGGACTCGATACCAAAGCAATAGGCCCTCATTCAGTGCTGCGGTGGGATACCATTAACAACAGAATTTATCAAAGACGGGAATATGACGCTAGCGGTAATCCCGTCCGCGACATCGACTTTACCAGTCCCACTTTTCCCCGCAGTGGCAGGATACGTCCTGAACATCCAGTACCGCCTCATCAACACCGTTTCTATATCAACGACCCCAAAATAGGTACTACTTCTGGCTTTGTCAGAGGTGCTGCCGAACCCTTAGAACAACCAGACTAGAACCCAAGGAGGAAATATGCGTGGAATCACCATCAGCGATCGCCAACCAAATAACAATACCTTAACAGTCAATCTCGCGGATATTCTGCAATTACTCGGCTCAAAACTTGCCAGTACAGAATGGGAAGTATTAGACATAGAATGTTTGGGAACCAATAAAAATCCCCTCCATGAATTAGCCGATACCAAAACCAGAGTCTCTGGAGACACCCTGTTACAAATAGCCAGCAACGTTACCCAAATCATCGACGGCACATTCTTATGCTACCCAGACAACGGACAGGAGCCAAATATAATCATTCGTGCGGTAGATAGCAGTGCTTACGATGTAGAAAGTAGCGATGAAACTATATTAACTAAATTACAACAACGCTTCCAACAAGTTGAAGATTTACCAGAAACAGAAACTCAGGGAGACCTAGCTCTCAATTTACAGTTTGACAGAAATGATGAGGTAAAAATTCTATGAATCATCCTAATTTTCAAACCATGAATGAATCAGAATTACGAGCTTATGTATTAGCTCATCGAGACGATACCGAGGCGTTTTATGCTTTAGCCGATCGCCTGACATCTAAACCAGGACGTAAGTTATCTAACGAAGATTTAGAGAGATCACCAGAAATTTTAGCAGAAATCAAAAAACAAAAACCATAAATCGTCCGAACGATAACCCTGTAGGGAGGTTCCATGGAACCTCCCTACAATGTGGTGTAATCGTATTGATAGAAGAAGAGATGTTGACATACTCCCGACGTTGCCCTTACCGGACCCATAGGGATTCTTCAGTCTGGGAAACCCTGACTGCTGTTTAGACAGAGGTGATGTCCTCCCCCTGTGTTGACATGGCATAATAACAAAATGCTCCTAGCTTGTCAAGGGCATATGAACGTTTAGCTTATGAAGGTGTCCGAATCCGAGCCCAGGCTTTCCCATCCCTCCGCTCCCCTGCGGGAGAGCGCGGGACTTCCCGCCAGGAAAGTTAAATAACTACTCTGGTAGCCAATCTTCATCCAATATTTGTTCCAGAGAATAAGGGTTAATTTCTGGTAATTGAAGTCTCGATTTAGCTTGAGCAATTTTTCTAGCTTTGCCATAAAGATAGTCAAGTCGTTCAGCTAAATGATTTCGTAAATTTATTGTGAGTTTGTATTCTAATTGAGTCCGAAAAGTTAAAATTTCTCCATGCCAATGCCTGGAGTTATTAGCTCTTTCTTCTGACCAATATTGATAAAATAGTAAATGTTGAATAATTAAAGTAACGAAACTTTCAACAGTACTTTTTTCACTTCTACCCAATGCTTCTAATTCCTCAATTAAGTTTTCATAATCTAGGTTTTCTAATTGACGATTATTCAGTAGTTTGATCGTTTCTTCTAACCACAGGAAATAATCTTCTTCATACAGTAATTTTAGAGCGGTAATTTGATTAATCATATTTTGTGTCTATTTGTGAAAAATTTAGCGATCGCGCAACAAAAATTTCGATAATTTTTCAGTATATGTCGATAAATTTACAATTTTAACTACCAAATTCTTGTCATATCTAATATAAATCCAGGCAAAACATCTTCACCAGATAATACTTCAGGAGAGTCTAATATTTCCACATCTTTACCAACGCGATAAATTTCTACTTGCCGATTTTTAGGATTAATTAACCAACCTAACTGCATTCCATTTTCCAGATATTCTTTCATTTTTTCTCTAGTTTTAGATAAGCTGTCGGAAGGTGACATTAATTCGATTAAAAAATCAGGGCAAAGAGGTAAAAATTTAGTTCTTTGTTCGGGAGTTAAATTATTCCATTTTTCTATAGGTATCCAGGAAGCATCGGGAGAACGGTTAGAGCCATTTGGGAGTTTAAAACCTGTGGATGAGTCGAAAACTATACCTAGCTTTCTTTGATCATTCCAAATCCAAATTTTAGAAGTTAATGCAGCGTTATAACTTCCAGTTTCTCCTCCCGTCGGCGAGATAATAATTAAATCTCCTTTAGCATTTTTTTCAAATCTTAAATCCGGGTTTTTTTGACATAGTTGAAAAAATTGTTCTTCTGTCATCTCAATTACTGAGTTAAGCTCGATAGTCAAATTTGTCATTTTGGTTATTTATTCCTCAGAGTTAACTACCAAATTATTGTCATATCTAATATAAATCCTGGTAAAATATCCTCTCCAGATAATGTTTGAAGAGAGTCTAATATTTCTACATCTTAACCAAGAAGTTAAGAATATTTATTATAGCCGATTATCCAATTGTTGGAGTTAAAAGTTAAAGATTTTTGTAGTGTGCGTTACATTTCATTAACGCACCACCAACTAACAATATTAATTTAAGGATAGAATTAAATATAGTTTATTTTTTAAATTGGATGATGAATATTATCTTAAGTCCCGAACAAGAAAAATTTATTCAATCCCAAATTACTAAGGGAAGGTATACCAATATTCAACAGGCGATTGATGTGGCGTTAAAACTATTAGAAAAACAAGAACAAGATTATCAACAATGGCTTGATGAAACTCGCGCTCAAGTTAAAGTAGGTTTAGAACAATTAGAAAAGGGTGAAAAAGTTGATGGATAAATTGTTATTGCACAATTAAAGCAAAAATTTCAGCGGTTGCGAGAGGAAAATTTAAGTGAATAAATATAGTTTATCTCAAGCAGCTATTCGCGATCTAGATGAGATTTCTGATTATTTTAGTAACTTTAGTTTAGAAGCAGGCGAACGTTTTATTAAACGCTTTGATGATAAGTGTAAAAACTTAATTAACTTTCCTAAGATGGGGCGAAGTTATGCTCAGATTACGCCTTATTTTAGTGGTATGCCCTTAGATGGTTATATTATTTTTTATCAAGTAACTGAGGTAGAAATAGAAATCGTGAGAATAGTTAGTGGATATCGTAATTTAGAGTCTTTATTTGGAAGTACAGATATTGACAATTAAATGTTGCCAGTGCAGGCATCTTGCCCGCGTGGGTTTACCTTTTAGTTGATTATATGAAATGGGAAAAAATTATGTATGTAACTGATGCTCATATTGATAAAGAAGGAGATGTTAAATAATTACTCTGGTAGCCAATCTTCATCCAATATATGTTCAAGAGAATAAGGGTTAATTTCTGGTAATTGAAGTTCTGATTTAATTTGAGCGCTTTTTCTAGCTTTACTATAAAGATAGTCAAGTCGTTCAGCTAAATGATTCCTTAGAGAGGAATCCCCCCTAACCCCCCTTGGTAAGGGGGGAATGTTTGTTGTGATTTTTAATTCTAATTGAGTCCGAAAAGCAAAAATTTATCCACGCCAATGCCTAGAGTTATTAGCTCTTTCTTCCTCCCAATATTGATAAAGTAGTAAATGTTGAATAATTAAAATAACGAAACTTTGAGCAGCACTTTTTTCACTTCTACCCAAGGCTTCTAATTCCTCAATTAAGTTTTCATAATCTAGGTTTTCTAATTGACGATTATTTAGTAGTTTGATTGTTTTTTCTAACCACAATAAATCATCTACTTCATACAGTAATTTTAGATCGGTAATTTGATTAACCATGTTTTATATCTATTCACAAATTTACGAAATGACCGTTTAAATTTGGGGGTGAAAACAATTTTTCTTATTAATCTTCTGTTAAAGTTGCTTGTAACTCAGTGATAATATTTTCTATAGACTGAGATTGTAATTCTCCTCTATGAAAAGAGGCGATCGCTTCTTTTGCTTCTTGAGCTATTTCCTCTCGACTAGCTTCAATCATTTGATTTTTAACAATTTCTAATAACATTTCTCTTTGTTCGATGGAAAGTTGGTTGACTATTATAAGAGCCTCTTCTAGTGTTTCCATAACCTATACTATCCAGACAACGGACAAGAGCCAAATATAATCGTTCGTGCCGTAGATAGCAGCGCTTACGATGTAGAAAGTAGCGATGAAACTATATTAACAAAATTACGACAACGCTTCCAACAAGTCGAAGACCTACCAGAAACAGAAACTCAGACAGACCTAGCTCTCAATTTACAGTTTACCGAACTTTGGATTGACCGCACTGCTTTTCCCCCTCAAGTGTTAATTTTAATCGCCAATACTTCAGGTCAAAGCTATATTTATAATCCCGCTGAAAATTATCAACTATCTTTTTCTAGTGATACCTACGAAGACAGTCAAACCTGGCTCTTAACCAAGCAATATCAGAGAGTTGAAGGTCGCTTGCCTGTAGCAACTTAAAAGTAATATCATGTCTGGTTCAATAGACCTCTATTTTTTATCTATTATTTTCTCAATATCTATCTTAGTTTTTTTACAAAAAAAAATCAATAATATCTCTCTATAAATATTCACTAGATGAGCATAATTTACAGAATAATTAAGATTTTAATCCTGTTTTTTAAAGAAGTAAAAAAAATATGTTCGCTAATCCTATAATTTTCAGGATAGGTAATGATTAATTGTTAATTATTGAACGCTGACAAAGATTGCTGTACCAAATTTCTAAACAACCAACACTGCTACAAATAAATCTGAAATTTGGCCAAAAAGTCAAATAATTATTGACAAAAACTCAAAATAATGATAGTAGAGTTATGTAGTAGACTAATTTAGATTCTATATTCCTTCTTGCCAGCTCCAGTATTCCCTGTTCCCTTTTCCAAAATTTAAGATATATAGCTTAAATGCTGAATAACTTATAAACTATAGTTAAAATGTCTATAATTAATCTCATTATGAGACACAGTTACTAGATAATATTGGTAAACTAAAATATCCGAATCAAAATTAAACAAACTCTTAAATCAAAAATTATTGAGGATAGGGAGTAAAAAAAGAATATGACCACGAACTACCAAAAAACTGAAGAAAATTCAGAAAAAACAAGATTTAAAGAGCCTATTTCGGTAGATAATCTTGCTGAGAATTTGATGGACGATATGTTCCGTGATATTGACCGAGTATTGGATGGTGGTAGTCGCTTACCGACTCAAGTAGCTAGACCAGAAGTTGTCTCTTTAACGCAAATTAAGGTTCCTCAAATTGTTCTGCCTCAAAATAATACTCAACCTCAAGAAATTGACAAAGAAGAAAAGGCAAAATTAGCTAAATTAGAAGCAGAAAAAAAACAAAGCAAATCGTTAGATAAACTACTTTTAGGGGCAGCTTTTGCCTCTATATTAGTCACCCTTTCTTTGTGGTTAGTAACTAGGGGAGGACTCGATAAAATTTTGGGTTATTTAGGTTATGTAGAAAAGCTAAATGAATCATCAGAAACATTAAGTCCTAGAGCAGTAGCAGATCAAGAATTTGCTGAATATATAGAGCGATCGCTCCAAATGATTGAACAAAAAGAAGCAACTCGCAAACAACAACAACAAATTCCTGGTATACCACCCGCCCCACCAAGCAACAATTTACCAACAATACCAGTACCTGCAAACCAACCAACAAACACTAGCTTACTATTACCGCTCAACCGACTGGTTGATCTCATGGAGGCACAAGTAGCAAAAGCACCTATAACTATTCCAGAAACTAAAGTGGTGGTAATTCCTCCAGTGCCAAGTGTTGTACCTTCAGCAGTAGCAGTAGCACCAAAGTCTACCGAATCTTCCCCAAAGCTATCAGCAGCATCTGCATCTAATGCTTCTGCCTCCGCAGATGCTGCTGAAAACGTTACAGAAAGGTCGGAAGCAACAAAAACGGCAAAAGCAGAAACGGCAAAAGTAGAGGAGAAAGCTAAACCAGAAACGGCAAAAGCAGAAACGGCAAAAGTAGAAGAGAAAGCTAAACCAACACAAGAAGTAGCAACAAAACCGGAAGCAACAAGCCAACCGGAAGCATCATCCCAGTCCCAACCTGAAACTAAACCAGAAGCAGAAACTCAATCTGAAACAGAAGCAAAATCAGAAGAGTCACAAGCGCCAACACAACCATTACAATTACCTCCACCGCCAGCAGAAATACCTGCGACGAAAGCAGTGGCAGAAAGTCAAGTTCAGATTCCTATTAATACCTTAGTGGGTATTTTGGAGTTAGGGGAACGTTCGGCTGCTTTATTTGAAATTGAGGGTGTAGCGCGTCGGATATATGTAGGCGAGAATATTGGTGGTAGTGGTTGGACTCTTGTTAATGTGGCAAACCAAGAAGCTGTAATTCGCCGTAATGGTGAAGTTCGTTCTGTTTTTGTAGGGCAACAGTTTTAGTGATAGCTGTTAGTATCGCAATAGCCATAGTGGTTATGGCTTATGCTAGACAATGTTTTTCCCACTGTTCCCTGCTATAATTTCAAGTTCTATAAGTTAAAAAGCGTTTCGTTTCGGTCCGGAATGCTCAGTAAACAGCTTATCGGCGTTTAGCAATAAGCTTTTGAGAAGGGGATACGCTACCCCTCTTAGAAATTAAACGACAAGCTAGAAGTCGGGGATTTAAACTCAAGCTGTTAGCGTGCTGAAAGCTGAAAGCTGAAATGCTGATAGCTAATTAAAAGTTAAATTTTCCACTGCCTAATACTCTTAATTTTATGTAATCTTAACTATGGGTTTATTTGACGATTTCAGCGAATTTCTAGAAAATCGGCTTGAAGAGTTTCTGCGGAATAATCCTCATTTAGAACTTCAGGCACTCGAAGAGCAACTACGCAAACAAGAAGAAGACACTTTGCGTCTAATAGCGCAACTACAGCGCCAAGAAAAAAAATCAGAGCAAGATATTCTTTCAACTGCGCAAGAAGTGAAGCGTTGGCATAACCGAGTGGAAAAAGCGCGAACAGCTAATCGACCCGATCTAGCTCAGGCTGCTCAAGAAAGGGAAGCATTTTTTTTACGCCAAGGTAATCAACATTGGGGACAGATGCAAGGATGTAAGCAGCGCATCCAACAAGCGAAAGAACTCTATCGTCAAATTAAACAACGTCGGGAGGAAGTACGAGCAAAAGCTGTTCAAGCTGAAGCTAACCGTTATACTGCTAAGAATGAAAGACGCTGGGAAACCGATGGCTGGAATCAAACCAATTTCTATAATTTTGCTAATTCATTAGACCCATTGGAAGAACAGTTTAAAAGTCTAGAAACAGATGAAGAATTAGAAAAAATGAAGCGGAATATGGGAAAGTAGTATTCATTAATTAATAATTAATAATTAATAATTAATAATTAGGGCTTGCTGATTAAATTTCAAACCATTGATTGATATTGGTATTGGCCTTTTTTGGTCGAAAAAAGTGCAAGCTTTTTGGTGTAAAAAGCTCATGCATGCTAGTATTTTGGGACGATTATGACAGAACAATCTTGGGATAACTTTTCTTCCTACCTCCTCTATAATTCCCCGTTCCACCTGAGTTCTGACTCCTGTCTCCTGTATTCCCCTCCTGGGAGGGGGAGGGGCGAGGGGTGGGTTGTCTCCTACCCCTACTAAAAGACTTTTGAGCGCAAGCCAATTAATTATTACCTCATTGTTTGGGGTTAGAATCCCCATGCAATTTTCCCTCCTGACTCCTGAGTTCTGACTCCTGACTCCTTCTTCAATAATTTTTCTCTAGAAAGAACTAAAACCGAAATGTTGAACACCAAACTTACTGGAAGTTTGACAAGAAATATCTAGGTCATTAACAACTTTTTGATAAATTTCTTCCGCTTGTTCAGGAGAATTACCAATACTGGTTAAACCTAATTTGCCAAATTGTGATAAACAACCCATCATGTGAAATACAGTTCCGGTCTCAGTACAGCTATCAAAATGTAATTGATTAAAGGCAATAATATCCATCAAATCATTAGGTAATAAACCCCGATAAGGACTTTTTTGTAAATTATCAGTAGCTTTGTAAAATTTTGCCCGTCCCTGCTGACTATAAAATAAAGCAGTAGTACGATCGTAATATCCATTTGTTAATAATTTTAATGTCATAAATGGATGAGTTGTACCACCACGACGCAAGTTAATTTCAATTGCAGATAAATCCCATTTTGGGGTAGCATTTTCACCTTGATATACAGCAATAAAATCCACACCAAATCTATCTAAAGCACCTTTTTCCGCTAAATTTTTTCCCACTTTCATACCTAATTCTTGTAACTGTAATCGGTAAGCTTCATCAGCAGGAAAACGACAACCAAGAAAAATTTGCCCATCAGGTCCACCTAAAATTTGGTCATGGGTAGAAATAATTTCAACTTTTCCTTTGGGATTAATCAGACCTTGTACGCTTGGCGAACGTTTCACATCTCCTTCTATAAAAGCTTCTGCGATCGCTCCTAACTCAAAAATACGCTGACTAAAATTTTCCCAAGTTTCATCACCAGACTGAAAGCGCAGTGTGCTAAAACTATCGCGTATTGCTGTCACCCTATCACTATTCACTTCTCTGTGCAATGGTTGTAAGTTTAACAATGCATTGCCTTCCCCTGAAAATCCCTCATTCAACTTAATCACAATTCGTTGTAGGTGAGGTTGACGCTCCCATAACTGCGCTGTTACTAATGCCAAATCATCAACATTCCAAACTAACTCACTCCCATCAGGATGAGGTATATTACACTCAGTAAATATCTGCCTGCTGCCACTTTTAGTCCCCCAAAAATTCAAATCTGGGTCTGATGCTAATAGAGGAATACCTAACTGTAGGGATAGCTCTCGCTCAAGTGAAGTGGAGTTATAACAAACCATGTAGGACTTATCCCGGCGCAATGCTAAACGAATACGCTCAATGAGGCGTGGACGTTCTAAAATTTTTTCTGTTAGAGGTCTTGCAGAAGTATCATAGGTGGCAAATAGGAGTAGTCGCTCGCGAGCATGGGAAAATGGGATTCCTGGTAATAGTTGTAAGTAATAGTCAATGATGCTCGGGTGCAGAGGTTCGGAAGTAATGTAAATTAGTCTAGTTCTGGGGTTACGTAGACGAATCAAAGAAAATAGATATCGTTCTTCATAATTATGACTGCCCTCTATCTTTTGCAATTCCCGTTGGTCTAGTGTCACAGAAGGAATAATCAAAATATCGGAGTCACCATGGTCACATAAATCTATACTTTCCCAGCGATCGCGTAAAGAATTTTGTAGTTCTCGAAATCTTGAGGCTTGTTTTGCTTCATAAATATGTAGTTTTGTCATCACATTTATATATTATTCTTATAGTTTTACAAGAGATTCGGTGGTATATGATCTACAAATATTAACGATAAAATGCGGGCATCTTGCCCGCCAGATGTACCTCACTGATATGAAACATACTATATATAACTATAGCAGGGAACAGACAAGCTTTTGGGGAAGGCATTGAGGGCAATGGTTTTCCATGGTATGCGATCGCATTCTCATGCTCAAATTCCTCTGTACTTAGATCGCAATTTTTCTAGAGAAAGTCTGAGTCATGTCAATTTTATCAATTTTTGCTACAAATAACTAGGGTATTTCTTAGGAGTCAGGTAGGGGAGCAGTCGGATTTGCGACTTACAGAACAAATGGCTTCAATACCAGTTTTGAGCTAGTAAATTCTCTTTTTTCTCAAAGGGACATTTTCTGTAAAGTATTTAGATCGCACTTATTATTAGTAACATTCTTTTTTTGAATTGGTATAATAAGGCAGGAGAAAGGTACAAAATTGGAAGTCGGGAATAGAGATGAATATTGAACTGTACCTCACCATCTTAAAAAGTGCTGTAAATTTTATATTTCCAGTTCCCTAAAATTTTCCTGATAGTTAGTTTGGAATTTCTGAGAATACAAAGTTAAGTTAAAATGGACTAATAAAAATAATAAAGTAATATGAGTTCTAATCTAAGAGAACTTTCCTTAATTAGCTAGAGATTTTAATCCCTGGCAGATAAACCGATGCTGGAAGATTTAATATGACTGATTCTAATTTTAATAACGAATTACAATGGACCGCAGAAGCTCAAATTAAATTAAAAAACATTCCCTATTTTGTGCGAACTCAGGCCAGAAAGCGAATTGAAGATTTGGCCAGAGAAGCAGAGCAAGAAGTCGTCACAGCAGAAATAGTTGAGCAAGCTCGATTAGAATTTGGCCAGTAGGATAATCAAGTCAAAAGTCAAAAGTTAAAAGTTAAAAGTTAAACCACCCCTAACCCCTCTGGTGGAGGGGAAGTAGGGGATTTGAGCTCCGCTCCAAAAATATTTCGCCATTTCTAGGCGGGGTGGCGCGACCCAATCCTGTTTGATAACAACATTCCAATCAACACAATTGTGATGAGGAAAACAATTATTCTTTGAAGTCTAGAAAAAGGACTCATAAAGCCTTAGACTGGAGTGTTGCAGATAGTCAAGTTTGAGGTCTACAAAATCAACAGTGAGAAAAATTATAATTGCTGGGAACTGGAAAATGTACAAAACCCAAGCAGAAGCTAAAGAGTTTCTCCAGGGTTTAATGTCTCAACTCACAGAAATCCCTGAAAAACCTGAAGTAATTCTCTGCACTCCCTTTACTGCACTAGATTTTATGTCAAAAAATTTGCATGGGAGTCGGATAAAGTTGGGTGCCCAAAATGTTCATTGGGAAGAGGAGGGAGCATATACAGGAGAAATTTCTGGTCCAATGCTCAAGGAAATTGGAGTTAGTTATGTAATTGTTGGCCACAGTGAGCGTCGTCAATATTTTGGTGAAACTGACGAAACAGTTAATTTACGCTTACAAGCTGCTCAGAAGAATGGTTTAACCCCTATTCTTTGTGTGGGAGAATCTAAGGAGCAAAGAGCGGCTGGTGAAACAGAATCACATATCTTTTCTCAATTGGCCACAGATTTAATTGATGTGGATCAGGAAAATCTAGTAATTGCTTATGAACCTATCTGGGCAATTGGTACTGGCGATACTTGTGAAGCTACAGAAGCTAACCGTGTTATTGGTTTAATTCGGAGTAAGTTAACTAATTCTAATGTCACTATTCAATACGGTGGGTCTGTTAAACCTAATAATGTTGATGAAATTATGGCTCAACCAGAAATTGATGGTGCTTTAGTTGGGGGAGCAAGTTTAATGCCAGATAGTTTTTCTCGTCTGATTAATTATAAATAATTTAAGGATTTTTGATAATTAATTAGACTTCTTTGAGAAATTAAAAAAGGGAGGAAAAAAGAGTATGTTACAGCAAAATAGAAATATAAATTCACAAATTTCCTAAACAATTTGCACTATAACATAACTATAAATTGGTGGCAATAATTATGGATAATCAAACCTCACTATCATCTATAGATTTGGTTTAAGTATTCAACCTAGTTTTTGCTCTACTAACAGTTATAGTTGACAATTTTTTTCTTCCCTTTTGCTTAAATTATCCTAAAATCAATTCTCTTGAAGAAGGCAGCTATGCTGAAGGCAGAAGGTCTAATTCTTATGAATAGTCAACAATCGGCCACTTTGTGTCTCATAACCCCAAACAATTTTCAGTACTGTGTAGACGGTGCGGTATTTTAGCAGAAGGAAGAACAAAGAAGGAAGAAGGAAAAGTCTTACTTTGTCTGAGTTTTAAACTTTTGAACTGTCCTAACCTTTCCTTCGACTGCTATAAAACTGCCACAGAAAAGATAAATTATTTAACTGTTACTGCATTAATTATTAAACATCATTAAAATGCACAATTACTATCAAAATTTTGCTTGGGGAAAACGTACCTATATTATGGGTATTTTGAATGTAACGCCAGATAGTTTTAGTGATGGTGGTGATTTTAATACATTAGAAACATCTTTAAAACAAGCAAAAAAAATGGTAGAATCTGGCGCTGATATGATTGATATTGGTGGTCAATCTACTCGACCAGGGGCTGAAGTTGTGTCTCTGGAGGAGGAATTTAATCGGGTTTTACCAATAATTAAGTTATTAAGAAATCAGCAAAATATTTGTGCTGAAATCCCAATTTCTGTTGATACAACTAGGGCAGTAGTTGCACAAAAAGCTGTGGAAGTTGGTGCTAATTTAATTAATGATATTTCTGGGGGTACTTATGACCAAGATATGTTTTCGGTGGTTGCTACTCTTAAAGTACCCATTGTATTAATGCACATTAAGGGTACGCCAAAAACAATGCAAAAATTGACAGATTATCAAGATTTAATTGGGGAAATATATCAATTTTTAGAGAGTCGAATAGAGGCGGCTATAACAGCGGGAATTGAACGGGATAAAATTATTATTGACCCTGGTCTTGGCTTTGCTAAAAATTACGAACAAAATTTAGAAATTATCCGTAATTTATCAAGGTTTAAAAGTTTAAATTGTCCGATTTTAGTAGGGTTATCTCGTAAAAGTTTTATTGGTAAAATCTTAAATCAACCTGATGCTAAACAAAGAGTTTGGGGAACTGCGGCAGGTTGTGTGGCAGCAATAGCTGAATCTGTAGATATTTTACGAGTTCACGATGTGAAAGAAATGTCTGAAGTTTCTCGAGTTGCAGATGTTATTTTTAGGAAGGAAGAAAAAGGATTAAACAATTAAGAATTCAGAATTCAGAATTTAGAAGTCAGGAGTAGGGGCAAACGGCCGTTTGCTTCACATAACTATCGTTAACGCCTGTACAGTTTAACTATTATCAATTAACTTTTAATATAAAATCCGGTATACAGTAATCGCAAAATTATTTCCTCTTAGTACAGATGTTCTGTTGAATATGAATTTAAAAATTTAATAGTTCAAATCCTTTCTTTCTTCGTACCTCCTGATTCCTGACTCCTGACTCCTGACTCCTGACTCCTTAGCAATATGATAACTAATTATCCCGAACTATATAACTTTAAATAATGTCTCGCTCTAAAGCCCTCTATTCTTATATATTAATACGTTTGCTATTAGCCCCACTTATGTTATGGACTATTAGTACATTAGTTTTCTTGTTATTAAGAGCAACACCGGGAGACCCTGTAGATGCTATTCTTGGACCAAAAGTATCAACAGCAACAAAAGAAGCTCTAAGAGTAGAACTTGGTTTAGATGGCTCACTACTGGAACAGTATCTTAATTATCTAGGAAAATTACTCAGTTTTGACCTTGGTACATCAATGACCACTCGCGGGGAGTCAGTGTGGCAAATTATTCAAAATTATTTTCCTGCCACTGTAGAATTAGCAGTATTTAGTATGGCGATCGCTCTAATTGTTGGTATTACTGTTGGTTCTATTGCAGCTTCTCACCCTGATACCAAGTTAGATATTGGTGGGCGTTTATTTGGAATTATTACTTATGCAGTTCCACCTTTCTGGGCTGGCATGATTTTACAATTAATTTTTGCAGTACAGTTAAAATGGTTTCCTTTAGGTACTCGTTTTCCTATTACTGAAAATCCACCTCCAAGTATTACAGGTTTATACACAGTTGATAGTATTTTTAGTGGTAATATAAGTCATTTTTTCACCTCTATATATTATTTAGCTTTGCCGAGTTTAACGTTAGGAATTTTGCTCAGTGGTATTTTTGAAAGAATAGTCAGAATTAATCTCAAACGAACATTAAAATCTGATTATGTAGAAGCTGCTAGAGCAAGAGGCGTTCCTGAATTAAGAATACTATTTGCTCATGCTTTCAAAAATGCCATGATTCCAGTAATTACAATTTTAGGATTGACTTTTGCTGCTTTATTAGGAGGAGCAATATTAACCGAAGTAACTTTTTCTTGGCCTGGTTTAGCGAATAGATTATATGAAGCAATTAGTTCGCGAGATTATCCTACAGTACAGGGAATTGTTGTATTTTTTGCCGGAATTGTTGTGGTAGTTAGTATTTTTATTGATATTTTAAATGCTTATATCGATCCGAGAATTAGGTACTAATACCAAGCGCGATAAATGTTTGCTACAAATAACTAAGCTATTTATTAGGAGTCAGGAGTCAGGAGTCAGGAGTCAGGAGGGAAGAAAGAAGAAGGAAGAGGAAGAACTAGAGTTGAAGGAGAAAGTTTTTTTATAACTAATTATCCGGACATGATATAACTCCCTTTGAACTTTTCTTTCCCTTCTACCTTCTGCTTTCTGCCTTCTGCTTTCCCTCCTCCAAAGTGCAGAAAAATCCCAAATTGACAATTTTTACTCCTACCTCCTCGCTGATTCCCATTTCTCCTGTCTCCTGTCTCCTGTCTCCTACCCTCACCCATAAGACTTTCCATAAGCAAACCCAAAACGCTGTCTAAAATTGGCTATTGATTTTGCTGGAAGTACATAATGTTCACAATGTAGATCCCCTGCTTCAAATTCTAATTCTTGCAAAATTTGGTAATGTAATTGAGACTGTTCTCCATCGCAAATTCCTACAGTAGGTTCCAGTTGCTCAAACTGAGATGAGAGTAAACTAGAAAAAACACAACCCATGATATTAAAAGGATTTGAATTAAAAACTGCTGCTTTTTGAGCATTATTCATTATCTTTTCTAAAGAGGGTGGTAAATAGACTGTTGTTTTGATCGGAAATGGCGATCGCAACATTCCACCCTCACTAAACAAAATATCTTCCCGTTCTTGAAAACGCTGAATAGTTTCCTCTACGGAAAAACAATGAGGACCAGAATCATCAACAATTAGTGTACCAGGTTTAACCTGCATAATATCTAATACATCTGGAACATTTGTAGCTCCCACAATTAAACTAGACTCGTAAATTTCTTCTGGAACTGTTGTTTTTGATAATGCCAAATTTATCTGACCTTTAAAACCAAATTTCTGTACTAAATCTTGTTGAATATTCTCGAGAAGTTCCCACTTACTATAAACATCACAAAGAGTAATTTATTGAGGATGGGGTAAGCATTTCAACATTAAAGGCAGCACATTCATTCCTACAGAACCTAAGCCAAGAAATCCTACTTTTTCTGTACTTAAATATCGACCACCTTCCTCGCATATCTTCTTAATAGTAAGTACAACAGCAGCACCAGTTGTTCTATGTCCAGTCGTGATTTTTGGCAAATCCTGACGATTAGCAATTGCCTTGTTAATTGCCAAACCATAATCAGTCGCAGAAGGAATTAAGCCAGTCAAAGAAACAAATTTAGCGCCAATTATTCTAGCCATTTCTAATGCTTCAATAGTTACTTGTACTGTATCATCTTGATTGCTATATAAATCAGAAATAAATTGAGGCAAAATTATTATTGCAATTCTACCCCAATTAGTCTGTTTGACCATTACCCAAAAAGGAAGATTTTCAAAGATATTTTCAATAATATAATCTCGACTAAAATCAAATATTTCTGCATCATATTCTCCTAAATAGCCTAAAGCTACAGCATCGACAGGAGGAATTTTACCTACGGCAAATAAAGATAACAAAGAGCGAGATTCAAATTGTACATACTCGGAATTTTTAGTTTGTACAAATTTATCCTTTAATGTTTCCTGAACGTCATTTTTAATTGATTGAGAACTTTGCTGTTGAGAGACACTTTTATTGTTTAGTAATTCTGTGATGATATTACTTAACTCAGCAATTATTGGGTGTAAGAATAAAGTTTTGACTGAGAGACTAATGTTGAAATTTCTGCATATCTGAGAAACTAATTTGACTGCGGTTAGAGAATGACCCCCCAAATCAAAGAAATTATCATATATTCCCACCTTTTCTATTCCCAAAACTTCTTGCCAAATCTCTGCTAATATTTTCTGTGTCTGCGTCTGAGGAGCAACATACTCTCTGGAGACACTGATACTATCCGGTACTACTGCAAATACATCTGATGTTTTCTTGGCTTGTTCTTCAAATAACTGATGGATAAATTTATCTGCGGAGTCATCTTTTGTCTTGTTGTTCCGCTCTACCAGTATTTCGTCTCGTTCTGATTCTGTCATTAATGGCAACTGACTAATAGGTTGTTCTGGAGTCTCTACTGCTGCTGATAGTAGGTTTTGGTAATCTGACAGCATCCTGCTAATAGTTTCAACTTCAAACAAATCTCGGTTATATGCACAAAATCCTTTGATTTCATCTCCTGCTAGCCACAGATGTAATTCCAAGTCCATCCGCACTGTCATTTCAGCTCCAGTTCCTTCATACCAACTTAGCTCTAAGTTAGGTAAATTGAAGGATGATTTGAAGATTTCCTCCTGCTGCACCGCAAACATTACTTGGAACAAGGGATTTTTGGAGAGAGACCTTTCTGGTTGCAACTCTTCTACTAGCTTCTCAAAGGGTATATATTGGTGAGTATAAGCTTCTAAAGCTGTTTGTTTAACTCGGTTTAATACTTCTGTGAAACTAGGGTTCTCTCCCAGGTCTGTGTACATGACTAGGGAGTTGACAAAGAAACCTATCAACCCTTCTATTTCTGTACGGTTGCGGTTGGCGATCGCTGTCCCTACTACTATGCTTTCTTGACCACTGTAACGAAACAGTAATACTTTGAATACTGCGAGCAAAGTCATAAATAGGGTAGTTCCCTGTTTTTGGCTGAGTTGTTTAACTTTTGATGTTACTGCTGCTGATATGTTTATCGGTATACCTCCCCCATTAAAGGTTTGAACTGGGGGTCGGGGATGGTCTGTGGGTAGTTGTAGTTGAGGTAAGTCTTGCAGCTTTTGCTTCCAATAGTTGAGTTGGGTTTCAAGAGTTTCACCTTGTAAGTAGTTCCGCTGCCACACTGCAAAGTCAGCATATTGTATTGGTAGTTGTGGTAATGGGGATGGTTGGTCTTCTAGTGTTGCAGTGTAAATGGCTGAGAGTTCTTTGAATAATACGGTCAGTGACCAACCGTCGCTAGCTATATGATGTAATGTGATTTGCAGTATGTGTTCTATTGTTTCTAGTTTGATCAACTGAGCGCGTATAGGAGGGTTTATTTCTAGATTGAATGTTTGTTCATTTTCTTGTTGAAGTAGCTGTTGGAGTTTGGCAGTTTGCTCAGATGGTGTTAACCCACTTAAGTCTTGTATGGGTAGTTGTAGTTCAAAAGGGGGTTTGATTATTTGTACTGGTGTACCATTGATTTCACTGAAAGTAGTTCTCAGGGTTTCATGGCGAGCAATAATTTGGTTGATACTTTTTTGTAGAGCGACATAATCTACTTTACCTACTAGATGTAGAGTTAATGGCTGATTGTAAGCGTTGCTACTCAAATCCATTTTTTCAATAAACCATAGCCTTTGTTGTGGGTATGATAAGGGTGGGGGGTTTTCATTTTTATCTCTTGGTTGAATGGCTACTGTTTCTATACGTTGACTTTGAGCTAAATATACCTCTATTTCCTGAGACAGACTCACCAGTTCGGAATTTTCAAATAACTTTGTGAGGGGTAACTCTATATTAAAGGTTTGTCGCACCCGAGACACAACCTGAGTTGCCATCAAAGAATGACCACCCAAATCAAAGAAGTGATCATGTATTCCTACCTTTTCTATTCCCAAAACTGCTTTCCAAATCTCTGCTAATACTTTCTGTGTCTCTGTCTGGGGAGCGACATACTCCGTTGACACACTACTGGCTACATTTGGTACAGGTAATGCCTTACGATCTACTTTGCCATTGGGAGTCAGTGGCAGTTGTGGCAAGACTACAAACCAACTTGGTATCATATACTCGGGCAACCGTTGTTTCAGATAATGTTTCAATTTTCCTATTGATTCTGTCTGCGATAGTTCTGGAGTTTCACTTTCTAGCACGAGATAAGCGACTAGACTTTTATTACCAGAGTTATCTTCTCTTGCTAATACCACTATTTGTTTAACACTAGGATGTTGAGTGAGATTCGATTCTATTTCTCCCGTTTCAATACGGTATCCTCGCACTTTTACCTGGTTGTCGATGCGACCAATATATTCTATATTTCCATCGGGTAAATATCTACCTAAGTCTCCCGTCTTATAAAGTTTTGAGTTGTTTTCAAAAGGGTTAGGTATGAATCTTTCTGCTGTTAATTCTGGTTTGTTTAGATATCCTCGTGCTAAACCTGCACCACTGATATGTAGTTCTCCTGCTACTCCTATGGGTACTGGTTGTAAATAGCGATCGAGGATATAAATTTTCAGATCGCTTAAAGCTTTTCCAATTGGACTACTAACTTGTTCTATGTTCTCTCTGGTCAATATTTGGTATGTGACATGGACTGTTGTCTCGGTAATACCATACATATTGATTAACTGAGGGAATCGATCGCCATGACGCTCAAACCATGGGGCAAGAGTTTTTATCTGTAGAGCTTCCCCCCCGAAGATGATATATCGTAGTTTGAGAGCATCAACACTATAGTCTCGATCAACTTGAATTAGTTGAGCGAATGCAGATGGAGTTTGACTCAGGACAGTAACCTGATGTTGGACTAACAGATCGTAAAATTCTCTGGGAGAACGACTAACCCAGTACGGCACAATTACAAGGCGACCACCATACAGCAGAGCGCTCCACAGTTCCCACACAGAGAAATCAAAAGCGTAGGAATGGAATAATGTCGAGCAGTCGTGAGCATTGAAATTGTAAATTGATTCAGTTGTGCGGAATAAGCGGGTGACATTTTGATGGGAAATTAATACTCCCTTTGGTTGTCCTGTTGAACCTGAAGTATAAATTACATAAGCCAAATTTTCAGGAGTTACTCCAATAGCAGGATTATCAAAATAATTAGGTCTAAAACCCCGCATTGATCGGTGAAACGTTTTTGGAGAGCTGCTCAAATCCCCGTTACCAAAACAACTTCTGACTTCTGACTTCTGACTTCTGACTTCGTTAACTGTATTTTCTTGAGATGAACGGAGTGTTTCTAAATCACTATCCAAACAAACTACTTGAGCTGAATGTTGTGGCAAATCTGATAAAACCGATTTAGTTGTCACTAATATTGGTACTGCCGCATCTTCCAAGATATAACTCAAACGTGCTGCTGGATAACTGGTGTCTAATGGTACATAAGCTCCACCTGCTTTGAGGATACCTAACAAACCAATTACCATTTCTACTGAACGCTCTACACAAATACCCACTAATACTTCTGGTTTGACACCCAAACTTTGTAGGTAATGTGCTAATTGATTAGCTTGACAATTTAACTCGAAGTAGGTAAGTTGCTGCTCCTCAAATATTACTGCCACTGCATCTGGTGTTTTCTCTACTTGCTCTTCAAATAACTGATGGATACATTTGTCTTTTGGATAATCTCTTTTGGTATCGTTCCATTCCACCAGTATTTGGTTTAGCTCTGGTTGTGTCATTATTGGCAATTGCAATACCCTTTGTTCTGGATGAGTCACCACTGCTTCTAACAAAACCTGGAAATGCTTGATCATCCGGTCTATTGTGTCTGACTCAAAAATATCTGTGCTGTAGTTACAATAAACTTCTAAACCTGATGAAACTTCCATCAACTGAACTTCCAAATCAAATCTGGTGAAATCAGAATCCAACATTTGACTTACCCTTAAACCGGGTAAATTCCAAGATTCCATTTTAGTATTCTGGAGAGCGATCGCCACCTGTACTAAAGGGTTATGACTTAAATTTCTCTCTATCTTTAGCTGCTCTACTAGCTTCTCAAATGGGAAATCCTGGTGAGCGTATGCTTCTAAGGTAGTTTCTCTTACTTGATTTAATAATTCTTGGAAAGTGGGATTATCTGACAAGTCAGCTCGTAACACAAGGGTATTGACAAACATACCAATCAATGATTCAATTTCCCCTCGATTGCGATTGGCAATAGGAGAACCTACTACTAAATCTAATTGACCGCTGTAACGGGATAATAAAACAAAAAATGCAGATAACAGAGTCATAAATAATGTACTTTCTGACTCTTGACTTAACTGTCTTAGTTTTCTAGTCAAATCTAGACCTATTTGAAAAGACTTGCTCCCACCCTTAAATGTAGGTTTAGCAGGATGGGGGTAGTCTGTAGGAAGTTTCAGAACTGGGGAAACTCCAGTCAGTTGTTTTTTCCAGTAATTCAATTGTTTTTCCAGCACCTCTCCAGCAAACCATTCTCGTTGCCAGTGAGCAAAGTCTGCATACTGGATAGGTAGTTCTGGTAAAACAGAGGTTTTTCCCTGAGAAAAAGCTGCATAGAAACTAGATAGCTCTTTAACTAAAATCCCTAAAGACCACAGATCGCACATAATGTGGTGCATTGTTATCAGCAGCACATAACGTTCTGAGTCAAGTCGCAACAAAGTAACTCGTAGCATCGGTCCCTTAGCTAGGTCAAACAGTGCCATTGCTTCCTGTCTGATTAGCTGTTGAACTTTTTCTGACTGTTCCTGGGGCGAGTAGTTATTTTGCAAGTCTACCACTGGCAGTTTCAAGTCAGTTACCGGAGCAACTATCTGTACGGGTTTTCCATCGAGATCGGAAAAGGTAGTCCGCAAAGTTTCATGGCGTTGGATAATTGCGTTCAGACTTTTCTCCAAGGCGAGAATATTTAAAGTACCGTCTATAGTCAGAACAATTGGTAAATTATAAGTTGGATTATTAGGAAATAGCTGGTTCAAAAACCATAACCTTTCCTGAGCAAAGGATAAAGGTAATTTGCCATCTCTAGAAACTGGTTTAATAAACTGTTCTTGAGTTTTATATCCCTGACGCAAAAACTCTATAATTTCTGTTTTACAGGCGATTAAATTCTGTTTCAACTCTGGTGTCATTACTCCCTTTGGAGCATCACACCCTAGTTGCTCTTGTTCTATCCAAAGTTTGATACCTAGATTTTGTAGATAAGATATAAACTCAACTATTTTCATAAGACATCTCCATAAAAAAGGGAATAAGGGAATAGGGGGAAATAATATTATGTCCGGTTGAATAGTGATAAATAACGAGAGAGGAGGACCGAGTCAGGAGGACCGAGTCAGGAGGACCGAGTCAGGAGGACCGAGTAGGGCCGTTCGCCCCTACAGGAGGGAAGAAAAAGAGGAAAGAAGAAGAGAATATTTTTTCATCACTAATTATCCGGACATGATACAATTGATAATTTATGTATGATAATTGATTTTATGGCATTGGTGATTTGAGGTATGATATCATGTCCCGATAAGAGTGCGATAGAAGTCCGTTCCGCGCTCCGCGTTAAGGTGCGTTGTGCGTCAGCAAACAAAAAACTTTCTCCTTCTACTCGAGGTTCCTTCTTCTTTCTTCCCTCCTGACTCCTGAGTAATGAACATTAATATCATACACGCGCTTCACCAACGCCGATTTTATTTTTAATTTTTGGGGATGTCTATAACAAAAACCTCTCCTTTTCTTCTGTTTCAGAAGTTAATATAGTTTCATTTTGAGCAACTTGACGCAACAGTTCCAGGTTTTGAGCTATACCAGTAATAGTCGGATACTCAAATAAAAGCTTTAAGTTGAGTTCCTTCTCAAAAGTCTGTCGCAAGCGAGAAATAACCTGAGTTGCCAATAGAGAATTACCTCCCAGCTCAAAGAAATTATCATCAACTCCTACCTGGGACACCCCTAACACATCCTGCCAAATTTGAGCAATTTGACGCTCAGTCTCATTTCTAGGTTTCACTCTTTCTTGAGTAGAGCGACCCAAATTACTCTGAGAAAGTAAATCTATATCAATTTCCCCTTCCTTAGTTAAAGGTATTTCTGCCAACTCCACTACAGCACAACTACTAGGTTTACCCACCGCATCCTGTACCTGACGCTCCAGAACACTCACATTTGGTTTACCCTTATCGTTAGTCGTAAAGTAAGCTGTTAATTGTTGCAGAGTATCCGAAGTAGAAGTCAACCTTCTGATATTAAGATTACTACCATCCAAACCCACCATTAAGTATGGTTGGTCGTAGCATAAACTAGCTAATAGTGAAGACATACCTTGAGATAATCCCACAGCTAAATATCCCTTAGCTTGAGTTAACTGCTTCATCTGATAACCCCGACTCATCCCCATTTCATCCCACATACTCCAAGCTAAACAATAGCTCTGTAACTGACCCCGATCGCGTTGATAGTAACAGAAAGCATCCAAGAAACTATTAGCTGCTGCATAAGCTCCCACCGTTGTGCCACCAAAGAAACCATTAATAGAGGAAAAGTTGATAAACAAACTCTTTGGTTGCAATTCTGGCAATTGATGTAATACCCAAGTTCCTAATAATTTAGGCCGTAACACCTCAGCTAAACTTTCTGGTGTTTCCTCTATCAGCAAACGCTCTTGCATCAACCCTGCTAGATGAATCACCCCATCCAGTTGTTGAGTGTTCCATCCAGACAAGGTTTGCTGTACTACCTCCTGCACTGCTTTTTGATTTGCAATATCTATCCCTTGGTAAATCACCTCACCATCTAATTTTTGTAATTGTTGGTAACCTTTGATTTTCTCTGCTAGTTTACCTCCTTGCTGTAAATAACTTTCCCAACTTTTACTATCTGGTAAAGAAGTTCGCCCTAATAACAACACTTTAGCCTGATAATGTTCCAGGAGATACTTAGCAATTTCAACACCAATTCCTCCTAAACCTCCACTAATAAGGTAAGTTCCTCCTGCTTTGAATGGTAACGGTTGTTTAGGTTTTGAAGGTAGGTCAATTTTCTCCAAAGCTGATACCCAACGCTCTCCATCTCGATAAGCAACTTCTGAATCTTTAGCATCAATAGTTAATTCCTGAAGGATGCGATCGCTATTGACTTCTAATGAGTTTTGTGGTAAGTCTAGATGCCGACATTGCCACTGGGGGTTTTCCTGGGGAATAGTTTTTAGTAAACCTGGTACTGTTGCTTTTTGATAGGAAATTGCTTCTTGGGGATTTAGAGACTGACTATTATTGGCAACATACAACAGTCGGAGTGGATAATTTTGGTTTTGATTACCGAAAGTTTGTAGCAGGAATAAGAGACTGTAAATACCTGTTTGTTGTGCTGTTTCTATAATTTCTGTGTCAGTAATTTTTCCAGTATATTTATCATAATGCCACAGGTGAATAATTGCTCCAATTTTGATATTTTCTGCTGCTAAAGATTCGTACAATTTTTGATAATTTTCTTGAATATATGGAGCAATTATATAGTGATTATTACTAACTTTTTGAAAAGTTTCTCCTAATTCTATTTCCACATAAGGGTGAGAATTTTTTTCTAACTTTTGGCAAAACTGTTGACCTAATCCTAATTCATCTAAAAATACTAAAATTACTCCGATTTTTGCTAATTTTTGTGGTTGATAATTTTCTTGTTTTCGTCCCCATATTTTTTGATAAAACCAATCAGGAATTGTGTTGTTATTTTCGGTAATTAAATCTACCCGCTTTAAAATTTCTTTGAATTCTCCTGTGGCAAATTTTTGACTGAGTTGAGTTCGTTTAATCTTACCAATAGAAGTTTTGGGAATTAAGTCTTTGTCTAGAGGAATTAAATAATCTGGATTAATTCCCATACGTTTTATCACCTGTTCTCTAATATTTTTCAATAAAAATAATAACTCTCTATCTTCGTTTTTTTCACTATTGAAAAATATCGCTAATTTATCCGTATTACTATTAGCTTCTCGCACAGCACAAGCTGCGGTGTAAGAAACTTCTATTTCTGGTAATTCCTCTACCACCGATTCTATTTCATGGCTATAGTAGTTTAAACCGTTGATAATAATTACATCTTTTTGTCGTCCGGTAATAGTTAAACTTCCATTCTTGAGAAACCCTAAATCTCCCGTATTAAACCAACCATCTACTGTAAAAACTTCTTTATTTGCTGTTGGATTTTGATAGTAACCTGATGTGACTGATGCACCTTTTACCTGTAAAAAGCCAACAACTCCTTCACCAACTACTTGTTGATTTGCATCAACAATTCTCAAACAAGTACCCGCAATTGGTTGACCAAGTTCAACAAACTTATCTTCATCAGATGATGATTCAAGAGAAAAACTATTAGACCATGTAATCCCCGAACAAGTCTCGCACATTCCGAAAGCTGGATGAATAGCTGTTGTCGATAAACCATAAGAATTTAAAAGTTGGAGAAAGTTTCTAGCAGTTTTAGTAACTATTGCTTCTCCTGCATTTACTAAAAATCTCATGGAAGACAAATTCCAGTGTCGTTGTTTAACCTCTTCTGCGCGATCGCCAATCATAGTAAATGCAAAATTTGGTGCCCAGCTAATTGTAGCTTGATAACAGTCAATTAAATCTAACCACTTGAGTGGATTTTGCAATATCAATTGTGTCGGTACATGAATCTGCTGACATCCTAGGTCAACTGCCATAATACTCAGAAATACCAATGCTCCCACATGATCTATCGGCATCCAATTCAAAGTCACATCCTGACTAGAAAATTGGTTCATGGCAATTGTACCAGCAGACATACTCAATAGCTTGCTGTTTTCCTGCATTACTGCTTTAGGTATCCCAGTGCTGCCAGAAGTTAACAGCAAAACTGCTAGGTCTTGTGGTTGACTTTTATAAATATTTGTATCTGGTGCAAAACCTCGTAACTGTTCCAAAGTTTCAACCACAGACCTACCTAAATTCAGACGTTGCGACCACCCACGCACAGATGATACTAATTTCCTATCTGTGAGTATCAAAGGTTGTCCTAACATTTGCCAAGTATTTTCCAGTTTTGTCAGACTACTATGAGATTGGTCATAACTAGGGGGTACTGATACTGGTACAGGTACAAACCCTCCCAACAAACAACCCCAAAATGCACTGATAAAATCTTGATTTGATTCTAACTGAAAGATTACTTTATCTTGAGGTTTCAATCCTAACTGTCTCAACCCACCTAATATTCTTTGAGCTTCTACCCACAACTCACTATAGGTTTGAGCGATCGCTTCTCCATCTGACTGAATATATATCAGATTTGTATCCCCCTGATTTTGAGCTGCTCGTTCTAATACTTGTGCTAAAGTAGTTGGTGCATTTTGCGACCACTTGATTGCTTCTCCTGCACTGATAGCTGGTTTTCCTGATGTTGATTGGGTTTGTAATTCTGTTGTGGGAACTGACTTTTCTGCTACAGGAGTTGCAGCATTATTAGGAAGTGTGATTTGTTCTGATAGCAGCAAGTCTGATATATGCAATGGTGGCAACTTTAGTGTTTTCTGTTGCACTACCACTGCTACTTGTTCTATTTCTGGCACTGCTTTGAGTTGTGTTTCCCATTGTTGTACTACGTTATCGTCAATTACTGGAAAACGTGCCAACGCTACTTCGTCTACTTTTCCTTTGTCAGTTAAGGGTAAGCTCGACAGGGGAACATAAGCTTTTGGGATCATGTATGGGGGTAACTGCTGTTGGATGTGGGAGTGTAATTGTTTCGGGTTCCAGACTCCGGCTAATACGACATAAGCTACTAATAAGGTTTGATGAGCTAATACATAAGCTTGTTCTACTCCGGAGACTGATAATAGAGCTGTTTCTATGTTGGCTAGTTCTATTCGCTTCCCTTTAATCCATGTCTGCCGTTGTTTGGTTCCGACTATTTCTAGTTGTTGTTTAAATGCATCTGCATCTGCATCTGGGGCTTTATCAACCTGCTCTTCAAATAACTGATGGATACATTTGTCTGTTTTGGTGTTGTTTGATTCGTGCATAATTTTCTGTTTTTATGCTGCTTGACATCCTCCCCGGCCTAAAGGCACGGGGATTCCTACCGAGCCCTAGCTCCTCGGCGGGTTGACACCTCACAGGCTGCTGCAAGCTTGGCGCTAGTCTTACGCTTGCCTCCGCGTCCGTTTTTTGTCTCGGACTGCCCGCCCGCGACCAATATATTTATTGCTGCATTTTCATCACGGTCGTGTTTTGTACCACAGTTGAGACATTCCCACTCCCTTACTGAAAGGTCTAACTTTCCACCCTTGAATCCACAACATGAACACTTTTGTGATGTTGGTTCCCACTTGCTAATTACTCTAAAATCACGACCGTATTTTTCAGCTTTTCCTTCTAACAGCGTCCTAAATTGTCTCCAACCTAAATCTGATATGGCTCTGGATAATTTACGGTTTTTCACCATGCCAGAAACATTCAAATCTTCTAAAACAACTGTTTGGTTTTCACGAATTATTTTAGTAGATAATTTATGTAGAAAATCAGCTCTTGTATCTTTCAGTTTGGCATGGAATTTAGCTACTCTAATCCTGGCTTTTTCATACCTTTTAGAGCCTTTAGTTTTATGAGATAATGACTTACTTAACTTTTGATACTTCTTAATTCGTTTTTTGAGTGGTTTTGGTGCATCAATCTTTGTACCGTCACTAAATGTAGCAAAGGTTTTAATACCTAAATCTATACCTACTGAATTATCAGTTTTAGGTAATACTTCTGGTTGTATTTCTACTACAAAACTCAAGAAATATCTATGAGCGGAATCTTTGATTACTGTTACTGATGATGGAGCAGCAGGTAACTCTCTTGACCAGACTATTTTTAGCTTTCCTATCTTGGCTAAATAAACTTTGTGTTGACCAACTTTAAACCCTCCCTTTGTCAACCTAGCAGTTTGCTTTGACTTTCTACTTTTAAATTTAGGAGGTTTAATAGATCTACCTTTCTGTTGACCTTTAGTTGATTTGAAAAAGTTTTGATAAGCTTGGTTTAAATCATTTAAAGATTGCTGCAATGGTATAGCAGAAACTTCTGATAACCATTCTCTGTCTTCAGTCTTTTTCGATTGAGTGATAAACTGTTTTTGTAGTTGAGAATTTGTGGGTTTCTTTTCTCCCGATCTATATTTTTCTTGACAACAAGCTAGGCTATCATTCCAAACCACACGGACACAACCAAATAGCTTTGCTAATCGGTATTTTTGTCCCGGTGTTGGATAGATACGATACTTAAATCTAGCTTTCATAATTCCTATCTAAACTAAACAGCACGATAACATATTTATTTAAAAAAAACAACTAAAAAGTCGCCCGCTTATGGGCGAGGCTTTAAACCCAATTTTTTGGTAAGTATAGCATTATTTTGGGGAAGTCGTTTTTTTATAAGTATTCAACCGCACATGATATGACTGGGATGATGGCTAGAAAATTAAAAAAATGTTAACTTTTTGATGTTTTAATTATTTGATTATACTCTTGCTCTTATCGGGTTTTAGTTTGGACCAATTGCGATCGCTAAAGCCATAAGTCCAACCAATAATTTTAATACTTAGAACGGCAGATTAATGCTATTACTCCAAGAAAAGCTGGAATTCATTAACACTATTGCCCATGAAGGCAAAGTAGTAGTTATTGCGACCGATGCTAACGGCAAGATTTTCTACACCATTAAGCAGGATGGCTTTGAAGACTCTTACCTCAATACTCCCGAAGACCAACGCACGGGATGGGAAGATTGGCAAGAACTGGAATTTCCTGATGAAGCAGAGGATGACCAGTCCGTAATAGACAAAGAAACCGCAGAATTAACTCATCAAGATGACCCCAATAAATTTATTCTGCGTTCTCGCTACAGAACTCTGAATGAATCTGCGGTTGCACCAGTACAATTAGTTTCTGGGATGGAACACATTTATGTTTTTCGTCAGTCGAAAGCTAATGCCACCGAAACTACTCCTAATACTTTATTAGTAGACCGTTTTGTCCTCGATGGCATGACTAATCAGCTAGTGCGGAAGTTAGATGTGCGGTTTAAACGCTCTCGGAAAAAATATCAACCCATTGAGAGCATGAGGAAAAAAGCAAATGGTGGGTTAGCAAATATTGACTCTTTGGACTTTCGAGATGCTGATGGCGAGCCATTTTATGAACCAACTACGGAATTGAGCCTAATTACAAATCTTGACAAAGGCTGGTTTTCCGTAGTCTTGTTACCAACTAACGAACATGAAAAATACCGTTGGCATATTTTTGCTTACAATTCTCAAACTCAGAAGATAGAGTTGACAACAATTGGCGCTTCTGAAGAGGGATTATTTGATATTAAGGACTATACAATATTAGAGCAGAAACGAGAAGCCAAGAATGCATTAGTACCTCGTTCTATTCCTGGGATTATTCATCGGACTTTAGATATTAATAACGTTGAGGTAGCTGACGGTTTTTCTGCCACCAAATACGATATCCAACGGGAGCAGCAAACCAGGGAAGGAATGCAGTTGTTGAAAAATGCCACCAAGATCATGTTGGCAATTCCCACAAAACAGGGAAATGTTGCAGCTTTGAGTTTTGCAGTAGCAGCAGATGGCACTTTGGCAGAGATTGATGAAAACCCAGACTCCCAGACTATTCTCAGGAGCAATAGTCGCGATCTATTGTTACCCTTAAATACCCTGGATGAAATTAAAGGAATAGGTGATTCCACACCACCGCCCCAGGGTACAATTACTGCAATAAATAGAGGAGATGAAGATACAGTTCAGATTACCTCTCCTGAAGCAGCGGATTTAATCACTGGTGACATTATTGAAATCACGGATACTCAAAGTTATGATGGCCATTATGTAGCTACTGCCATTGACGAAGATACCTTTGAAATTGAGACTAGCTATGTTGATGGAGACATTGGTCGTTGGGAAGTAGTGCCAGAAGCAGAAACAGGTTTAATTTTTGATGGTGCCATCACTGCTTTTGAAAGGGTAGAAAATCAAAGACTGAGAATAACAGCTTTTAATCATGGTCTGGAAGATGGGGATGAAGTTCAAATTATTAATACCAGTGACTATAATAGAACTTTAGCTATTCAGAAGCTTGACGTAGAAAATTTTGTTGTTAACGGTATTAGTTGGCAATCAGGGGAAGCAGTCAATCTGAAATTGAAATCCAGAAAGCGTCGGGGTGTGATGTTTAATGGTGGGGATCAGAAAATTGCTATTCCTGCTATTGAGTTAACGCCTCCATCTACAGAATTTGCTTTCGGTTATACGATTTCAGCTTGGGTTTATGTATCACAGACAAGTAGTGGAGAACAAATTATTGTTTGGGAAAAAGAACAATGCTTCCAACTATTGATTAATAATGGTACTGTGACTCTGAAAGCTAGAATAGGTAATAGTAATAAACAAGTCACTGATACAGCAACGCTCCCCACAAATCAATGGGTGCATTATGCTGGTGTGATTGCTTCTGATGGTGCAAGTAACAGTACAACTTTAACTCTTTGTAAAAATGGTCAGCAGGTAGGAACTCCTGGAGAATTTGCAGCATTACCCAATACACCAGAAAATTGGCAACCAGAATTTGAGATTGGCAAGTCTTTTGTTGGCAAAATTGCTGATGTACAAATTTGGGATAAAGTTCGTACTGTTCAGGAAATTAAAGACAGTATGTACCTACAGCTAACTGGACGAGAAGTAGATTTAGTAGGTTATTGGCGCTTAGGGGCGATTACTAAAGACAGAAAAGTAGTTGATTTTTCTGCCTACGGAAATGATGGAATCGTACATGGGGATGCTTTTGTGAGTGCGATTACTCTGAGTCGCACTTTAGGAGATAATACTACTCAAGTAGTTAAGTACAGCAATGATGATTTGGTGGCAGTTACTGCTGGAGCAACCTATGTAGAAACTTTTGAATTTAAGACCGATCCTCATGTTAACCCCAATAATGTCAATGGTAATAAATTGTTCAGTTTCTCCTATTGGGGTAAAACAAGTCGCAGTGCCGAGCAAAAGATGACGTTTTCTGGAGCTGACAGTGACTTTGTGTCATTAGGCAATAACTGGTATCAAGCAACTTGTCGCGTTACTGTACCTTATATGGTAGCAATGATGCGTGCTTTTGAAATTGCTGATATTCTTAGAACTTAAGTGGATAGGTAATGCTCAGTTTGCACCCACTCTTCTAGGCTATATCGAAGGAGCGCCACCAATACCGAGCGAAAACTTGAGTGTTAAGATAGACTACAACAATGCAACCTCTGTAGAATTAGGTATGTCCGAAGATGTAGCATTTAGCTGGAATCGTTACCAAGAAGTTGGTTTGGGGGCATCAATTAATCTGTTTATGGGAGCCAGCAACGTCTCATACGCTGGTTTTGGAGTGATGACAAAAGCATCAGATATACGAGCAGGTTTCAAAGGTAATCTTGACCTCAGTTACAATTTCTTGAATCAAACCAGTATTAGCTCTAGCTCATCCATAACTATGACCGATCGCTTGGAACTACGGGGTAACTATGAAAAAGGTATCCAATTTCCCCATTTAGGTCAGCGTTTTATACCCAAAAATGTCGGTTATGCTTTGGTGGTTTCGAGTTTAGCAGATGTGTTTATTACTCGCCTCAAACGCACGAAGAAAATGATTGGTTATCAAGTGCAACCTGTGGATGGTATTCCACCAGATATTAATACTATTACGTTCTTGATTAATCCAACTTATACTATGAACGGTAGCTTGGATGGGATGACAGGTTCTAGCGCTAGTAGCGATCGCTTCTTCCGCCATGTCCCGGAAATGCGGGATCAATATGGTTCTCTATATCCCGCTAGTTACTATCGTCTCCAGGAAGCTTACGACCTCAAACAAAAGATTGAGAATGAAGATAAACGGCGAGAGTCATATTTTGCTCAATTTAACGCACTGCTTGTGGATGAAGCATCCTTGGAACGAGAAGCAAGCAAAGGAGAAGCGCCATCAGAAATATCTCTGGAGCGGGAAGAAGATAAACCTGATGAGAATATGACTGAGGAGGAGAGAAAAGAGCAAGAAGCAGCAGAACAAAAACAGCGGGAAGAGGAAGCAAGGTCTGGTGCTTTGGAGCAGTCAGATGCTGCTCAACAGAAACAGGCAGAAATTAGCTCCAGAATTCAAGATCAGGATTCGAGAGTCCATGCCACAGATAGTTTTGCTGGTTGGCAACGGAAAATGGAAAGTATCCAAATTCGAGCTGGAAAGCGTAATATAGTTAACAATTACGTTTGGGATGCTGATGGCGGGTTGCGGACAGAGGCACAGAGTTTTGCTAATACTGCAGAACATACTATTGGTGGTTCATTCGATCTCTACGCCGGTTTAGGTTTAGAGGGTAACTTTGGTTTTTTTGGGGCGGCAGTTGAATTAACTGCTCAAGCTACTGTCAAGATGACCCAAACTATGACTAAAACTGAAAGTCGTAGCACAGGTTTTCAGTTATATGTGGATTTAAGTGGTGTAGAAAGCATTGGAGTTACCGATGCCGATGACTACCCTATTCGGCCAGGGGAAAAGGTAGACCGCTATCGCTTTATGAGTTTTTACCTGGAAGGTAGTACCAAAAACTTTAATGATTTCTTTGACTATGTAGTTGACCCCGAATGGCTTGCTAGTAACGATGAAGAAGCTCGTGCTTTGCGTCAAGCGAGGGGCAAAGCTAATAAAACTTGGCGAGTGCTACACCGAGTTACTTATGTAGAACGTCCAGCACTAATGGGCTTTGGTCGGGATATTCGTAAGCAACAAGATCCGGATCAAATAACTGCAGAAATCGTTAATTACTTTGATTCCCTAGAAGGGAAAAATCAAAGTATACAAGGTGAACTTGCAGATATTCGAGGTAAACTTACAGAGCTAAAATCTTTGCTGGAAAATCAATAGACATCTCGAAAAAAGAATGTAGGAACTTTCTATGGAAGGTTCCTACAAAACTTATCCACTACTATACCAAGAACGCCGAAAAAGTGTTAATGAATTTGAAGAATTAATTATTATGCAAACACGAAGTAGAAATCCTAAGAATTTTGCTAATCAACAAAAAGCTATAATAGGAGCAACCCATAAAAACCAGTTAGTTCATACAACTAAAAAAACTATAGTTAAACAAGCTTTCCAAGCTTTGTGGAAGAAAAAGGGACATAACGTCCCTCGTCAGAAACCATTTGCATTTCTACAAGACAGTAGAGGAATATGGTATTATGAAGGTCGGCCAGCATTTACTCAGAGAACACGCGATGATATACCAGTCAAGGTAGGAGACCATCGACGGCACATTATTCCTTCTCATTTACTTCTTGATGCTTTTACGGCATACATTAACGATAATCCCAAAACTATAGAAACTGATGTAGATACATTTATTAACAATAAAGGAATAAAGTATAGAGGAAACACCTTAGGTGATAAGTTAAGAGCTGTTTCCACATATCTTCAAAATAACCAAAAAAACTTGTTCCCAGAAAGTGGCGGGCAAAATATAGCGATCGGCTTTTTACCTAAAGATTTAAGAGACGTTTTGACACACTGTGATAATTACTTTAAATCTAACAAGCATCTCGCTACAGTCAACGATGACACTATATCGGAAATGAAGACTAAAGTAGGAGCTTTGAAGCAAAAGAGATATCCAACTCAAGATGCAAATGATGCGAAAAAGGAGATAATAGATGTATTATTACCGTTGATAAATGACATGAGCGGAGATGATTATGAGGACATAAAATCACTTTTTAAAGACTCAATTATTCCCTCAATGGAGTTAGACTTGAATAAGTCAGAAGATATGAAAAATCAGAATGAGAAGGTTATTGAAATCATGGGGGATCTGTACAAAGTAGAGAATCACGGGGGTTTAGATTTCTTCCAAATTATGGAGGATTTTCTGAATTTACCACAAAACTAAGTTAAAGATACAGAAATTGGCATTCTAGAAAGAGGACAAAAACGAATTTTTGACCCATTGTTATGGTGTGAATAGCGATCGCCTTCATCAAACTCCGGTTGAGACCATGAGTTTGTTTATTGCAGAGGGCGATCGCTCAACTTCATCGTGTCTCCGCCTCCCCGCGTCCCCGCGTCCCCGTGTCTATTGAGAATGAAACAGCCCTGGGGGACAAGGGGGGATGCCTTCTTCCTTCTTCCCTCTTCCTTCTTCCTTCCTTAAAATATTAAACCCGTAATCATACCAGCCAATAATATAAAACCAATCCAAACATTTTGTCTAAATATCTGACCGTAGGGTTTTAAAATTTCCTCTTGCCGTAATTTTCCATATTGAATAGACCAGAAAACTGTAGCAATACCAAGAGCTATCCAAAAGCCAAAATGTAGCTCCATTTCTACTCCTAATACTCCCAATAAAACGGCAGTCAAAAAGAAAAATATAGCTACAGCATTAGCTGCATATTCACCAAAAAATAGAGCGCTCGAATTAACCCCTAAAAGTCGGTCATCCTCCCGATCGCTCATGGCATAAACCGTATCAAAACCCAAAGTCCAAACAATAGTAGCGCCCCACAAAATCCAGGTAGAAGTGTCCAACTCAGCTACTGCAGCACTCCAACTAATTAATACGGCAAAACCCCAAGCAATAGATAATACTAACTGAGGTACTGGAAAAAATCGCTTGGCCAGGGGATAACAAATAATTACCGGAATTGCTGCTACGGATAGCCAAAAACTGAGTCGGTTGAGATCAAGTGCTATAACTCCAGCACAGGCAAAAGCAATAATAGCAATGACAATACCTGTTTGAATAGTCAAAGCACGGGAGGCCAGGGGGCGATCGCGAGTTCTCTCCACTTCTGGGTCAATATCCCTGTCCCACAAATCGTTAATTACACAACCTGCTGCACTGGTGGCCAGAGTTCCTACAATAATTACTCCGACTAATGGTAAGGGTGGCATGGCATCAGTGGCCAAAAATATAGCCCATAGAGCAGGAATCATTAAAATTAAGCGTCCGGCTGGTTTATCCCATCTCAGAAGCTTGATTACTTTCATCAAGGTTGATTCTGATTGAGGAGGATGAGATTTGGTCAACATTGTTATGACTTTGGATTGTAGATTCTGGACATATTTATACCTTAAATGAAGGTATTTTGTCAAGGACAAATGGCCATTTTACATATTTTTGATCGTAATGACACAGATGACATTATTTAATCTAAAATTTAGGCAACTTGTTAAATTTGAACACATTTATAAAATATGGTTACATCAGTTCCTTTAGTAAAAATACCCTTGATATCGGAAAACCGAGAACGGATCTTGGCAGCGATAGATATGGGTACTAACTCTCTACATTTAGTAGTAGTCAAAATAGACCCCTCTTTACCCGCTTTTACAATTATTGACCGAGACAAAGAAACGGTAAGACTCGGAGACTGTGAAGCAAATGGTAATTTGAAAGCAGAAATTATGAATAGAGCGATCGCTACCTTAGAGCGCTTCCAAAAAATTGCTAAAAGTGCCAATGCGGAGCAAATTATTGCTGTAGCTACCAGTGCTGTAAGAGAAGCACCCAATGGCACAGTTTTTCTCAATAAAATTGCTGATGAGTTAGACTTGTATGTTAACTTAATCTCTGGTCAAGAAGAAGCTCGCCGGATTTATCTCGGGGTGCTTTCAGCAATGGAGTTTAACAACAAACCCCATGTCATTATTGATATCGGTGGGGGTTCCACAGAGTTAATATTAGGTGACGGTAATGCACCACGGACTCTGAGCAGTACAAAGGTAGGTGCAGTACGTTTGACCAAAGAATTTGTTACTACTGACCCCATTAGCAAAATAGAATTTGCCTATCTGCGAGCTTACGTTAGGGGTTTATTGGAACGTCCGACAGAGGAGTTATTAGCTAATATCCAGGAAGGTGAAAAACCACAGTTAGTGGGTACTTCTGGCACCATTGAAGCGTTGGCGAATATTCATGCTTGTGAAAAATTCGCCAATGCGCCAACTTCCCTAGCAGGTTATCAGTTTAGTTTAGCTGAGTTGGAAGGGTTAGTTAATAAGTTGAAAAAGTTATCAGTCTCCGAACGGCAAGAGTTACCGGGTATGTCACAGAAGCGCTCGGAAATTATTTTAGCAGGTGCTTTAGTATTACAAGAGGCAATGAGTTTATTGGGAATGGAGTCAATAACTGTTTGCGAACGTAGTTTGCGCGAGGGAGTAATAGTTGACTGGATGTTGAATCATAGTTTGATATACGACCGCCTCCGTTTCCAAAGTTCTATTCGCCAGCGTAATACTCTAAAAATTGCTCAAAAATATCAAGTCAATTTGGAATGTAGCGAGCGGGTTGCTTCTTGGGGACTAAATTTATTTGACGAAACTAAAGGAGTGCTACATGAGTGGGGGAATGATGAACGAGAGTTATTATGGGCAGCCGGAATTTTGCATAACTGTGGTTTATATGTGAGTCATTCATCCCACCATAAACATTCTTATTATTTGATTAGGAATGGAGAATTATTGGGTTATAGTGAGATTGAGATTGAAGTAATTGCTAATTTGGCTCGTTATCACCGTAAGAGTTTACCGAAGAAAAAGCACGAAAATTATCAAAATTTACCAAAAAAATATCAACAGATGGTATCTCAGTTGAGTGCGTTGTTGCGGTTAGCGATCGCTTTAGACCGACGACAAAAAGGAGCGATCGCTGACGTGAAATGTGAATTCAACCAAGATAAGCAGGAATTTTATATGTGGTTACGGCCAGCTAACCCTAAAGATGACTGTGCTTTGGAGTTGTGGAATTTAGATTATAAGAAGGAGGCGTTTGAACAAGAGTTTGCTTTGAAGTTGATAGCAAAGTTGGAACCTGTGATGGTATCTGTATAGTTTTAGGCAGGGGAGTGTGGGGAGATGGGGAGTGTGGGGGGATGGGGAGATGGGGAGATGGGGAGATGGGGAGATGGTGATTGGGGGAGTAGGGGAGTGTTGGGAGATGGGGAGATGGTGAGATGGGGGGCGGGGTGGGGAGGTCGATAGAATGCGCGGGAGGTAAGAGGTGTAAGGCATGCTGGACGGTGATTCTCTATCAGTTTTTGTTGAGTCAACAACATTTCTACCAGTTCTTCCTTTGACAACTGGTTGAGGCGTTTACGATTTACTGGGCGCTGTGATTGACTCATGCTTTTACTTTACCAAGGTTTGTTTTTTTGTCAAGGGAACCGTGAGTCTTGAATTTTTCTTCTGAGAATTCACACTGCGATCGCCATTATACCTGAATCCTTACCTTGGGGGTTTCCCCCATGAGCGACTGCATCAAGACAACGAGGACTCTATCAAACTCAAAAGGGTTTGTTAGTTAATGCCGATTGTAATGGCGCAGCTAATATCCTCAAAAAAGTAGCGGCAACTTTAGGGTTTTCCCTTAAAGAAGTCAGTAGAGGCAGTTTGATCGTGCCTTTAAGAATCCAGTTTTGGATTCCTTAAGAATCCCCTGTGCTTTAGCCTGGGGAATATCAAAATTATTCAAAATCTCAACTGAAGATAATTGCTTATGATGCTAATCCTAGTAATAATCATAAAAATTGATTCATGTCTGGTCAGATTATTCATTCCTCAAAACAATTAAGCTTTTTTAATATTGATAAACCTATTAATTTACAAATGCATGAACATCGGTTCACTTTTATAGATTTATTTGCTGGCATTGGCGGATTTAGAATTCCTCTAGAAGAATTAGGAGGAAAATGTTTAGGATATTCAGAAATTGACTCTGATGCGATGAAGGTTTATCAGCAAAACTTTCTGAATGGATATATCAATAATGATGAAAAATATCTGGGAGATATTACTAAAATTTCTAAGCTGCCTTGGCAGATAAATTTGATAGTTGGTGGAGTTCCTTGTCAACCTTGGTCTGTAGCTGGAAAGTTAAGAGGCTTTGACGATCGTAGAGGAAAACTTTGGTTTGATACGATTAGAGTTGTGGAGGAAAATCAACCTGAAGCTTTTATTTTTGAAAATGTTCGAGGGTTAATTAGTCCGGTTAATCAAAAGTCATTTGAATTAATTATTCAGCAGTTTGAAAAGATTGGTTATCGTGTCTATTACAAGTTACTTAATTCTGCTGATTTTGGATTGCCTCAAAATAGAGAACGAGTTTTTATTGTCGGGATTAGGAAAGATTTAGATATAGATTGTTTCGATTTTCCTGAACCATTGAATATTCAAACTAAACTGTTTCAAGTTATTGATGGTCTGGAGGCTAATTTTGATATTCAAAAGGCAAAATTGTCACCAGATGTTTTGTTTAATGGTAGTATTCCAGTCTCTAGAAATAAATTTCAGAAAAATGATGAGTTGAATGATTTTTTTGTTTTTTGTGATACGAGAAATGGTCATACAACTATTCATTCTTGGGATATTATTCAGACAACTAAAAGGGAAAAGTTGATTTGTGGAACTATTCTCAAAAATAGACGCAAAAAAAAGTATGGTAAAAAAGATGGTAATCCTTTATCTTTTGCAGATTTATCTGAATTAATAGATAATTTGCAAATTCAAGAATTGAACAGATTGGTTGAGAAGAAAATTATTCGTTATGTTGCGGAACAGGGTTATGAATTTGTCAACTCTAAAAATTCATCAGGAATTAATGGCATATATAGAATATTTTTGCCTCATTCAGAGATTGTGCCTACCCTAACTGCTACAGGTACAAAAGATTGTATAGCTACGGTTTCTATTAATGGGGAAACTCCAGAGGAGTATAAGTCTTTATTTATCAAGGAAATTTATCAGAAGAAAAAGTATAGGTATATAACTGCAAAAGACTGTGCTAAGTTACAAGGTTTTCCTAGTTGGTTTAGACTGCATAGTAAGGAGAATATTGCTAAGAAACAATTCGGCAATGCTGTATCTATTCCAGTTGTTTATTATTTAGCTAAGTCTTTACTGGAGTTGCTAGGTTTTGTTAATTAGATTAACTTCATAATGATAAATATAAAAGCTTACCGAAAAATCAAGGTATAAAGCCTCTCACTCGCCGTGGAGAAACAAAAAAATTTTTCCTTTTATTCAATCCAATCCGTTTTAGGGAGAGGTAATTATCAATTATCAATTATCAATTATTGAAACCCCTCTTTTACCTAGATTTTGACTTAATCCATTGGTCAATCTTTGATTTCATCTCAACTCCAACTTCTCTAAAAATGTTTAATAAGTCTTCATATACCTCTTCCCCTGCACATTCATTCCAAAAATTTTCTTGAATTAATAGCTCATTTTTTACATCACATTCATTAGCAGTCCATCGAGCATAGGGGCGAGGATGATAAGGATTGTAGGGAATAGCAATATAAGTTTTGATCTTTGCTTGTTTCTATTGACTAAACCTTAATCCACACCAACGGAGCATTTTTCTTCTTAATGCACCAAATTCTTTTTTGTTAGGTTTTGCAGTAGTTATATCAATGTATAGCTCTTCATTTGTATTTGGTTTATAAATAAAAATATCTAGACGAGAATCTTTATCTTGCCTTGGTTTTGCCTCTTTAATAGATTGCTTGATTTTTTCAATTTCTCGTACTTTATCAGGAGGGGTATTACTCTGACATAATTCATTAATCATATTTTCTGTTTGAGCATCTATCTCACCTAATAAATCATATTGAGTTTGCGCTTCATAGCCAGCATTTTCAGCTAATATTTTAGCAATAGGTTCATATACAGACATACCAAATGATGTATAAAAAGAATGTAATATTGAAGTTTGTATAATTACTGCTTCACCAAATAATGCTTCAAAAAATGGCTTATAGTCAGTTTCACCCCAGTATCTATTTAACTTTGTCTCAATCACATTTTGTACTAAATCTTTAATTTTGATTTTAGTTAAATATTCCATTATTAATGAATCTGCTAAATTTACCGGGTAATTAATAATTAATAATTATTAATTAAATAATTGAGGTTAAAAGCCTCCCCTTTCAAGGGGAAAAAAATAAATTTTTTCCTTAGAACATCAATCCTCTCCCTTTTAGGGAGAGGTAATTATCAATTATCAATTAATGAATCACACTTATAGCCTTTTCCTTATTAACACAAATGCCCCTAATACCCACATACAAAAATAAAATATTGACATTATCAGGATATAATTTGATGGGAGATAAAAAATAAGGAAGCAAAGAAATAATAGGAGATGTGGTAGAATGCACATTACACAGCAACAAGAGCAATTTAGTAATGCTTATTTGAGAGCAGTTGCAACGGTTGCTGGATATAGTCTATCTAAACCAGATGTAGATGATGATAGTATTGATTGGTCAATCCATAAACGAGGAGGTAATGGCACTATTCGCTCTCCTCGTATTGAGTTACAATTAAAGTGTCTTTTAAGAGATAATCCCATAAATTCAGAAGGAATTAAATATGATTTAAAAGTAAAAAACTATAATGAGTTAATTCCAGAGAATGTATTAGTTCCTCGTATTTTAGTAGTGGTAGTAGTTCCTCGCCTTCCTGAGAGTTTGCTCACACAATCTGATGAACAAACTATCTTAAAATATTGTGCTTATTGGATATCTTTGAGAGGAAAACCTCCTACCGATAATAATACAACAGTTAGAGTTAACATTCCACAAAAGAATCGTCTTACTGTTAATAAATTATCACAATTAATGGAAATTGTAGCATCAGGAGATGCGCCATGACCAGAAAAGAAATTATTAGAAATCCTAATTTTCTAAAAGAAATTAATCCCAAATATGTTTCTAGTTATCTAAATTTAAAAGGATGGAATCAGGAAATAAAAATATCTGACAAAGCTTCTATTTGGATTCTACATTCAGAGGAAGATAATGAAGATAACTACTATGAAATTTTACTACCTTTACAGTCTAGTCTTCAAGATTATGCTATTCGGATTAGTGAAGTTTTGCACACCCTATCTATTGTAGAAAATCGCCCCATAATTGAGATTATAAATGAAATCAATAATATTAATTTAGATATTATTAGAATTAGAGTTGACTATCCCGATCTAACAGATAATACTATTCATTTAGATGATGGAATTAGACTTTTTGATTCAACTAAACAATTGATGTATTCTATTTCATCTTCGGTTGTTAATCCTAGACCTTTTTTTCAAGGAGGCAGGTCTAAAAAAGTTACAGACTATATGGAAAGATTACGAATAGGTCAAACTGAACCAGGTAGTTACATTATTAAAATAATATCCCCAGTTTCCGACCCTTTGTCTGATAATTTTGAAAGACAAGTTATCAAAAAACTATTTAATGCTTTAGAGATAACTAATAATTTTCCTGAAAATATAGAGGAGGGGGAACAGCTAGTAGAAATTGTAGAGACAGGAATTAGTTCCAATTTCTGTGATGCAATTTTTAAAATGAGTCAAGGAGTTAGTAAAGAAGGAATTAAATTTAATTTAAGTCGCTCAAAGAATACTGAACTTCCCTCCAATTTTCGCTCTGAAATCAGCATAGATGTTGATGCTTTACCTAAATTAAAAGAGGCAAAAGAAAAACTCAAATCTAAAAAAGTAGTAACTTACTTTCAGGAAAGAGAAAAAGGAAGAAAAAGAAAATTATCTCCACTTTTTCAAGAACCATCTCAGACAGAATCTCTAGAGAAGGTTGAGGGAAAAGTTATCAAACTTGAATGGGGAGAAGAAGATAAAAAAGGACGAGTAACTATCATTACATCCATCCAGCCAAATACAGAAGAGTCAGAAGTAGTAATTGAGTTAAATCGCGCAGACTATAAAAAAGCTTTTCAGGCAAATCTAGACCAAACTCCAATTATTTGTACTGGAAATTTGCTTGAAGATGAAAATCAATTAGTTATTCGTGATGTTCGTACTTTTGTGGTTAGGTAAATATGTATTAATAGGGAGAAATATTAAAACACTTATAATATTTAACAGTTAAGTAAATAGACCACAATTATTAATGTCGCTTATCAAACTTTGAGCATACTTATTATTTTCTGTTTCCTTTTTTTCATTTCCCTACTTATTGAAACAAATGCCCCTAATACTCCCTCCCTCCCACTTCCAAAAAATTTCTACCCACGCCGAAACCTCCTACCCAAATGAATGTTGTGGCTTACTATTAGGTGAGCAAAACCAACAGACAAAAACAGTTATAGAAGTCTGGCCTGCTGAAAATGCCTGGGAAGCAGAAGCAGATGAATATTGGCCGGAACAAAAAGAATTTACAGAAGAAAAAAGATATGCCATATCCTCAGAACTAATGCTCAAAGCAATGAAATCCGCAAGAGAACGCCACCTATCCATCATTGCCATCTATCATTCCCACCCAGACCATCCAGCCATCCCCTCAGAATTTGACCGTACCTACGCCTGGCCAGAATATTCCTACATTATCCTTTCTGTTCAACAAGGTAAAACGATTGACTTTCTTAGTTGGTCTCTTGACGATAATCGTCAATTTCAAACAGAAGAAATTATTAAAAGATAAGCAATAAGATATATAGCGGGTTTAATGTAGGTAATTTTAGGAGTTGTATTATCCCAATATAGGGAAGTAAATCAATTAACTAGGGTGGGCTGCACCCGAAATTATGCTTGTAAATGGGAAGAATCCTAGTTTGAAGCAAGAAATAAACATCAAGACTGGCATTACCAGGTTTGACCTAACTTTGCCGGAATTGTTTAGGTTTTCTACTGTACAAAACCTCACATAATTTATCTAAGAAATTTTTAGACCTAAATTGTCATGTTAAATCCCAATCTGGAACAAATCCAGTTAAATACAGAAGAGTATCAACGTTACTCGCGCCACCTGATTCTACCGGAAGTAGGATTAGATGGTCAAAAACGTCTTAAGGCAGCCAAAGTTCTATGTATAGGCACAGGCGGTCTTGGTTCTCCACTATTGTTATATCTAGCAGCAGCAGGAATTGGAAATATTGGAATTGTAGATTTCGATATTGTCGATCATTCCAATTTACAACGACAGGTTATTCATGGTACTTCCTGGGTGGGTAAGCCAAAAATTGAATCTGCCAAAAATCGGATTCACGAAATTAATCCTCACTGTCAGGTTGACCTTTACGAAACTCGGTTAAGTTCTGAAAATGCCCTCGACATTCTCAAGTCTTATGATGTAGTTGTTGATGGTACTGATAATTTCCCGACTCGTTATTTGGTTAATGATGCTTGTGTGCTTCTGAACAAACCTAATGTCTATGGCTCAATTTTCCGTTTTGAGGGTCAGGCAACTGTCTTTAATTATGAGGGTGGACCTAACTACCGCGACCTTTACCCCGAACCCCCGCCTCCAGGAATGGTACCTTCTTGTGCAGAGGGTGGTGTGTTAGGTATTTTGCCAGGAATGATTGGAGTTATCCAAGCAACGGAAACTATCAAAATTGTTTTGGGTGAAGGTACAACTTTGAGTGGTAGATTGTTACTTTATAATTCTCTAGATATGACTTTCCGGGAATTGAAACTGCGTCCTAATCCAGTACGACCAGTTATTGAAAAGTTGATTGATTATGAACAGTTTTGTGGCATTCCTCAAGCTAAAGCACAGGAGGCAGAAAGTAAGATGGCTATTCCAGAAATGACGGTTCAAGACTTGAAGCAGTTATTAGATAGTGGAGCGGATGATTTTGTCTTAGTTGACGTGCGGAACCCCCACGAATATGAAATTGCCAAAATTCCTGGGTCTGTTTTAGTACCATTGCCAGATATTGAGCAGGGTTCTGGTGTGGAAAAGGTTAAGGAATTAATGAATGGTCATCGTTTAATTGCTCATTGTAAGATGGGTGGGCGATCGGCTAAAGCGTTAGGTATTCTGAAGGAGAATGGTATTGAGGGTACTAATCTCAAAGGTGGAATTACTGCCTGGAGTCAGGAAATAGATTCTTCTGTACCTCAATATTGAGGTAGCACTCAGCACTCAGCTATTAGCAATCAGCTTCTAGTTGCTTGTATAATGGGGGTTTTAATCCCCCGTTAACACGCATCACGGGCTTTTTCGCTCCTCTTGGGGGAGTTTAAACCCTCGAATTTGAGAACTGACAGCTAAATGCTGTTTGCGGAGCATTCCAGAACGGACAAACTGATAGCTAGTTAAGTTTTTTAGCGTGCAATATTTGCACCGTGATTCCGAGATAATTTTAATTATTTCCCCTTTATTGACATCCTCCCAACGGAGTCCCGCACTTAAAATCCTATGCAGATGTCAACTGAATAACCATGTGGGTGAAAGCCAGTATCCAAGAATACTTAAGTCCCACTCTCCAGGTGCGGGAGTAAAAGCATATCCCCTATGGTAGAGAATGGTCATCAATCCATAAAGCGGGGATAAAACGTCAAAAGTATACCTAATCTCGCGGTCAATGCAGACTGAGCAAGTCCGTATGGATAACACAAATGAAGGAACAATAGAACCGTCTACGCTAGTTACTAGCGAAAAGAGATTGATACGCTAGGCGAACCAAAAGGTCACAAATATTAGGAATCAACAGAGTTCTCTTCTAGTTGATAAGCACTTCCTCGCAAAGGCGGATAGTTCCATCCTAAGCGGATAAAACAATGATTATTCGGAACAAAATAACCCTGGTATTTACTCTGTGAGGAGGTCGATACCCACAGTAGTCAACCAAGACGCAAACTCTAGGAAACTAGGTAGTACTGAGGAAAGATTGGGTCAGAAAGCGAACGCCTAGCTGTAATGGTTGGGATACGCTCACAGACTCACGATGTAACGGAAGATAAGCCTGTTAGTAGCAAGTAATGTTATGAACACTGAGTTAACACCGATGTATAAATGGAAGGACATCCCCTGGCGAAAGTTGGAAAGGATGGTCTTTAAGCTACAGAAACGGATTTATTCAAGCGTCTCGTTGTGGCAACGTAGCATTAGTTCACAAACTCCAAAAGTTGCTCGTTAAATCTTGGTCAGCCAAAGCTATTATAAAGCAGGTAAATGTCGTTCAGGATAAAGATACAAAAGAAGCAAAAAGGAATATGCCTCTACTGTGGATTACATTTTCAAGATGGAGACATTATCTAACTTGACCATATCGTCCCTAAGTCATTAGGCGGAAAGGATGAATATAAAAACTGGCAATTACTCCATCGACACTGCCACGATACTAAGACTTTCATTGATAGAAGTTATGGCACAAAATCTGACTGTACATAGTGTCAAGCCCAAACCACTGTTTGATATTCCAAAGAATTATCGTTGGATAGAAGATATGTTGGTGGTGAGGTAGACTTGGCAAGTCCCGTTTCATTGAGGAGCGGAGTGAAGAGAAATTTTCACGCTCCGTTTTGGAGAGCAACGCCTCTGGTGAGGGAGTCGTTGACTTTAATCTATAACTCAGCACTTCTGATACAGAAAATAGGATTATTATCAACACAGGGGGAGAACATCACCTCACACGAAACTGCGATTCGTTTACTTGCGAGTTGAAGAATCCCGCGTTGTCCCGTAAGAGCAACGTCGGGAGTATGTCAAACAGACAGAAAGAATTACTTACTAGGCCACTCAGTGTGGAAGAATTCACCACGAGGTTTATCAGTGCGCTCATAAGTGTGAGCGCCGAAATAATCCCGTTGAGCCTGAGTCAAGTTTTGAGGTAAAGTTGCTCGACGATAACTATCAAAATAATCCAGAGAAGCACTAAAGGCAGGAACAGGTAATCCTAAATTAGCAGCAGTGGCAACAACTTCCCTCCAAGCATCTTGGCGATCGAGAATAGTCTGCTTAAACTCTGGTGCTAACAATAAATTAGGTAGACCAGGATTTTCATCAAAAGCTTTCTTAATTTTATTCAAAAATCCAGCCCGAATAATACAACCACCTTTCCAAATTCGCGCCGACTCACCCAAATTCAGATTGTAATTAAATTCCTTGGATGCGGCAGCCAACAATGCCATACCTTGAGCATAAGAACAAATCTTAGAACAATACAAAGCATCCCGCACTTTGTTAATCATAGCTTGGGCATCGCCTTCATACTTACCAGTCGGACCTGTTAATTCTTTAGAAGCTGCTACACGCTCATCCTTAATACCAGACATAATCCGAGCATTAACAGCAGCGGTAATAGTTGGAACAGCAACACCCAACTCTAAAGCATTAATTACCGTCCATCTACCTGTACCTTTTTGTCCAGCAGAGTCAATAATCATATCAACTAGATGATTGCTAGTTTCAGTATCTTTCTTGGTAAAGATGTCGGCGGTAATTTCAATTAAGAAAGATTCCAACTCAGGAGTTTTATTCCACTCAGCAAAAATTTCATGGAGTTGTTCGTTACTAATACCAACAGCATTTTTGAGTAAGTCATAAGCTTCAGCAATTAACTGCATATCGCCGTACTCAATGCCGTTGTGTACCATTTTTACATAATGACCAGCACCACCAGGACCGATGTAAGTGACACAAGGACCATCATCAACTTGAGCTGCTATTTTAGTTAAAATTGCTTCTAACTCTTTGTAGGAAGCCTCTGTACCGCCTGGCATTAAACTAGGTCCCCATAAAGCTCCTTCTTCACCACCACTAACTCCCATCCCCATGAAACCTAGTCCGGTGGATTCTAAATCTTTAGTGCGACGTTCTGTGTCTTCGTAGAGGGAGTTACCACCGTCGATAATCATATCATCTTTGTCTAGGAGAGGTTTTAGTTGTTCGATGACTTTATCAACTGGTCCTCCTGCTTTTACCATAACTAGGATTCTGCGGGGTCTTTCTAGAGATTGGACAAAATCTTCTAGAGTGTAAGCAGCATGGACGTTTTTACCTTGTGCCCGCTCTGCCATAAATTTCTCGGTTTTATCGCTACTGCGATTGTATACGGAGATGGGAAATCCATTGCGTTCTACGTTGAGAGCTAGGTTTTCTCCCATTACAGCTAGACCGATAACACCAAATTTTTGCTGTCCCATAATCTTTTGACTTCCCTGAGTTTCTCTACTAAATTTTAAGTACAGTTTTTAGATTACAGGTGTTTTTTTTTGACTTTTTCTAGTAAAGGTTTTTTTTAAGATTTCAAGTATAGGTTGATACAAAAAAAACGTATTTAATACAAATTAATAATTCTGTATCAATCAATTCAGTGTTATAGATAATTTGCTTCAATAGTTTAAAGTTTAACTAAACGTAAAATTATAATCTATATTATTATCAGGGAATGATTTTTTTTTATTTTGTCTTAATTATAAAGTGAAGTTCATAATTACTATATTTAGAAGGCTCCCAATATTATCTTTGATTTACTGTAGAATAAACTGTGCATAATATATGACTCTATAACCACCCGTAATTATATAAGAAATTAATAATTTTTCTAGCACACTAAAGGAGAGAAACTTAGTAACGCTAGCAGTATATTTGGGAAATAAATCAATAAAATATTGTTCATAATTGATGATAAATTAAAAGTAAATCAAAATCATAATTTGTACAAAGTGTTAAATTAAATGAAGCTAAGTAATCAATTAATTATAAACATTTATCTAAACTATTAGATAGATGGAGAATAAAAGTATCAAGTGTAATAAATTAAAAAAGCTTTGTGTTGTACTAGAACAAAGATGTTAATTTTCTTTGGGCAAAAAAGATAAACTATTAAGGAAGGCAAGCTACCTTTTGGGAAAGGTTCACCGATGGCTGATAGATTACACTAATCAATACAAGAATTGTAGACTGAATCAACTAGGCAAAAAAACAGTAGACCCCGCGACGACTAAAGTATTAAAGGAACCCGCACCAAGAGAGATTATTAAAAACTCAATAAATTCACTGAATAATTAATATTTTTAGGTTTTAAGACTCTCCTTTTAATAAAAAAAATAATTCTTATATTTTTTTAGTCAATCCTCTTTTTTGAAGAAAAGGTAATTATTTAAAAGTTTAGTAGGGTATAAAATTATTAGTAGGGTATAAAATTAAAGGCTATTAACTTTTCCCAGAAAGTATGAAACTACGATTCCTGTTCCCTATGCGAAGCTCCAGTGCTTCCTTTTTAACAGATAATTTTACACAACTGCCCCGAGTGCTATATTTATTTGTATTCAGGGCAGCCAAAAATTAGTATAGTTAGAGTTGTCAGATATGCTGATGGTTATTATTGTTAGTTTTGAGTAAATTGTATAGAAAAAAATCTAATAATTTTGAAATTTAGGAAATTAAACTCTCCTTTCTCATAGCAAATATAGCGATCGCCATTACTGTATTTGACATATCAAAAGCTTAAAACTCAGACAACATCAGATTTTTCCTTCTTCCTTCTGCTATATTAAAAATTTTGCTACATTTAGCTAGCGGTCAAAGTACGCAAACAGCCCTTTGCCCCTACAGTCGGACTAAGGAAATACAGAAGAACTTAATTCCGAAGTAATAATACGTTCTCCATCAATTTGGAGTGAAGCGTGAAAGATGTTTGTTTTGAGAGTCGAATTAAACATAGTATTAGTATTGATAATTGGCATAATTCAAGAGGTAATTTATGGATGAATTAAAGTATCTTGCTAATTGGGTAAAAGAGCAACACGCTCAGGAATATATTTTGACTTGGTTATTGAATCAGCCCGGACTTTGGTGGTCTGATGGAGAAGCGTATCAGGCTGCTTTACAAAAATCTGGAAAATTATTGAGGGAGTATGTTCAAAAAAATCAAAGTGGAGATTTATTTCAAGGAATTGCTGAAAAAATTGTAGATGATGAAAGTTGGAATGAAGTGGCAGAGTCTCTGGCAAAAATTATTTCTGTTTATCAACAGGAGTTAGCAAGATTACAAGATTTTACTCGGCACCAACACAACCAAAATTTTTTAAAAAAAAATCTAAATAGTGATGATTTATCTGTTGAAGACAATGAAGACATGGAAGTACAAGAAGCTTTGCCCGATCCGTTTGCAGATGCTTTAACTGGTCAGGGTTAACAAAGTCAGAAGTCAAAAGTTAACCCACCCCTAACCTCTCCTGGGAGGGGAAGTAGGGAATTTGAGCCTTCCTCCAAACACATTTCGCCTTATACCAATTTCATGAAATATTGCTACAGTGCTTTTGTCTACTGGTCGGAATTTAGAGATTAATACTGTAATGACCTTTTTTGAATTTGGTATTAAAGGGGGGGAGGGTTAACGAAGTCAGAAGTCAGAAGTTAACCCACCCCTAACCCCTCCTGGGAGGGGAAGTAGGGAATTTGAGCCTCCCTCCAACTAATTTCATAAAATATTGCTACAGTGGTTTTCTCTGCTGGTCGGAATTTAGAGATTAATACTGTAACGGCCTTTTTTGAATTTGGTATTAAAAGGCGGGGTTTTATATCATGTCTCTTTAAATAACCACTTCGGACCATATCCGGATAAGAGCGCGATATAACTCTGTTCCGCGCTCCGCGTTAACGCGCGTTGTGCGCCAGCAAACGAAAAAATTTTCTCTTTTTCCTCCTCTTATTTCTTGCTGCCCTCCTGACTCCTGAGGACTGACTCCTCACAACAGTTATGTATAAGTATTCAAACCGAACATGATATAACATAGTTTCTATCCCATAAAACATTCCCTTATAGGAGAACCCCGGAGTTCTACCTATTTTTGTGAAATTAAAACCATGACAGGAAAAGCTTTCGACCAATTCTGGCACCTCATATCAGGTGCATCAACCCTAAACCCAGAAGTTTATAACCAAATTAATAGTTTGCCCCAAGGCATTCAGGTAGCATTAACTGTAGTCTTAATTGCTGGTTTAGCACAAGCGATCGCTCAATGTGTTGTACTATTCATTAACAAGGTTAAACGATTACGCTTTGTTCTCAGTCTGGGAATTTCAGCGATTATATTTGTCTTTAGTTTTGGGTTTTGGGCAATCAGTCTTTGGTTAGTCAGTCACCTCATCTTTAATATCAACTTAGAATTACTGACAGTTATCCGTACTCTGGGGTTGAGTTATGCACCCCAGATGTTAAGCTTTCTCATTGGATTACCATATTTTGGCATTCCTATCAGTGTTCTACTGACTCTGTGGAGTTTACTGGCAGAAATAAGAGCAATACAAGAAATCACACAACTGAATATTTGGGCAGCATTTGCTTGTAATATTTTAGGATGGATTGTACATCAGGTATCACAACGCACCATTGGTCGTCCTATTACTGCTTTTGGTAGATGGCTATTAAATCTTGCTGCTGGAACTGAGTTAGTAACAGATAAACAAGAACTAAAAGAAATTGTCATGGCAGGAAACCAATCTAGTTCCTTCCAGATTAGCACCGACCTATTACCCCAAAAAACAGATAAACAGCAAAAGCAAAAAATTAAACCTATCATCAAATATATAGTTGTAGGAATTATTGCTTTTTCCATCGTTATCCTTTTATCACCCCTATCTCAAAACTTTTTCACCATTTGGTACACTGCCCTGAATGACACCTTTAAACTAACCATTAACTTAATATATATAAGTCTAATTGCACTTTTCTGTTCAATAATTTTCACTCCCCTAGAATCGTTAACCTGGTGGGCAGGATGGTATGAACCACCAACTCTCAGATATTCAGGTAGTTTAGTCGAAGAAGTACCAGACCGCCAAGATGCTTCTATTTATGTCTTATACTTGGATGGCATCAACCAAGGTTCCTACCAATACCTACCCATAGTTGAAAATTTTCTCGATCGCCTAGCTAATGCTACACCACCAGATGTAGTAATTATCAAAGGTATTATGCCCTACTCTGCCACAAACCGTTCTCTAACAACAGACCGACCTTTAGCATTTTTGTGGAACATCCTTGATTCTATTGCTCAGAGAAATCCTAATAACCCCATCGCTGGTATTATTAATCTTCGTAATGTTGCAGCGGTTGCTGTTGCAGCAGACCCTCGTTACAGTCTGATTCAAAATCAAGGATTAGCACAAGTGTTATTTGATAGTCTCCTCTATTTTGGTTATCCTCTCGGTAGTCAAAAACCGATCGCTCTGATTGGTTACAGTGGAGGCGGTCAAATGTCTATGGGGGCGGTGCCTTTTCTCAAGCAAGCTACAGGGGCACCCATTGAGGCGATTTCTTTGGCGGGGGTAATCAGTGGCAATACTGGAGCAATGGTAGTAGAACGTCTGTATCACCTAGTGGGAGAAAAGGATAGTGTAGAACGATTAGGTCCGATAATGTTTCCTGGAAGATGGCCGATTATGTTCTTATCTAATTGGAATCATGCTAAACGTCGGGGGAAAATTAGTTTTATTTCTCTGGGTCCGGTTGCTCATAACGATGAAATTGGTCCGATGGGAACAGCTATGCTTCCAGATGGTCGTACTCACTTACAGCAAACACTGGATATTATTTCTGGAATTTTAACCAAAAATTGGGTAGCAACAGGGTTAAATCCTGAAGATTTTAGAACTGTTAGTAATTATGAACTCTACAAGCAGTCTTTATGTAATCATCCTAGTTATTATCCTTTAATTCAATCTGTTGATTCGCAACTCTATCAACCTATTAGTAAATGGGTAGGACGTTTAATTTTACCGACTGCTGAGGAAAGGGAGGAGGTTAAAGGTGTATTGTTGGAACTGCTGATGACAGATTCAGAAAATAAACACCGCGTCGGACAGGTTGTGAATTTACGTTGGGGTGATGACTCTCATTTACAAACTTATGTTCAACTTGTTACTACAGATGTTAATTTTGTCGATCGCGTAAGGGTGAGTAAGACAGAGGGAAATATTCATCCAGAGCGGATTGATAATTGGCAAAATGTCGATCCTCTAGAATCTTTAGCAGGTGCTAGACCGGAAGACGATCTGATTGTGGCTTTACCGGAACCTGTAGTAGTTGAGGATACTGGTATAGGTCGCCTCAGTTTATATATTAGTCGCGAACCAATTCAAATTTCTGGTTGTTTTTATGGGTTGGTGAAAATTATCCAGTTTGTAGGAGAAGACTTATTTCGAGTGCGTCACTATAATTCCAACTCTCAGGAATTTGATGGTGTTGAAGAAATTATTTATATTCCTTCTGTCATTGTTGACCGCAATGGTATTTCACCTTCTCAGAACCAAGGTTTAGAAAATTCTCCTGTAAATGGAAAGGGTTGGTATATTTATGGAGCGAAGAATGCTCAGGGTAAATTTGTCGTACAAGCGATCGCTCCTCGTGCTTTATTTTCCCTGAAACCCAAGAAAATAATCTCTGGAAAAAAAGCCACATTAGACTACATCAATTATAAATATTGGCAAAACCAGGTTGCTCCGAAAGGAGACATTGCAAATATTTTGCTCAACCCTACAGAAAAACAACAGAGTGAAATTTCCCAGACTCCGGTTTGGGAAGAAGGCGAACAAGCTCTATTCATGCACGTCTATGGAGGTATTGGTGGCAGAAAACCAGAATTTTCGCCCTTGGGAATATTTTTCGGTCATTTTGCTTTTGGAATAACAAAGGTAGTACGGGAACCTTTAGCAAATGAACTCCAGTTAAATCTAGAATATCGGCAAATCTATACTCATAACTGTGATGGTATTGTTGCTGGTACTATATCTTGGATGAAATATATGGGCGATCGGCAATGGGGATGGTTAGGAACGCGTCCTACTTCAGAAATTATCATTAAGTTTAAACCCATGACCGAAGATTATGATTTTAACGGTATCAAATTTTCTCCACTCAGTTATATAGTGCAAGAACTTGATGTCATGGCAGCTCGTTATCGGACTGGGGATGGTACTGGTGCAACTGCTGTTAGTCCCATAAACTCCTGCGTGCAAGATTCAAGTCAAGCACTGTATACAGCTTTAAACCGGATGGTAGCTCAGTTAAAATTAAATCCTTTAATTATGAAATGGCTCAGAGAACATCCTGATGATGAGCAAACTCAGCGTTTTACACAATTAGTCAATCTAGTGAAAGCTTTGGAAAATCACTTAACACCCTTGGGAAAAGCACGAGCAGACTGGCGTTCGGAAGCAACAACTTTAGGGGGGTTTCCTGTAGAGACTCCTCTAAAAACTTTATGGCAAGTTGTAGGGAGTTGGCGATCGCTCCTACCTCGGTTTACTAACGACCAACTAGCGATGATTTTTCTCCAGTTTGGTGCTTCCTTGTGGGTGTTGCGTACTAATCAAGTAGGTGGTTATGACCCAAATATTGAAGCGATCGTGCCTACTGATTTTGTGTTTTTTGTACCCAGGGTAGGGAAGTGATTTCAGTTATCAGTTATCAGTTATCAGCGAATCCGCCAAGAAATAAATTTCTAGGATCAAAGCAGAAGTCATCTTTAGATGACTAAAGATAGCTAATATAACGTTCCCCCGGAGGGGAACATGATATAATTCATCAAATAATTGCTCAATTAATTTCGATGGGGAGGCAACGTGTTCCAAATTCAAAAATAATCCTCCTGGCTTTAATAATTGGTAAATCTCTTGATATATTTCTTGTTTTCTGATGTCTGGTTGATGATGAATAGAAAATCCTGAGACAACTATATCAAATGGTGCTTTTCGGTGAAGTTTATTTACCCATTCTGGCAAACCATAATCTTGATTGATAAATTCTAAATTCCCTTGATAATTATCGGCAATTTTACTTTTTGCTGCTTCAATCATTGCTTCTGAAAAGTCTAAAAATACTCCTTGAGAATTAGGGTATTGACTGAGAATTGCTTGACCTAAAATACCATCACCACAACCTAAATCTAAAAAGTTATTTACTTGAGGTCTAGTCGCCTAAATAATTCTTAGGATAATTTCAATTTGTTCGGTAGCTAAAGGAACTGCACTTCTTACACCAGAAAGATATTTTTGTGCAAGTTCTGTTGTTTTCCAGACTTGATAGTTTTGACTCATTTTCCAGAATTGATTAAATATAGAGATGTTTTATAGCATTTCTCATAAAAATACATTTACGATCCCCCTAAATCCCCCTTGACAAGGGGGACTTTGAAACCGCCCCCCTTTTTAAGCGGTTCCCCCCTGATTAAGGCAGGACTAATTCATTGTCGCCAGAGAAAAATATTGAGGAGTACAAGTTTGGCCATGTTATCAAGTATTTCATGGTTTTTTCCCGAAATTATCACTCTTAAACAGAAAAAATTGTTACGGAGTCAGTCGCGAT
>NZ_JAAHGB010000010.1:0-120453 GCF_010672695.1 Okeania sp. SIO1H4
TATTCCAGGAGGAACAAATGGAATAGAGCCAGGGGCAAGTATAATATCTTTAGCAGTAAAGTATTCTTCTCCCTTATCTGTCTTGACCATAACTTTTTGTTGACCTGCCATTTGCCCCCAGCCTTTAATCAAATCTATACCTAGACGTTTCAGACTGTTAGTCATGTCACCTCTAATTTTGTCAACAATGTTACTAGCATGAGAAGCTATAACTTGTCGGTCGTAAGCTACATTATCTAATTGAATACCCAGAGTTTTTAAGTGGTGAGTATCCCGTAACTCTCGAACTTTACCAGATGCTGCCAAAAGCGCCTTGGATGGTATACAACCTCGGTTAACACAAGTCCCACCCATTTCCGCTGCTTCTACAATAGCTGTTTTTAGGCCACAACTTGTGGCGTGTAATGCCGCACCATGTCCACCAACACCTGCACCAATAATTATTAAGTCGTAATCAAATTCTTGAGTCATCTGTTGTTTTTAAAACCTGTTTGTATGTTTGCAAAAACTATAATATTAGAAATTATAGGAATGTAGCTAAATATTTTATTTGGGATTTGTTTGAACTTAATTTGCTCTAGATCCCAGATTAACTTAATTCTTGACCAAAATAAACTGCAATAATTAAGTTGAAAGCACAAGGAGCGAGAAAATTAAGTACATAATCCATATTGGGAAACTATTCATTCGTGTCTGTATGAGCTAGCCTTGCATACAGACATTACTTCACTTAGTCTTTTTTTTTTTGCTGCGACAAACAAAACTTTTATAGCAGGGAACAGGCAACAGTTGGAAAAACATTTTCTAGTCTAAGATTGGTTATTAGTCTACGTCCTAACCAATTCTTTCTTAGCTATATGTTTATGATATAATGAGCCTAAAAAAACAAATCTCATTATTTCAGATAAAATACTGAAATCTATAAGTATTCAGTTTATATTACTATTTAGATAATGATTTCATTTGATTAAAAAGAGTTTATATAAACTTACTTTAGATACATTTTGAATGATAAATGGCTAAAAATAGCTTAAAATATTCATTGATTGTAGAGCAAATTTAAAAGCTCAACAAAGATAGTCAAAATTAATAATCTGATCGCTCTATAAAAAAAATCAAAAGCCCCAAATCATCAAAATATTAGCTATTAATTAATAATATAGAGCAGATTTAACTTTTGCTCCGGAAAGATATCTAGAAATAAAATATCTAGTGCAGGATGGCGGAAATAACTGACAAGTTACAAAATCCTAAAAGCCTTACTAAGCAATACTTTTGACTCTTAACTTTTGACTTTTAACTTCCGCGTAGCGGCACTAGACTCCTGCTGTTTGTATGCCTTTTTTTATATAAAAATAAGTTGAACTGTTAACAAGAAGATAACAAGGACAGAAATTAATATGGATAAAAAAGATATTCGTAGTCAGGCTGCAAAAACATTTGTTGATAGCTTTGAGAAACAATTGGATAACTCTCTTCAGGAACCCAACTATGAAAAGTCTAATTCCGATCTTCAAGATAGTGAAAAGTCCAATCAAAAATTTGGTTTATCAGAGTTAGAGGAAGCGATCGCTGACATAGACCAATATATGGAAACAAATCATCAAAGCCAACCATTATCGGAAGCGGATTCAGAATAATATAATAACCTATCCCACTATTTTTCACAGGCTAATTTGTTCAATTAAAATGTGTCTGAAAAGTTTAATCTTTAGTTTTTAACTATCAAAATATTTAGGGTTTTTAGCAAAAATCTTATTACTGGAATAGGTTCATAATTTACTAATTTGATTGAGATTGACGTTGACGTTGAACTTCATACAAAATTACTGCTGTACAGACAGCAACATTCAAAGATTCCACTTCGTTACCCAAAGGAATCTTGACAGAATAATCAGCCAACTCAAGTAAATCTTGTGAAATACCAGAACCCTCATTTCCTAAGATTATTAGTGTCGGTTTTCGTAAGTCAATCTGCCAATAGTTTATAGTAGAATTTGGTACTGTTGCTACAATTTGCAAACCTTGATTTTGTAACTTTAATACCTCGGCCTTTAAATTTTCAGAAATTGCCATAGGTAACTTAAACCATACCCCTGCTGAAGCTCTAACTACTTTAGGATGATATAAGTCCACACTATCTGCACTTAACCACAAACCATCTACATCTGTTGCCGTAGCTGTCCTGATGATAGTACCAAAATTACCAGGGTCTTGCAATTTGTCCAAAGCAATTCCCAAACTAGCAATTTTGACAGAATTTTTTGACTTTTGTGGTGCTATAGCTATTATTCCATCAGGATTAACTGTAGTAGTAAGAGACTTCAAAACCCTTTCACTTACTAATTCTATCCTTTGAGCTTTTTGAGATAATAATTCCCACAAAAATTGATGTCTTTCTTGCCATTCAGGCGTACAACATACAGTTAAAAGAGGATAACTTTTGTGGCAAGCTTCTTCTAGGATATGAGTTCCTTCTAATAAAAATAACTGCCTCTCCTTTCTTCCTTTGGATTGATGAAGCTTACGGATTTCCTTTACTAAAGGATTTTTTAAACTGGTCAGCACTACTTATATTTTTATCTAGTATTTATTACTGATTTTATTTGAGGAGTGAAACACGAGCAGGATATTGTGATTTTCCTACCCATTAGATTTTGATCGCTAATCAAGAAATACTCCATATACCTAATGCAGGATGGTAGGAATAACTAACCAGTTACAAAATTCTAAAAGCCTTACCAATCAATACTTTTGAATTTTGAATTTTGAATTTTGAATTTTAACTTCCGCGTAGCAGCACTAGATAATGCGGAACCCGGGACTTGAACCCGGAAGTCCTTGCGAACACTAGAACCTGAATCTAGCGCGTCTACCAATTCCGCCAGTTCCGCTAAATCACAATTTTTTATTATTGCCGATCTACTTCAATTTGTCAATCACTTTAAATTAAGTTTTTTTACTACCATATTTTTTATAACTAAAACTAATAAATATTAAAAATTACAAAGATAATTTTTAATCTTTTCAATTGTTACAAAAATTAATTAAATGCTGATTATTGAGAATATTCTCATTTATTTTTACCTATTTACGTTGTTTGGTTGATTTGGTATAATATAAACATTAATCTATAATCTTGCAGAGCATTTTAACTTCACACAAATTAGGGGTTTATAAGTCTTATTCCACCGTGAACTTTAACTGTATAGATGGTTATTTCACCAGCAGTAAATAGCTTTTTTAGTTTATGAAGCTTAACACTTTTTCCTGCTGTATTTGACTAAAGAAATTTTTGATGATAAGCAAAATCAAATTCTATCATAAATGTTGAAAGAGGACTCCCGTTATAACCGCGAGATTTAACGCTCAGAGTGTCAATTTGAATTACGAATATATATAGCTACGGTCTTCAGGAATCAACTTAACAGTTCTAAAAGCCGATTTATTTTCAGAGCTTAGTTTACAACTGATTCCTCAGCCTTAGCATAATTTTGACCATGCAGAGCCAATTTTTTCTAACTTAATGACTCTATCAACTATAAGGATCTGGCGATCGCGATTTGATAGCCATGTCTATTGAGTATAAAAAGAATTATCTTTTACCAGAAAAGAATAGGATGGCGAATAAACTCAGAAAAGTTAGTAGTATCTAAATAATCTTTAATAGTAGACTATTTGATTACCCAAAGAGTATTTTGAAAATATTAACTATTAACTTTAGCACCCAAATATTTAATTTAAGACTTGATAAGCCTGGAAATATAAGGTAATTTTTATTAGCCTGAATGGTGGAAAATTCCTGTTCAAAAAAATAATCTAGTTTTTTTTAGTTATAGGTTTGGTTAGTAGATAGAAATAGCTTTGGAATAAGGATTTATGACAACAACTAAATGTGAAAAACTTATCCCACTTTTCCTGTTCAACTAAATCTTATACTTCTATCTCTAATACCAATTTGAAAAAAGAATACTACAAAAAGGTAGGTATTGCTCAAATATGCTGAAAAATAGCTAGTTCAGTTAATTTTAGATAGTTATTTATATTGTTTTTCCCTTTTTTTCAATATTTATCCCTTCTTCCTTCTTTCCTCTTCCTTCTTTATTACTCCTACCATTTGTAACAAACATTTATCAAATTGGTATGACAACTGTTTACACATCCCAATTTTTTTTTTCATAAATCTGTTGTAACTTATCACCATATTTACTTTCTCCTATAAAAATGTCTTTAGACCTCAAAACGTTCTTCTAGAGATAGTGTTATGCTAGTCACTCCAGTTTTAGGAATATGACCAAAGATAAATTTAGCCTCCTCATAAATAATCACTCTGCTAGTTTTAATCAACTATAAATCTAAATAAGGTTTTAGCCTTTTTAAGTATCAAAAAGTGCAATATTTTAGGTGGTAATGGTTCAAAAATTTAGGATTTTGATCAAGAGTTGGGCAAAAAAATCAAGGGACGATTCTTCCTACTATATCCTCTATAATTCCCCGTTTATCCTGACTTCTACCCTTACCATGCACACTGATTCAGCAAACCCTAATTACTTATCGAACCGATTTACCAAAGAGGATGTCAAATAAAGAGTAGTAGAAATAAAAGAGATAGAATGAAGATAATTTCAAAAAAAACTATCTATGAAAATTGCTGAAAAACTTATCTTATCTTAGATATTGATATAAATCTAATGATTCTATTCTTAATGATGTTCAAGGAGTGTGATTTTTAAACTTAATTATTACTTAGATCGGGAAATACTTCTCGGACAGCAGGATGAACCAAAAAATGGTCTTTAACATTCAAACCCTTAGCCAAAGCCGGATTTTTTTCTAAAGCTTCACTCCCATAATGAGCCAACTGTAATACATAGGGTAAAGTACTATTATTCAGAGCTTGAGTAGCTGTCCAGGGAACTGCTCCAGGCATATTAGGCACTCCATAATGCAAAACTCCCGATTCCACATAGGTAGGATTTGTATGAGAAGTTGGACGTAGAGTTTCCACACAACCACCTTGATCCACAGCCACATCAATAATCACAGAGCCAGGACGCATCTGCCCTACCAAACTTTTAGTTACTAAAACTGGAGAACGACGACCAGGAACTAGAACTGCCCCTATAAGTAAATCGGAATCTACAATAGCTGCTTCAATAGCAGAAGAACTGCTGTATAACAAATCCACTCTAGAACCAAATAGAGTCTCCAGATAAGCTAACCTTTCCAAATTTATATCAAAAATTTGAACCCTTGCCCCCAAACCAACAGCAATTTTAGCTGCTTCTGTACCAACAATCCCACCTCCCAGAATCATCACCTTACCAGCCATAACACCAGGAACTCCGCCTAATAGTAAACCTCTACCACCCTGTTGCCTTTCCAAAAATCTCGCTCCAAACTGCACAGAAAGACGTCCAGCTATTATACTCATGGGAGTTAACAAAGGTAACTTATGGTCAGGTAGTTCTACTGTTTCGTAGGCGATCGCCACCGCCCCACTTTCAATCAACCTTTCAGTTAGCTTTCGGTCAGCAGCCAAATGTAGATAAGTAAACAGAATTTGTCCTGATTTGAGAAATTGGTATTCTGATGATAGAGGTTCTTTTACCTTCACGATCATTTCACAATTCCAAACATCTCCAGCATTTTGTAAAATTTTGGCCTTTGCTTGGATATAATTCTCATCACTAAAACCTGCACCCAACCCTGCTCCTGTTTCGATGAAAACCTGGTGACCAGCTTCAGTACATACCCTGACACTTGCAGGAGTTAGTCCTACACGAAACTCTTGATCCTTAATTTCCTTGGGAATACCTATTTCCATTCACAACCTCTATATTCTGTAGTCGAAAACATCACTGTATTCTGACCAGTTAAAATCTAACTCAAAATTAATTAAGCAGCTATTTATAAATAGATATAGGTCATATTTTCTCACCTATACACCGTATCAATATATTCCGGAGACATCTAATTTTTTTTTGCAACTTATATTAATAAATAGGATTTGTCAACCCCTAGACATCTGCTAACTTTCCAGTACAATCAGAAGCAAAAATGGAAATTAATAATTAGGTCATTGAGGGAGGATAGAGCCATCAATCAACCATCAAATTCAAAAGAGAACCCAAAATCATCTCCTATCAACCAGTCAATACTGAAAATTCATGGTCCATCTGATCTTAAAGGAAACATAAATATTAGTGGTGCCAAAAATTCTGCTCTAGCTACCATGGCAGGAACATTGCTTTGTTCAGGCATTTGTCGGTTACACCAAGTTCCCTCTCTGGCAGATATTAATAGAATGGGACAGGTTTTATCTGCATTGGGAGCAAAGTTAGAACCTGATGGTAATACTTTACATATAGATGCGAGTAACTTAGATACTCCTGAACCTCCTTATGAATTAGTTAGACAGTTACGTGCTAGCTTTTTTGTTATAGGCCCTATTCTGGCCAGACTAGGAGTAGCCCGCGTACCATTACCAGGTGGATGTGCTATTGGTGCTAGACCCGTGGATCTTCATGTTCAAGGTTTACAAGCTTTAGGAGCAGAAGTTCATATTGAGCATGGTATAGTCAACGCCTATATTACTGGTAGTAAAAAAAAGTTACAAGGAGCAAAAATATATCTTGACTATCCTAGTGTTGGAGCTACTGAAACATTAATGATGGCAGCAACCTTGGCTGAAGGAGAAACCATCATTGAAAATGCAGCTCAAGAACCAGAGGTAGTAGACCTAGCTAATTTATGTATAGCTATGGGAGCTAATATTATTGGTGCTGGCACAAAGAGCATAGTTATATCTGGAGTCCCCAAGCTACATTCTGTAGATTACACTATTATACCTGACAGAATAGAAGCTGGGACATTTTTAATCGCTGGTGCAATTACTAATTCAGACATAACTATTTCACCAGTTGTTCCTCAACATTTGAGTGCAGTTATTTCTAAACTCCAGTCAGTAGGAGTAAAAATCATACAAGAAGTACCTGGTAGTTTACACATTCTACCTAGTAAAAACCTGATTGCTACTGATATTGACACTCAGCCATATCCTGGTTTTCCCACAGATATGCAAGCTCCTTTTATGGCCTTGCTCAGTGTGTGTTCTGGTAGTAGTTCTGTTACAGAGACAGTATTTGAGAATCGTATGCGTCATGTTTCAGAGCTAAATAGGATGGGTGCTAATATTAGGGTGAAAGGAAATCATGCCATTGTAGAAGGTGTGTCCAAACTTTCAGCAGCTCCAGTAATTGGTACAGATCTTAGAGCTTCTGCTGCTTTGATATTAGCAGCATTGGCCGCAGAAGGAGAAACGACTTTTCAAGGTCTACAACACTTAGACCGAGGTTACGAAAAACTAGAAGTTAAACTTCAAAAGTTAGGAGCACAGTTGCAAAGAATAGATATACCTACAGAACATGAAATATTGCAGACTTCTGTCTAAGTTGATTTAATTTTTCATAATAAGGAATAGCTTGAAACTAATGGTCTATTTAATTAATTTTGATGGGTTAAGTACATGATCAAATTATGAAAAATAAGTGATTGTGACAATTTAGAATCTTATTGAAACTAACAAAATGGACTATTAGGTAGTTTATTTCTTTTGGTCGTCCTCAAAAAATAAGGGTGTGTTGTAGTTGTCAATGCATTACTAGATAGCTCTAATGTTATTCTCCAATTTTTTAGAGTATAGTCGATTATTTTTCACATATCAATATATTTTTGTATCAAGGTACATATAATAAATAGCTTTATTAAGTCTGGGTCTAACTGCGCGAGATGAAATGCAGTATCATTGCTTCAATAAATAACCAATTTCAACTACTTTATACCAAATTTAAATGAAGCTGCATAGAATAATATTTCAAGCAGAATTGACCGCAGGTAAGCCTAGATAAAGATAGATATATTTAATGAATTTCATCATTCTATGCAACCTCATATAAAACTGGTATTAGGAATACCAATTTTTGTTATAAATGTAGAAATCTGTAGAATTTTTTCAATAGTTACCTAGTGCTGGCAAACTTCAGCACTCAATATCAATACTTCACTTCTGATAACTTAACTTATCTTAGATAGAATGATCTGCTCGAATTTATCTTTTGATAAAGTACATTATAATTACTTTTTTAATAGACATCTCCAATCATAAAAAATAAAATTAATTATCGCACTAGATATATCAATTATCATTTTCTTTGTGGGTTTAATACCCCACCGTCTACACGGTGTTCAAAATTACTTGGGGTGAGAATCCCCATGTAATTTTCCTCCTGTCTCCTGTCTCCTGTCTCCTGTCTCCTTCTTCAATTCCCCCTACTTCCTACTCCCTAATACCTCTATTCTGCAGAGGTCTAATGGTATTGCACAGTGAGGAATAATTTTAGATTTTTGATGAACAAGATTTTGAATTTGAAAATTGCTGTAATGATTAATATTAGTTTTTTTAGTCAAAGTCTAAACTAATTTTTGGCAATATAATTCCATAATTTGCCACCATTTTTTAATGGTATCTAATACTAATTTGAAAAAAGTATTTTAAAAAAAATAAGGGTAGTAAGGACGAATAGCCATTAGTTTTATAGGAGATGTTCCTTTGACTAAAAAGAAGCGTTGCATATTTGTGGGATAATTGTATGCTTGGACAAAAAGGAAGTATGAAGTATTAAGGATGAGATTTACCTGTTCAAAAAAGATTCATCCCTTGATTCAGCAACGCCAAAAAGATAAGTTATGAACTCAAAAATGGAAATGGTATCTAAGCTTTTCATTCTGATTCCTAAAAAATCTCCTAGCTATTTGTAGCAAACATTTATAAAGTTGGTATAACTCTAGAATATCTAGTGATTTGTTTTACCTTTCTGTTGATGAAATTTACTTACTAAAAAAACAAGCGTTTTTAAATGATTTCCCGTCGCAATGAATACATATATTTAATCATGTAGACATTTTTTCTCTAGATTTTAATCATCAAGTTATTAACTTCTATTAACATTAAATTTATCTACTTGATAGTGAAAGTAGTTACTTTTAAATACATACAGAAAATTCAGTGGTATATGAGGTAATAAAGATTAACTATAAAGTACGGGCATATTTCCCGCCACACATGTACCTCATTGATTATGAAATATCCTGTATATATTTAAGCTTTTAAAGTTTTTAATATCCTTTTTGAATAAATGAACTACACCAAACCATTCTAAGTAGAAAATGGTAAATTTTGGGCGCTATGTATCAAATTATAAATTAGCTCAAAAGTTGGTATTCATTGCCTTGAGTATTTTTTTGATTAAAAATGTAACCTCTTTTTTTTAGCTTGCTCTACTTAATATCAAACTTAAACTAAATTTAGTTAATTTTTTTGGGCGACATAACAATAACTAACTAAAAAATAAAACTTTCCTTAACATTGAAACAGAAATTATTTTTCTCAAATTGTGCTAAAATCACAGTAACTATAGTTACTATTAACAAAATATGTCTTTGGCAACAATACCCTTAATTGGCTTGAAAGCAGATAATTTTCGGCATCCATTAGACTTAGAAGCAACTAATACAATCAAACAACTACCAGGCATAGATTTATTAGTTAGGCAATTATTAGGACCATTAGGAGAGCAATTTTTCTACATGGAAAATATTGCATCTAGTGTATTAGTAGGCGAGAATCAATTACCACATTTATACAAAATACTTTTAGATGCTTGCCAAACAGTAGACTTAGAACCACCACAATTATATGTTCGTCAACATCCTGTTCCCAACGCTTATACATTTGCCATGCGAGGTAAGCAACCTTTCATTGTTGTTCATACATCTTTGATAGAATTACTCAGCTTAGAAGAAATTCAAGCAGTATTAGGTCACGAACTAGGACATCTTAAATGCGAACATGGAGTATACCTTACTTTAGGTAATTTAATTGTACTGGCTGCTGGACAAATTTCGACATGGGGTGGTATTATAGCTCAAAGCATACAAAATCAAATACTAGAATGGGTCAGGTGTGCAGAATTTACTTGCGACCGCGCAGCTCTATTAGCAACACAAAACCCAAAAGTAGTTGCATCAGTTCTGATGAAGTTGGCAGGTGGTTCTCCGAGTATATCTGCTCAGCTTAATGTTGATGCTTTTTTAGCTCAGGCAAGAGCTTACAAAGAATTTAGTAATACGGAACTGGGTGAAGTTTTAAGGCAACTTCAAACAGCTCAACTAACCCATCCATTACCTGTATTGCGTGCTAGAGAAATTGACAGATGGTCAAGTAGTCAAAAATATCAGGATATCTTGCAAAATTTGACAAGAAGTGATTATAATAGTCAAAGTAAGGGCGGGTGGCGAAATTGGTAGACGCACCACACTCAAAATGTGGCGACTTCGGTCGTGAGAGTTCGAGTCTCTCTCTGCCCAGTTATACTAAAATGAGTTTATATTTGAAGATATGGCACAAAGGTTGAAAAGATGGGAGTCTCCTCGTTACCAGGGAAGAAATATTAAAGGCAGAGGAGGAAATGTTAGGTTAAGGCAAGTCAAAAAGCAACAACAGCAACTAAGAAAAAATCTCAAAAATCAGGAAAGTGGGAACCAAGGTTCCCATTTTTTATTTTTTTTTATAAAACTTTGATCGAACTTGATACATGATTAGTACTTATAACCCACATTCCGCATGACAAAATGTAGTACATGAACAGGGGAAAACTTGAGTAAGTATTTAGACTCAAGAAAAAAAAACCTCAAACTGTAATTCTAGACAAGAGGTGAAGATCAAAAAAGAGGAGAAAATGTCAATAGAAGTAAGTAACCTAGACCCAGATCGGATTAGTAGCAGGAATTATTGATGAGATTGGCATAGAAAAGAAAATTAATCAACTACGCGGGAGTTCAGTTACCAGAAAAAATAACAGGGGGTCAAGCAGTCAAAGGAATGCTTTTAAATGGGTTAGGATTAGTTGAATCTCCATTATATTTGTTTAGTCAATTTTTTGAGGGGAAAGCTATAGAACATTTAATTGCCCAAGGGGTGAAAGCAGAGTATTTTAACGATGATAGATTAGGAAGGGTATTATATCATGTCCGGTAGCATCGTTTGTGTATAGAATTAGGTTAAAATTGGAAGAAACCCTTCTGCCTTCCTTACCACCAAAGTCTAATTATTCAACCGGACATGATATTAGACCAACTTGATCGCACAGGATTAAATCAGATTTTCATGTCTGTGGTGTTAGAAGCAGTGAAAATTTTCAGAAGCGAAACCAGCACAGTCCACCTAGATTCAAGTTCATTTAGGCCGTCCTACTAATAGACCAACTTTACCCTGGATATTTCAATGTTTTCAGTCGATTTATTTATTGATTAATTCTGGAGTTAAGAGCATATCTAATCTCACTTATGAGCGTTTAGAGTTATTGAAGTTTTTTCCTCCAAGTTGTCAAAGATATAGCAATGAGCGCTCAGGTATTTACAATGTCCAGCTCAAAGTGCACTCTAGAAAAGGTGTACAAAAAATAATGTGTAAATATGCCAGCGCACATTGCTATACTATCTACTCAGTGGATAAACTTGAGATGAAAACAGGTATAAGGCCCAAAAACATCAACAATTGAATAGCAGTGTAAAATTAAGCACTTGGCAATTATTAAAATGCGATCGCTAAGGGTGATAGAAGGACTTTGGCAATTTTTGGAGATGTCTACTGATGAGTTCCGGCAACTGATGTCATTCTCAAAAGCATTCATGGAGTACAGCAGGAATAACAAGCAAGTTAAAACCCCTGACAATCAGCTTTTTAGCCAACATCATTCCAGAAAAAATTAGGGTAGGGATTGATCATTAACCTCTTGATTTGCGTTGGCGGAGCAAGTGCGGCAGCTACATCGCCTCCTACTATTTATGATTAAGTCTAAATACTTACTCAAGTTTTCCCCTCTATGTGTGCTACATTTTGTAGTGCGGAATGTGGGTTATAATCATTCCAGAGACTAAAACTTTTTTCTCAACTTCTAAGTATCCTGACTTCTTCTTGAATTGTAGAAAATGTCTTACCTTATGCTGTGGCTTTAGACTGTCCACATATATTTTTTAGGATTAATGGCTTAATATAAAATCCGGTTATAGAGTATGTGTTTATCATTATATTTACACTTCAATCTTCCCATCTCTAATTAGGGGATAGCCCCAATCAAGAAAGCTACTTTATATTAGGAACTTGACTAATTTTTATCAGAGCTTGGGGGTATGGCTGATTATTTAATTTAAGGAAGATGCTTTTTATTTCTACTTAGAATTGGTAGTTGTGGACGAGAAGAATTAGGAGGCAAATAATATTCTGGAACAGGAGTAGCTCGATCTATCTGAGAACGCTTTAATAACCAGAAACGTAATATAATTGCTAGTCCTACTGTACCTATGCCAAAACTAAATAAAGACCAACTTGTCCCTAAACCACCAATAACAGCATCAACCGATCCTACTGTTACAAAAAAGCTTGCTACAGGATCTTTTCGATAAGCAGTTTTTAAGATTTTTGGCCATAAAGCGTCGATCATAAGCTTAATTTGATACAACTTAAATTTACTCGTAAGTTTCTTGAATTTCAAGGAATTTAGCTAATTATTTAATAAATTCCCTTTATCCTCTTATAGATATGTATAACTAACTATACTGCCGTATTAAACTTTAAATCAGTAAATTAGTTTTGATTTTTTCTTAAATATTCAATATTGAGCAATTAATACAAAATTATAATAACCTGGTATTTCGCCAAAATTACAATTCATATATTGAGATTGCCAAGGTGAATAGTGGATTAATTGCTACATAAAACTAATTCTCACTCTAGGAATAGTCTAGATTAATGCAGTATAATTGCAAACTAGATAGAAATTGTTGGTAAGTTGTTGACAATATTAGGCTTACCAACAACATGACTTTACCATATCTTTATTTTGACACTCTCACCGTTAAATAAGTGCGATTATAACGTGAGATTCTTGTATCTTAGATTCTTAACTAGGTAACAAATCAAATAAACTGAGTTTTACCCCCACTACTACCATCTCCAGAAGCTTTTTTGCTCCGTCTTTACCCTGAGATTACCTGAGCGCAGGCGGTGCGCTTTGATCGAGCTATATGTCCCATGGCTATTGATAGGATTATAACGCCAAAAATGTGCGCGCGTATTGCTCAATTATTTTTCTGGTTGAAATTTATGAGGGGCTGTCTGCGTACGTTTCCCGCGCAGTTTATAGACCCCGTATCACCGTTAAATAACTGCGATTATAACGGCTCGATCTCTTTCAACATTTATTATGATACATAGACTTTTGTATTGGTTTAACCTCTATCCCTATTATATATAGTAGCTCTCTATAATTTAGGTATAGCTAAAACTTTAATTGAGACCTAACCAAGATAGTAAACCTTCTCCAGTCAAGTATTCAATTGCCAGAGTTAATACAAAGCCAATCATAGCTGCTCTACCATTCAGACGTTCTGAATATTGGTTAAAACCGAATTTTGGTTCATCCAGATTCGGTTTCGTAGTAGGTTGTGGTTGTGTCATAATCAGTAGGTCTCAAATTTAATAACGTTTACAAATAGAGTTGTTTGTTTACAATTCTTAAATATATTTTAAAAGGAGTTGACCTAGAGTCAACCATATTGCCAAAATTTGATCGAATATCCACAAAAAGCCCCCGCTGTAATCCTTAATTCAGAATCTTACTGGGAATATCAGTCCAAATCTTTCATGTTGCTCAAATGTCGGCATAAATGCTACAGTCTTAAATATATTTAGGCCACTGGTCTAGATAGTGTCAACGCCAGTCTATCATTGGGGAAACTCTAAGAATGTTTTGGCAAGTCTTTAGGAGCGCACCTTTAGACCAGACAAGATGAATCTGGTCCGGTCGGTGCACGAGAAACAAAAACCACCTATAGCGTTTTCTCTCAAGGGCAACGTCGTGAGTATATCAAAGTATTGACAATACATAAGCATAAATATGTCAAACTTATCAGACCTACCAACTGCTGTTAAACAAGTAGCTAATGCACTCCGGTTCGGCGGATGGACTTGTTTCTGGTCCCAACTTGCATTGGGGGTAATTTCAGGCTTCATGTTTTTATTTGCTGCTTTCATCTTACCCAATCAAATGGATGAAGCAGGTGCGGGAGGTAGCCTCTTTTTTCCAATTTGTGGACTTGTGGTACTAGGATTCAGCATCTTCTTGTCATTTCGTTACACTCGCTTGGCAAGGAAATTACGAGTGCCTACAGATTCTTCAAGGCCAAGCAGGGCAGATACAACTCAACAAGTGAAAAGGACTTTAATTACGAACTTGGTTGGGATTACTCTAACTTTATTAGGAGCAGAAGCAATTGGAGGTATTTTATTAGGCGAATCTTTAGTTATGGGAGCGTCTATGTTTAACTCTACAGAACTAGAAAAATTTACACCGGATATTATTATACTGTTGGGTAATACTCACATTATTGTGGCTCATTTTATCGGAATTGTCGTAGGACTATTTTTACTAGATCGGGTTTATAAGTAGTCAGTAAAATTGCGTTTTTACAGCGCAATTCATTTAAGTAGACTACAAAATTATTTTGGGGCATGGGAGTAGCGATGCGACCCCGCATCGCCGTTAGCTTTAGCTGATCCATAAGAGGCATTTAACACTGGAAGAAGTAGAGGTAAGGGAATGCTTACCAAGAGAGAAACCAGGGAGTAGGCAGTAGGAGAATGCTTTGGCTACTGTAGCCTATCTGTTTGAAAACTCCTATAAACTATATTCAAGAATTATTTGAGAAAAAAAATTGTATATTCAGTTATGGTTTTGTAGAATTGCACTTTCTATTGATACTTTAACTGGATTATTAATTTGTAGGTAATTAATCTATCTATAAAATTTACATAAAATTAATGACCTTATTAAATTTAAATTGCAAAAACTATTTCGCAATAGATAAATTAAAGGTTACTCGTTAGAAAAATTTCCCAGTAAAAAAACTGAAATATTTGGAAACTTGTATAAAAAACAAAAATTAAATCTTGGCACTTTTTATATCCGGAATCAACACAAAATTCCAGAATAAATTACTTAGATTACTCCTATTAATATATAAAACTCAAACCCCAAGATGGAATTAAAACCTACATCTGGCTATAGTTTTTCTGGTCATATTCCTATAGAAATTTGTCAAGATGATTGGCGATCGCTACTGAGTAATATCGAAACTGAAACTTATACTAGCCAAGTATATAGTGTAATGTTGACTGACATAAAAACTTCTCTAGAAGAAGCAGTAGCTCAAAACCAAGCTCAAATCAAAGTGTTAGGACTAGAAGCAATAAAACTCAGCCTAAAAAACTTGACTAGAACATTAATACCAGAAGAAAAAACATCTTCAGCAGACCCAATTGACTCTCATTCTTACCATACGAATGAGCAGAAAAAAAGTATTAATTACCAACAAATGAATCAGGAACAGTTAATCCAAAGTCATCAAAATCAGCCTCAAACACACATGAGTACTAACCTAACTACTACCGTAGAATCAGACATTACAACTGAGTCAACCTTAGTATCCATAGATTCCCACAATATGGAAACTAATCTCTCAGAAAATAACCAAAACTCCTCAGAAGAGTTACCACTAGAAAATAATCGACGAAAACGGAGAAAAAAACTTACAAAAGCAGAAAAAGCAGCCTTATTAGTTCAAGAAAGAAATACATATTTACAGCAACTAGGGGAAAAACTACAAAAAGCACGAAAAATGCGTTGTTTATCTATGAAACAAATTCATAAACAAACCTTTGTACCTCTTCATTATCTAGAAGCTATAGAAAAAGGCCAAACAGATGAACTACCAGAAGATATATATCTTCGAGGATTCATCTTTCGTATAGGTAACGCTTTAGGATTTGATGGAGTAGCTTTAGCAGAAGCTTTACCTATGTCCGATCCACTTCAAAGCTTAATACCATCTTGGTCTAACTCCAATAAGGACATTGGATTAGGTATAGGTCCCATTCATCTATATATAGGTTATACAGCTTTAATGGCCGGCGCAGTAGGTGGACTAAGTTGGATGTCTCAACAACCAAGTCCAGGAGCAAATCTCACTCCAGATAAATTAGACACTCCTGATTCAGTTGCTCACTCAGATAAACATTTAGAAACTACTCAAACACCAGGATTAAAATCTACTAAAGGTAGTGTAGTTGTTGGTTCTGATGTTGCTCCACCAGAAACAATGATTTGAAGAAGGAGTCAGGAGACAGAAGACAGGAGTTCAATAATTAGGGTTTGCTGAAAAAGTCTTTTTTCAGGAGTAGGGGAGTAGGGCAGTAGGGGAGAATTTTTTTGCCCAACTCTCGCCCAAAATACGCTCCTTTTTGAGCATGAAGAGCTGAAAACCAGGTACTTTTTCAAGACCTAAAAAATCTAAAACCTTTACCTGTAAATGCTTTGAGATTTATTCAACCAGCCCTAATTAATAATTATTAATTATTAATTATTATTGAAAACCCATAGGATTGACTCAAAGGAAAATTTTTTCTCTTTTGGTCGATTGGATATGGCGAGGAGATCGCCATCCCACCCTACGGGAAGCTCCGAAGATCGACCGCTTGTTTCTACTTTAAAGGAGAGGATTTTTACCTTAATTATTCGGTTAAGAGGGAGGATGTGGGGAGAAATAATACAAAAAATTCAACACTCCTTCTTCAGATTTTTCCTCAAAATTGATGTGCGAAAATACTTGACTACCATAATTATATAGCTATCAAATGGGTTCTATACCCCATAAGGCTTCCATCCGATGAGCAAAGCCAAAAAATTCTACTGACTCGGTCCTCTTGAGGACTGACTTCCAGTCGTTCGCGCAGCGTCTCCGTCAGGAGAAGGCTGTTAACATTTAATTACAAGGTTATCTCTATGTACTACTGTGTCAGATCCTGTATAGCCCAAAATATCAGGTATATCTTCTGAACGACAACCCAGAATTTGTTGCAATTCAGTACTGCTGTAGTTCACAAGTCCCCTAGCTATTTCCCCACCTTCTTCATTGCACAGTTCTACAGCATCCGATGGATAAAACTCTCCTTCTACTTGAGTAATACCAGCAGCTAGTAGAGATTTACCAGATTCAGAAATTGCTTGAACTGCACCCATGTCCAGATACAGCTTGCCCGAAGGTACTAAAATATTGGCAATCCAATGTTTGCGGGCATTTACTGGTTGTGGTTGAGGTTCAAACTGAGTCCCAATGGATTCTCCATTCAGAATTTTTAGTATATTAGCAGGAATTTGGCCATCAGTAATGACGGTTCGTACTCCTGCTGCTGTGGCAATTTTGGCAGCTTCAATTTTCGTAATCATTCCACCAGTTCCCCGTCCACTAACAGAATCTCCAGTTTGAACTTGAAATTCTTCGAGTTGTTCTATTCGCTCTACTAAGGTAATGGGTAAAGCATCTGGATTATTTCTAGGGTCCGCAGAATATAACTTGTCAACGTCGGTTAATATAAATAACCAATCAGCTTCTACTAGACCAGCAACTAAAGCTGATAGAGTATCGTTGTCCCCGAATTTCAGTTCTTCCACAGCAGTAGTGTCATTTTCATTCACAATTGGGACTACATCCATTCGTAACAATTGTTGAAATGTATTGTAAGCATTGACGTAACTACTACGTCGTGCAAGCTCGCTCCTAGTCAGTAATATTTGAGCCATTGTTTGTCGCAAAGATGTAAACAAGTCTTCGTAAACTCGCATTAGTCTTCCTTGACCCACTGCTGCTACTGCTTGCTTCATGGCAATATTACGAGGTTTTTCAGTTAGTCCTAGGCGATCGCAACCTACACCAACTGCTCCAGAAGAAACCAAAACTACTCGATGTCCCTGAGAACGTAGATTGGTAATAGTCTCGATCAAGCTAGCAATTGTGGACAAGGCCAAATTTCCCGATTCAGAACGAGTCAGACTGGAAGTGCCTATTTTAATTACTATTGTTGTCATCGAAAAATATTGAACTAATTTTTGATTGCTTCGATTCTTAGAAATTACCTCAAAATTAGAAAACACCAAACCCTTAATAAACAAGAGATTGGTGTTTTCAGAATTTTATATTTAAGGCCTTTATATTTGCTGGCCTCAATTTAATATTTATTAGATTCTATTATTTCATACAGCTTTAGTAAATTTGGAAAATCGTAATATTTTCTTTATATTTTGGTATGCTTTTCAAGTACAGTAATAGTCATACTAATAACATACTAATTTTTATACCAATTCCTTGAACAAGGCAGAAGGCAGCGGGAGCTGCGGGAGCTAAGTGCCGCTACGCGCAAGTCAAAAGTCAAAAGTCAAAAGTATTGATTGGTAAGGCTTTTAGGATTTTGTAACTGGTTAGTTATTTCTGCCATCTTGCACTGAGGGGAAAATTGCTGATGGATAGTCAACGACAAGCCACTTCGTGTCTTATAACCCCAAGCAATTTTAAGCACCGCAACTGACGGTGGGGTATTAAACCCGCAAAAGAAAAGATCAAATATTGCTAAAGTCACGATACAGGGAACAGTGGTGCGACCCCGCGGAGTGTTACAGACGCACCTGGTAGCACAGTCCTTTAGAGGATATATCTGCAAGGGAACCCGTGACAAAAACAACTTCTGTGCGGGTGATTTGGTGTTTGTCTTGCTCCTAATTACGCGTTTAGGTTCTACTTTGCATTTGCGAACTGAAAGTATTCCGGAACAGAAACCACCCCTACTGACTTGGTGATTTGGTTCTGCTTTGCATTTGCGGACTGAAAGTATTCCGGAACAGAAACCACCCCTACTGACTTGGTGATTTGGTGTTTGTCTTGCTCCTAATTACACATTTAGGTTCTGCTTTGCATTTGCGGACTGAAAGTATTCCGGAACAGAAACCACCCCTACTGACTTGGTGATTTGGTGTTTGTCTTGCTCCTAATTACACATTTAGGTTCTGCTTTGCATTTGCGGACTGAAAGTATTCCGGAACAGAAACCACCCCTACTGACTTGGTTACTTTGTTAACTACCTCAGAAAATTTACCAACTCAAATAAATGACAAAGCCGTTCCCTTCTGGAATCTGTCCTCTTACCGAATAATTAATAATTAATAATTATTAATTAAATAATTCTGGTTAAAAGCCTCCCCTTTCAAGGGGAAAAAAAGCGGTTGAGGGATGGCGAGGTCCCCTCGCCATATCCAATCAACCAAGACAGCGGTTGATCTTCGGAGCTTCCCGTAGGGTGGGATGGCGAGATCTCGGAGCTGGCCGACCATCGACCAAGAGAAGAAATAATATTTCCTGATATTCAATCAAGGACGGTTTTAACCAGAGGTAATTATCCATTATCCATTATCAATTGATGAACGTCGCCAATAGGACAGATTCCCTACCTACTTTTTCATCACAATAATTTTTAACGCCACCTACTTAGAATGTTATAGCACTAGCCCCAGTCAGCAAATATAAGATAAATTTGCAAAGACTGAACAAAAAACCTATTACCTTACTCTAAATTAGGTGTGGTGGAGGAGAATCTAGGAGTGCTAAATAGAATGTCTAAAGTATATTCATCCGTTTTTACTAAACATAGTCAACCAGAATCTCTTCGTGTAGGAGTTATTGGGGTTGGTAATATGGGACAGCATCATACCCGTGTCCTAAATTTGCTCAAAGATACAGAATTAGTCGGTGTCGCAGATATTAATGTGGAAAGAGGACTCGACACTGCTAGTAAATATCAAGTTCGTTTTTTTGAGGATTATAAAGACCTTTTACCTCATGTTGATGCTGTATGTGTAGCAGTTCCCACTCTTCAGCATTACGCTGTAGGAATGACTTGCTTAGAAGCAGGAGTCCATATCTTAATGGAAAAGCCTATTGCTGCTAGTATCGCCGAGGCCGAATTTTTGGTAAATACTGCTGCTGAAGCTAACCGAATTTTACAAGTGGGTCACATAGAAAGATTTAATCCTGCTTTTCAAGAACTTACTAAAGTCCTAAAAACTGAAGATTTATTGGCCTTAGAAGCTCATCGGATGAGTCCTTATTCTCATCGAGCTAATGATGTGTCTGTAGTTTTGGACTTAATGATCCATGATATTGATTTGTTACTAGATTTAGTTGCTTCTCCAGTTGTCAAACTAACTGCTAGTGGAAGTAGTGTTTCTAGTTCTGGAAATTTAGATTATGTAACAGCTACTCTTGGTTTTGCCAATGGTATTGTAGCGACTTTAACTGCTAGTAAGGTGACACATAAAAAATTACGTTCTATTGTTGCTCACTGTAAAAATTCTTTGACAGAAGCAGATTTTCTGAATAATGAAATTCTGATTCATCGGCAAACAACAGCAGATTATGTGACAGATTATGGTCAGGTTCTTTATCGTCAGGATGGTTTAATTGAAAAGGTTTATACTAGCAATATTGAACCTCTTCATGCAGAGTTAGAGCATTTTATTCATTGTGTGGGTGGAGGAAATCAACCTTCAGTTGGAGGAGAACAAGCTCTTAAAGCATTACGGTTAGCTAGTTTGATTGAGAAAATTGCCTTTGATGGTTTAGCTTGGCATTCAGAAGATTCAGAATGTAATTTATTGAATACTTCCATGTTAAAAGTAAGTTAAAGTATTTCCATAAATTCCTAGAGGAATTATTCAATATAAGTATTATTTCTTGAATTAATTACTCCGCCTTGTTGATTGATTTAGGCGGATTTTTACACTGAAATAAATTCAAGATATAGCTATAAGCATTCAGCTATAAGCATTCAGTTATCATACCAAATCCGGTTATCAAAAGTCCGTTTTTCGCTCTTACTCTCTAACCCTTCTGCATTCTGCCCTCAGCAGAACTGCCTTACCTTCATAATATAGCAATGTGCGCTGGCATATTTACAAATTGCAGGAAGTGTCCAATAGCTAAAATCTTATATTATCAGCTTTTTATTCCCCCAAATGAGTTCCAAATGAGCTGTTACCTGCGCGCAGCGCTATAACGGTTCTTTCTAAACCGGATTTAGTATCAGCTATCAGCTAGAGCAAAAACTTTTAACTGTAATGTTTTGAAGTTTTTTAACTGTCCTAGTCTTAATGGGTAGTGCTATAGATATTTTTTTAATTTTGGCGAAGCTTTACAATCCTATTTAGTCAAAGTAATACTATTTTGTAGTCCTATTGAGTTGATTTCAAAAATCTCTTGACATTAATACCATCGATAAAAAAATAATGTTACGCAGAATTTGAGTTATAGTCATTTCAATTTTAGATTGAGACAAGCGTTTCTTCCATTGAAAGACTTTTAGCTGAAAAAGTATTTCATTCTTATTTGAAATTACTATATTTCTAGACTTTACCCATAATGTCTCTTTGACTAAAAATCAAGTTTCAACTCAATAATATTATGTGCGGTTAAATACTTATAAATAAGGGAGCACCGGAGCAGGGAGTATGGAGAGATTTACCGTTGAAGTCAGAAGATGATGTTTTTGATTACTAAGAAATGCGGACATAATATAAATAAATGCTGAAAAACTATTCCTCCTGACTCCTGACTCCTAGTAATAACTGAAATATTTGTAGTAAAAATTGATCACAAAAGTATAACCGGATTTTTAATATTTTGACAAAGGCAGTTTTAACAATAGTTATTAATAATTTAGAGTGACTAAATTATTAGTTAAAACTACCCTATATAATTCTCTTAAAAAAGGTAGAAAACTCAACCAAATGTGGAACTATTCCAGCCCCACATCGAACCTTTAGCATCAGAAAATTCTATATAAATTCGATTTTTTGGTACGCCTAAAGCCTGATTAATTTGTTGACAAAAATCTTGACTTATCCCTTTTGTTTGCTGAGGATTCATATTACCAATACTCTTAATTTCCATGTAGCAGACAGGTTCATCACTACTACCACCAAAAGTCATGGGAATATCTGATTCAAAAGTAGTCATTACATAAGATTCTGATTTACCAAAATGCTTCGCCATACCAGAGGAAAGGTTTTTTAAGAGGATGTCAATTTTATCTTTTTCTGGTTGAGAAACAGAAGTTTTAACTTTAATTAGTGGCATAAATCAATCAATAATTAGGGTTTGCTGAAAAAGTATTTTAGTAGGGGTAGGATATAGGATACAGAATACAGGAGACAGGAGGATTTAGAGGAGGTAGGAGTAAGAATTGTAAGAATGATTTTTCTGCCCAACTATGCGCCTAAAATATCAAATTTTTGAGCATGAAGAGCTGAAAAATTTGCACTTTTTTCGATACCAAAAAGGCTCTTGTCTTTATATGTCAATGCTTTTAGATTTAATCGGCAAAGCAATAATTAACAATAAAAAAATGGTTATAGCTTAATCTAGTAGATATGAGCTAAAGAGCTATTTATCAAAACTATATCTATATAGCACTCATAAACATCAAAAAGCCGATCGCTGAGTGCCAATTAATATATAGTGTTTCTTAAGCTACTGAGGTAGAGTAGTTTTTGTTATGTTCTTATTCCCTACTCCCTACTCCCTAAAAAAAACAAATTTTGCACCTCACCAACATGGAAATTACTATATATTATTAACCACCATAATTCCAACCTGTACTTTCTAACAATAGAGGGTCTCCCTCACGATGTACACCTGCAGCAATTACTTCTCCTACATATACAGTATGGTCGCCCTCTTCTACAGCACCAACAACTTTACATTCCACATAACCAAGAGTATCTGAAATAATTGGACATCCAGTTTCTCCCAGATAAAATTCTATATCCTCAAATTTATTTCCCACACGACGTTGAGGTTTGAAAAATTGTTGAGCTAAATCTTTTTGTTCTGCGGCTAAAAAGCTCAGAGAAAATACCCCACTAGCCTTAATCATGGCATGGGATATAGAATCTTTGTTTACACAATTAACAACTAAGGGAGGCGCAAAAGATGCTTGCATTACCCAACTGGCCGTAAAACCATTAACTTCCTCACCATCTTTAACACCACAGATGTATAATCCGTGAGGAATCTTACGCAATATTGTTTTCTTCGCCTGTTCGTCTAACAAAGTTTTACCTAATATTATTAATGAAGTTTACATTTGATATTTTAACAAAACTTAACCCATTGTATAACAGGGAACAGGGAACAGTTCATTAATGGATAATGGATAATTACCTCTGGTTAAAACCGTTACGGAATGGAATATCAGGAAATATTATTTCTTCTCTTGGTCGATTGGATATGGCGAGGTCTCCTCGCCATCCCTCGACCGCTTTTTTCCCCTTGAAAGGGGAGACAGAGTAAGCTGAATTATTTAATTAATAATTATTAATTATTAATTTTTCGGTAACAGGCAATAGAAAAGAATTTCTCTGTCTAAGATTCATCATCAACATAAGTCAAATGCCAACTCGTTCCTTGCTATAGTCAAGTCTAAAAGTTTAACTAAAAATCAAAAAATATACAGCACATTTTGTGATGTGATTATAAATTTTGCTCGCTAAATTAAAAGAAAATTAATATTCTAATAATGTTTTCCCTAAACAATTTTTTCAAGAAACTAACTCATCAAAAAATTTGGCGTTTCATAGCAGTAGCATCAATAATTTCCACCTTAGCGATCGCCTGCAACAACACTCAAACCACCAGAAACTCAGAAACACCAACAACCCCCGAACCAGGTACCCTTGTTTGGGCACGCTACAGTGACTCTGACACCCTCGATCCCCACAAATCAACATCACCCTTATCTAGACAAATAATCGATCAAATCTACGAAACACTTTTGGCCTTCGATGACCAAGGTAAAATTCAACCAAACCTAGCCAAAGAATGGTCAGTCAGCAATAATGGCCAAGAATATACCTTTACACTCAACGAAAATATCAAATGCCATGACGGCACAATCTTTGATGCTAAAGCGGTCAAATTTACTATTGACAGAGCGATCAACCCTGAGACAGAAAACTACACCAAAGACAGTTGGGGACCGATAGAAACTGTCGAAGTTGTAGACGACCTCACAGTTACAGTCAAAATGTCTCAAGCTTTTAGCCCCTTTCTCCGCTTTCTCGCCGATCCTTACTCCAGCATGATATGTCCTTCTGCCATTCAAACCTATAACAACAAATTTGGCATAGAAGGAGCAATAGGTACAGGTCCATTCAAATTTACTGAGTGGACTCAAGGGGAACAACTTGTACTAGAGGCCAACCCAGACTACAAAAATTATGGGCGACAAGTAGAAAACTCTGGTACTCCCTACATCAAAAAATTGATAATTAAAACTATGCCAGAAAGGGAAGCACGTTTAGCAGCACTCAAGTCTGGAGAAATTCATTTAACTGAACCCCCACTAGAAGAAATTTCTGCTCTCAAGGAAGACTCAAAATTCAAACTTCATACTGCTGAAAATACTGGTCAAATAGTATTTTTAGAGTTTGTTACTTCCCGACCTCCCTTTGATGATGATAGAGCAAGACAAGCAGTAACTTATGCCATAGATCCCAAAAAAGCAACGGAGGAAGTATTTGCAGGTTTAATTAAACCTTCCGAATGCGCGATCGCAGATGTGATGTTTCCTAGTGATGAAAAACTTTGTTCCGAGTTTAGTATTAAACCAAATCCAGAAGAAGCAAAAATTTTATTAGAGGAACTTGGTTATAGTGAGGATCAACCATTAGAAATAACTCTTTTAACCTGGAAAGGAGGTAACCGTCAAAAAGTAATAGAAAACTTTCAAACTCAACTAGAAGAAGTGGGAATCAAAACTAAGTTAGAAACAATGGATATTGGTACTCTTAATGCCAGAATAAAACAGGAAAATAGTCAAACAGAAGGTAATGGTGTTATTGATATGATGGGGTGGTCTTGGTATGACCCAGATTTTCTTTATACATTGTGGCATTCTCCTGGTTGGATGGGGGGTTATCACAGTGATGAACTGGATACATTACTAACAGAAATGCGAACTACAACTAATTTAGAAGAACGACAAGAAAAAGTTATAGAAGTTCAGAAATATTTGTTGAAAAATGCAGTGATGATGCCACTTTATAGTCCTGGTTGGATGTGGAATTATGTTAGTAGTTCAGATGTTGAAGGTTTTAAGATAGGTGCTTTTAATCGACCTTTATTTAATGATGTAAAATTGTCTAATACTGTAGAAGAAAAAGAAGCAGTTGAGTCTCCTGTAAGTTCGGAAAAAGAAGAATCAGAACAGCCAGTTATGACAGAAGAAAGTCAACAGGATGGAGAGTCTATTTCTTCACCAATAAATGAGCAAGAAGTAGAAGTTTCTCCATCACCTGAGAATGAGTAATTAGGGCTTGCTGATTAAATATCAAAGCATTTATAGATAAAGGTTTTAGCCTTTTTAGCTCTGGAAAAAGTACCTAGTTTTTAGCTCTTTATGCTCAAAAATTCAGCATTTTGGGCAGGATAGTAGCCCAAAAATTACTCCCCTACTCCCCTACTCCCCCGCTCCCCTACTCCTTAAAAAAGACTTTTTCAGCAAACCCTAATTAAGTCTTGAATAAGGAAGAAAAAAGGAAGAAGGAAGAAGGAAGAAGGAAGAAGGAAGAAGAAAAAAGTGGATGGGGATAGTCTTCGACAAGCCACTTCTTGTCTACAAACCTCAACTAATTGTCAACACCGTCTAGACCGGAATTAATATACCATTTATCAAAAATTTTTCTACATTTTATTGAGTAGGGGAGTAGGGGTGAACGGCCGTTCACCCCTACATATCTTTAACACTGAATAGCACCGATGCTATCGGATTTGATATTAAACCCAAAAGAAAAAGTACAAAATAATATCAAATAATTGGATGCCAATTAAGAGGGGAAAATAATACTTAAAATCTGCCCTTTTAGTTGTGCAAATTAATTATCTTGTTTATAAAATGGAGGCAAAATTTTGCTTTATTTGCAATTTAGATGAAGGTATCCAAGAAATAATTAAAAAGTATGCTTCTGCTTTGACTAACATAGGTGTATATTTTTTAAATTCAGAAGTAGAAGAAGCAATTTATTACTGTTCTCAAGATTTGGAAGATGCTTTGAGGACTACGATCTCTTATTGGTATTGGAAACAAAATAATGGAGAATATTTTCATACACCAAATAATTTTTTAATTAAAGCACTTAAAAAGCGTTTCCTGACAGAATGCTGCGCAAACAGCTGATTGGCATTTAGTAGTCAGCTTTTTAGAAGGGACAACCCCTCTGTAAAATTAAACGACTTATAGAAGTCGGGGATTTACAGCACTTTTGAGGATTGTGAGGTACAATTGAAGACTAAATCTATCTTCCCTATTAGACCTCTCCAAAAATACCGATTTTGGAACAGTACTATAAAGGTTTAAGAACCTTTTCTGGAGATTTCTATTTACTAAAGCGATCAAACTTTGTACCTCACTAACTCCAAAGCTGCTGTAAACTCAAGCTTTTAGCGTGCTGAAAGCTTAGTGCTAAAATGCTGATAGCTAGTTAAAGACTATTGGCATCCTTACCAATGGGATGATAAATGGATGGAAAATCAAATATTTAAAAGTGAAAGAATGAAGCTGAAATTCACTGGGGAAAAGATAAACGGAATTATCTAGTGGTTGATATTCAAGAAAAATTATAGGAACAAGAGCGACAATAATTTTTAGGAGTGGAAAAAGTATTGATTTGCGGAAAGTTAGTAGGATGACTAGGGAAGATTTACTAGAATATGCTGAAGGAGACTATAGAAAATTTTGCTAAGTAATGAAAATTTATCTGAATAATTTTACAGTGAAGCTATTTGAGAAGTTTGCTAATTACAAATTACAAATTACCAACCTTCACTTTAAAATTAAATTAAATCAGGAGCTAGAAAACTTCTAACTCCTCAATGATCGGAATTTACAAGTAATTAGACTAATCATCCTTGGGTCCAAAAACCATCTGTACTACCATTTGTTTTCCGTCTGGTTGATGATAGCGATCGGCCCAATGTCTAATGATTTCGTCTAACTCTTCTTTAGCTTGCTCATAGCGGTCTGGAGAAATATCAAACTCCTCCAAAATACGCATTACCTTGTTGTTTTGTTCTGCCCAATCCTTCATCAGACGGAAATAACGAGCTGTCTCTTCGACCATGATATAAGTGCGTTCCTCCTCATCTTCTGGAGAATAAGAACAGCGAGTGAGGGCATAAAAAGGCATTCCCCAAGGAGAATCTATCTTAGTTACCGTACCAGAATAAATCAAGCGACGTTTAATATGTTCTGCTAAAGCTTCACTTAGAGGCATTCGGCGTTCTGGTGGTAAATCTTCCTGAGACCGCCTGTGTAAAAACTCAATTAACTCCATAAACTGAAAAGAATTAATCAATTTGGCATCAGGCATATTTGGGGGGAGTTTAGTTTCAGTATATCGCTTTTCCTCAGTAGTAAGATTTTTACCAGGAACCCTTGATTGCCCAGGATTCCAAGGATATTGTTCGAGCCACACATAGGGAAACTGAATCAAATAGCGAGGTTCTTGAGAACCCAACATTTTTAGTAGTTTACCTTTAGTGAGCGCTTCTTCTACTTCTTGCACAATTACTTTAACCCGTTTAGGTTCTATGTGATGCAGATGTCCTGTCATGCGCAGATTTTTACCTTGTTCAATATAGGTCATATAAATCGCACATTTAGCCGCAGTTGCAGCTGCATCCAAGAAAGCTCCATGACGATGCCCACTCGTCCTCATGGCACTAAATGCTAAATATAACATAATCTGATCCATAGCACTGGGGCTAAGGCTATTAATCAGATCGGTATCATTTTTCATGACAATCCCCAAAATAACAAAAACTTAAGAGGCATAGTATCATCCTCTATTAAAAATATGCTGACTATGATGATAATTCAATAATAGAAATTCAGCCAAATATAACTCTTGCACCAAGCAAGTATATTTCTTTGAGACTTTTTGCATTTGGCGTAAGAGCAGGCACGCAAATTAAGTGTGCGAATAGATTGTTATCTTAGTAGATTTTTACACCCTGTGTACTTTTGACTGACATGCATATTTATATCAATATAACATACAAAAGTACTATAGATAACACTTAAATAGCAGTAGTATCAATGGTTACTAAGGTTAATAATGCATTGAGATTTGATGTTCTCTGTTAACACTTAAAGGTCTGAAGTTATATAGTTTAAATACCCCATAGCTTACTACGATATTAAACAATAAAATTCTCTCGTTAATTAACAAGAGAATTTTTGACAAATTTTTAGAGAGTTAAGATCGTAAAACCAAAGCCTTAAGTAACTTTAACAAAGATGTAATTAAGAATTAAAACTTAATACAGAAAGAGACATTTTGATAAGCTTCAGCGTCCACTACCACGATGAGGACATTTGTCATTTTCAACCTCACAATCAAAATCAGAAGTACTAATTGTGTTTACAAAAGCTCGTATATTTCCCTTTTTGGCATTATCTTGATGAGTTTTAGTTCTAGCAGATCCTCTGAAAAATATAGAAGAAAATGCCACTTCATTTTCAATGACTAAAGCTTTGCTACTAGGAGTATTACCTAGTAATAATAAAAAAGAAAGAATAATCGCTGTATAACTTTGCATAGGTCAAATCCGTGTGATAGTGTCTATTATCTGATACGAATATTAAAGATACAATCAGGATATTTAACTAATAATTTATGAATTTAATTTTCTTTTATACCGATTTTTCACACTAAAAAAATGCCAATAATTGTGGAGAGTAAGTAATACTAAAATTCCCAAAAGGGGTTGAGTAAAAAGCTATTAAAGTGGGTTTACGAAGAGAAGGGAATGTAAAGTTAAGACCTAAATTAATTCTATAGATTATGAAAGAACAAAAACTATGTTTCAACTACCTACCCATGATTATCCGGTTTAGATAGCCCTCATTCAGTAAATAAAATTATTAACAGGTTGGTGGCCTAAAATTTTATTTGTGTTTGTCAAAAAATTTAGTTACATTGGGTATTGCTTAACTACTAATTCACAAATTCCGGTAAAATGTAAAATTAGTCAAAACTCACAAAAATTAAGTTAAAATGGAAAAAGGGTTTATTCTTTGGTTTACAGGCTTAAGTGGAGCTGGGAAAACAACTATCAGTAAGGTTGTGGCAGAAAAATTAAGAGAAAGAGGTCGTAAAGTAGAGATATTAGATGGAGATATAGTTCGAGAAAATCTATCAAAAGGGTTAACTTTTAGCAAAGAAGACCGAGATATAAATGTCCGGAGAATTGGATTTGTAGCTCATCTCCTCAGTCGTAACGGAGTAGTAGCAATTACCGCAGCAATTAGTCCCTACAGAGAAATACGCAATCAAATTAGGGAAATGGATGAAAATTTTATAGAAGTTTATATAAACGCACCTTTAGCAGTATGTGAAACACGGGATGTAAAAGGATTATATGCCAAAGCTAGGGCAGGAGAAATTAAAAATTTTACTGGTATTGACGACCCTTACGAGGCACCAGAAAATCCAGAAATTACTTGCCACACAGATAAAGAAACATTAGAAGAAAGTGTGGCTCATATAATTAATAGTTTAGAAAAATCAGGTCATTTAGCGTAATCTAAAGAATAGGGAGGGATTCAGCAATGAGGCAAAATAAATCTAGATACTGGGAAGATGACATTTTGCTAATCATATCTTTGTCCAAAAATCTAAGTTATGGAATAATAGTTTTATTATCCAGTTGCTGGGGATTGGCATATTCTGCACAAGCTCAACCCCTCTCTCAAAAATTTCAGAAAGCACCAGCAAACTCAACTTTACCAAAACTCACAGAATCTTGGCCTGAAGGTACGGAAGCAAAACCACCACTGCTTCCTCCAGCACCAGAACCAATATCTATTCCTGAACCAGAAACTCCTTTACCAGACTCAACAGCATATACACTGGGCGGCGGCGATCGCATTCAAATAGATATCTTTAATATACCAGAATATAGTGGGAAAAATGGCCAACATCAAGTGCAAATTGATGGGACTCTTAACTTGCCATTGGTAGGTAATGTATTGGTTGAGGGAAAGACTTTAGATGAAGCAAAAGAATTAATTCAAGAAAAATACAGCGAATATCTACAAATATCTATAGTTAATCTCAATCTCCTAGCAGCACGTCCATTGAAAATAGCGATCGCTGGAGAAGTCCAACATCCAGGTTCATATACTATTTCTCCCATTGTCGATGGAGGGGAGGATACTCAAAGTGGAACTCAATTACCTACAGTGACTAAAGCATTACAGGTAGCAGGTGGAGTGACAACTTCAGCAGATGTCAGGCAAATCAAAATTCGTCGCACCCAACTCAATGCTCCAGAGCAAGTCATCAGTATTAACTTATGGGAACTACTGCAAGATGGTAACTTGCGTCAAGATATTCCTCTGCGGGATGGGGATACTTTATTTGTCCCTAGTATTACTGAAGTTAATCCAGTAGAGTCTTCTCAATTAGTAAATGCTAACTTTGCTGGTACTAATACTCAACCTCTCAATATTGCAGTGGTGGGAGAGGTGGCACGGCCTGGTCCATATATATTAGAAACAGGTATTGACCAAAGTCAACTTTCAGCTACAGAAGAAAACTCAGATTCTACCGAAGCAGATAACAATATTTCATCTTCTCAAAATACTAATTTGCATACTGTCACTAAAGCGATTAAAATGGCAGGAGGTATTACTCCATCTGCAGATATTCGGCAAATAATGGTACGCCGACTAACTCGTGCTGGTACAGAACAAGTTATAAAAGTAGACCTTTGGCAACTTCTGCAAAATGGAGATTTAAACCAAGACCTAGTTTTAGAGTCAGGAGATACAATTTATGTGCCAGTAGCAGATGAAGTTAACTTGGATGAATTAGCTGAAGTTACCGCATCAAGTTTTTCTCCTGGCAATCTAAAAATTAATCTTATTGGAGAAGTTGTTAATCCTGGGATAATTTCTATGGTTCCTAATAGTACGCTTAATCAAGCTTTATTAGCGGCAGGGGGTTTTAACCAGGGAAGAGCTGAAACTGAAGAAGTGGAGCTTATTCGCCTCAACCCGAATGGTACGGTTACTCGTCGTCAGGTACAGGTAGATTTTTCTGCAAAAGTTAATGAAGAAACTAACCCTACTTTACTTAATAATGATGTAATTTTAGTTGGTCGTTCTGGTAGGGCAGCTTTGACTGATAATGTTAGAGGTGTTTTAGCTCCTTTCAGTCCTATTAATAGAATTTTAGGGATATTTTTAGATATTTTTAATTAAGTTTGTAGGAAAAAAAAGAAGGAAGAAGCAATAAAAAAGAAGCAATAAAAAAGAAGCAATAAAAAAGAAGGAAAAATTTTGTGTTGTCTAAGCTTTTGATATGTTCGTGCCCTTTCCTTCCACTAACATATCAGTAGCTCCATATATAGCAGGCAACAGGCAACTAGCAACAGTGGGAAAAACTTTTCCTCATATTTAACTGATTATCATTCTATGTCCTAACCAAGTCAATATTTTCTATATATATTGATAGGGATCTGTACATTAGAGCTGATTTATAAAGTGAATATAAAGAGGCTGGATTCCTTGCAATACAAGGGTTTTGAGAGTTAGACCCCAATAAGACCTAAATCCCTGAGAGTTGGATTAAATAAGGGTTTTAGCTAATTTTACAAATCATCTCTTAGCAACAAAAAAAATTTGCTTGAGATTGTTTTATTATCCCTAAGTAATGATAAAAATACATTATTTTGCTTAAGCTCTATTGATTAGATAGACATTTCTGAAAAAGAATGTAGGGATGTTCTATTAAATGGTTATACAGGGGTTTGCTCAAAGCTTTATGTAATTTTAGAAATGTCTATTAAGCTGTTGAAAATTTGTTAAACATTTAGGCAATATATCCCAATTTGGGGAAAGGCAAGAGGTAATATCATGTCCGGTTGAATAGTTATAAATAAATGACAGAGGAGTCAGGAGTCAACCCACCCCTCGCCCCTCCCCCTCCCAGGAGGGGAACTCAGGAGTCAGGAGGGAAGAAAGAAGGAAGAAGCAAGAAAAAAGAGAAAATTTTTTTATCACTAATTATCCGGACATAATATAACAAATAGTATCAACTGAAAATACGTCCTAGCTGATAATTAAAATTATTGAATAAAGATATATAGTAGTTGCAAGTCCGCAATCATATATTCTTAAATATATCTTGCTTGAATTACAGTAATAACTCTATTTTTAACTTTTAATTCTATAGATATGGAACCCGAAAAAAAAAATCTCTAACAGAAAATATATAGCAGTTTAAGGAAAGGATGTGGACATATTAAAAGCTTAGAGAAAACAAGATTTTTCCTTCTGCTCTAAAATTAAAATTCTTCAATGAAGATATATAGTAATTGCAGGTCCGCAATCATATATTCTTAAATATATCTTGCTTCATTCACAGTAATAACTTGATTTTTAACTTTTAACTTGATAGATATGGAACCCGAACAAAATTATCAATTATCTTTATATAATAATCGCGGTCAACTCCTAAATCAGAGGAAAAATTTGACTCAGAATCAATATATCTATGAAGCTGAATTTCATCAACTAGAGGAAAAACTATCTCAAAAAGAAAATAAGATTTGGAACTTAGTATGTCATCGTTTTTTCTTGATTTTTAGTGTAGCAACTGCCACAACAACAGGAGCATATTTCTGGACTTTAAATCAGATTCCTATATATCAGGGAAAATTTCAAATATTAGTTGAACCAGTTAAAGTTACTAATTCAGTTAATTATCAATTAGGCACAGAATCACAAAAATTAACTACAAATTCTCAAGAAAGTTGGGAACAACAAGCAGCAAATATTATTTATGGCACGGGAAAAGAGAGAATCACTTCATATCCAAACCAAAATATTCAAAACAATCAAGAATCAGATAACTATAGCTTAGATTATCAATCTCAAATTCAAGTCTTAAAAAGTCCGCAGTTTATGCTGCCAATCATTGCAGATATACAAAAAGAATATCCAGAAATTAATTATAATTCTTTGTTTAAAAAACCAGAGAGGCAACTTTTTAGTCAAGAGAAACTAAAAATTCAAAGACTAGACAATACAAAAATTATAGAAGTTAGCTATCGAGATTCGGACTCAAAAAAAATTAAATTTGTCTTAGATAAATTAGCAGCAGCTTACACTGAATATGGTCAAAATGACCAGAAAACTAATACTGATGAAGGATTGGATTTTATTGAGGAACAAATTTCAAAAAATCAACAAAAAATCAAAGAATTACGGAAGGAGTCACAGCAACTACAACAAGAATATCTGTTTATTAACCCAGAACTCAAAAGTCAAGAAATAGCAGCAGAAAGTAATCAAATTCAATCACAAAAACTAGAGAATAAAATATTACTAGACCAACAGCGATCGCTCCATGCTATATTACAGAGTCAGTTGGGAATTAATCCAGAAGAAGCTTTGATAGCTTCAGCTTTAAGTCAAGCAGCAAGATATCAATCATTACTAAATCAATTACAGGAAGTAGAAACAACAATTGCTCTAGAATCAGCTCGTTTTAAAGAAAAAGCACCTCAAATTCAAGCTTTATATCAACAACGAAAAAAATTACTACCTTTATTAAATCAAGAAGCAGAAAAAGTTATTGGCAGAGATATAGAAGAGGTAAGTAAAAAGGCTTTAGCTTTTCAAGACTCAGTTCGCTTAGAGTTAATTCATAAAATGATTTTAGCTGCGAATCAAATTGAAGTTCTCGAAGTCCGGAGTAAAGTATTAGATGAAGCTGAGGCAAAATTAAATGAATATATTGAAAAAATGCCAGAAGTAGTAGGGCGTTATCAAGAAATTAAACAAGAATTAGAAAACTCAAATAATATACTCAAAGATTTATTAGAAAAACAACAGCAATTACAGATAGAAGTAGTATTTGAAAAAGTACAACCTTGGGAATTAATAGCACCACCAGAATTGCTGAAAACTCAAAATGGTCAGTTAGTAACAATATCTCCAAATATGATATTAAATCTTGCCCTGGGAGGAGTAACAGGATTAGTATTAGGAATATTATTAGCTAAATTGGGAGAAGGATTTCAACAAGACGTTTTTCAAACACCAAAAGAAGTCAAAAAATCTATCGGGTTGCCATTGTTAGGCATAATTCCTATACATGAACAAAGAAATTGGATGAACGATGAACTAAAAGAAAATAACAGTTCATCCTTAGTATTATATCCCTCAGCTTTTCAAGAAGCCTTCCGTACTTTAAATGCTAATATTCGTCTCCTAAATATAGAAAATCCCATTCATTCTTTTGTCATTAGTTCCGCAACACCAGGGGATGGTAAATCCACAGTAGCAGGTCATTTGGCCAGGGCAGCCGCCGCTATGGGTCAACGAGTCCTATTAATAGATGCCGACCTACGTTGTCCACAGATTCATAATATGATGGGACTTTCTAACCAACAGGGTTTGAGTAGCATAATTGCCGATGGTGTGCCAATAGAAACAGCAATTCAGCGATCGCCCGTGGATGAAAATCTATTTGTTTTAACATCTGGCCCTGTTCCGCCAGACCCAACGAAAATTTTGTCCTCACCACAGATGCACCAATTAATTCAAGATGCAGCTACAACTTTTGATTTAGTTATTTGCGATACAGCGCCATTATTGGGTCGAGCAGATGCTAGTTTATTATCAGCTTGTACTAATGGATTAATGTTAGTAGTGGGATTAGGTAAGACAGAGCGAGAAGCTTTAAGTTTAGCTCTAGATGACTTGAGTATGGCAGGTGTACCGATGTTGGGAATAGTTGGTAATGGCGATCGAGCTGATTCTTATTATCAGAGATATTATGATTATGAGTATATTCAGCCACGTTAAGAAGAAATGAAGTAGTTTTACTTGTGGAGAAAATTATCTTGTATCTTGATATTCTATAGAAGATGACGATTGATAAGGAATAGATTTATAGATCGGGACTTACGCAAATCAACCTTTTAAACACCATCTGTAGGGGCGAATGGCATTCGCCCTCACTATATTTAGGGTTTGCTGAAAAAGTCTGATGGTGATGATAGGCAACAGGTAAAAGTTTAGACTATCTGCTACGGCCAAATTTTCTGATAGTCAGGGGAAAAATATTAGCATTTTGATGCAAATTGAGCCAAAAACCTTGTACTTTTTCAGCAATATTTAGGGTTTGCGTATGGAAAGTCTTTTTGCTGGGGTAGGAGACAACCCACCCCTCGCCCCTCCCCCTCCGGTGGAGGGGAATACTGGAGACAGGAGACAACCCACCCCTCGCCCCTCCCCCTCCGGTGGAGGAGAGAAATAGGAATGAGCGAGGAAGTTAGGAGTAAGAATTTTCCCTGAATTTTTCTGCCCAACTATGCGCCTAAAATACGCTCCTTTTTGAGCGTTTTAGACTGAAACAGGCGCACTTTTTAAAAGCCCCAAAAAGGCTAAAATCTTTATATGTCAATGCTTTTAGGTTAGATCGGTAAGCCCTATTTAACCCTGGAAGCATTTGCAGGTATTGATTACAATGCTATTCAGCAAACCCTACATATAGCAAAGGCGAATGGTATTCGCCCCTACAGATGGTGGGTTAAAAGTCAATTTGCGTAAGTCCTGAGTTTATTTGTAGAGAAAATTATCTTGATATTCTTTAGAAGATAACGATTGATAAGGAACAGTTTTTTCCACTCCCCATCTCCCCATCTCCCCATCTCCCCATCACCTAAGTGGACTTAAACTAAAGCGATATACTTTGCAAATGACTACGAGGGTTAAAAGTGCGATTAGCTTTAATTTTTTCGTAGCACTCTTTTTCTATAGCACTAATATCTTTGGGGACAGTAATAGTAACCCGTACTAACTGGTCAGTACGTCCCCCTGACTTAGGTTTTTGCCATCCCTTACCTCGTAACCGTAAAGACTGACCGGAACGAATACCCGCAGGAATATTAACATTAACCATACCATCAGGAGTTGGTACTTCAATAGATGTACCCAATACAGCTTCATCTGGAGTTATTGGTACTTCACAAAGTAAGTTCTCTCCATCAAACTGGAAAAAAGAATGAGACTGAATTTCTACCTTTAGATACAAATCTCCTCTTTTCTTAGTGTATGGATCTAATTGACCTCTACCTTTAACTCGAATTTTACTTCCTGGTTTAACCCCTGGAGGAATGGAAACTTCTCCAGTACCTACACGTTTTTGTGTTCCTCGGAAAGCTTCTGCAAAAGTAAGAGTAATCTCAGCTTCTAAATTCAAAGAAGCTGCTGACTGACGATTTTCAAAATTAGAAAAACCATCAAATCCATTATTAAATCCCCCTGGCCAACCTGTATTAGTCTTGTAGGTATAAGTTTGTCGTCCACCAACATTACCACTACCTGGAGTTCCACCACGCCCTAATAAGGTATTGATAAAATCTTCAAAACTGGCATACTGACTAAAATCGAAACCTCCAAAATCTACGGTAGTACCACCAGTACCTCCAGGCCATCCGCCACTTGTGGAACCGACTTGATTCCAGTATTGACCAAATTGGTCATACTTTTTACGTTTTTCTGGATCTGATAAAACTTCATAAGCTTCATTAACTTCTTTAAAACGAGCTTCTGCTTTCTTGTCACCTGGGTTCATATCTGGGTGGTACTTCCTTGCTAATTTACGATAAGCTTTTTTTATTTCTTCGGCAGTAGCGCTTTTAGTTAAACCTAAGATTGAATAATAGTCTTTAAAATCAGTTGTAGCCATTTATCTATCTCCTCATTTTAATATTTTTCAGATTACAGTGCTTTTCAAATTGATGAACCACATCTTTACAAGCAAAACCTTGTAAGGACGTTCAATGGAACGTCCCTTTTTAACCGAGAGAGAAGTCAATTAGTAGTTAATTATAAGAAAACCATCAATAACAAATGTCAAGTATTAAAAGTCAAAAGTAATATACATTATAGATATAGCAGATTTCATCAGGCGTGAGGTACATCCATAGCGGGCAAGATGCCCACACTGTAGAAATTCCCTAGTTAACATCTGTATTTCAGGTACTTGGAATCTGCTGTATATCTGGTTTCAAGTGTTTTTTTGATTTTTAAGATGCAATATTCATAAATTCAGATAAGGTCGTTATGTTTTCTCCAGTAGAAATTAGTTTCAACCCATCTCCTAGTTGGCAACATTTTTTATAAAAAAACTACTGCCAGATATTAGTAACTAATCAATCGGGCTGAATTTTAATTTTTGACTTTACTTCTTTCAAGTTATCAAGGTTTAATATTTATTTAAGTTCGGTTTTTCCTGAAAGAGTAATAGCAATTGCCGTACTCTATATTTCTCTATATTTATTTATACTTTATCTATAGGCACTCAGCTATCATCTATCAGCTTGAGTTCAAACTATTACCTACAAAGTATTGAATTTTTATGGCTGTACTAAAAAATTTTAGTTCTATAACTCCACATTAAAAGTTAATTATGAATTATGAAAAATGTCAGAATTAAAGCTATTTTTTTTAGTTGTAATATGGGGATAAATTTAATGAATATTTTATGTAGAGAAAATCTCATTTTAGTAATTAATAACTAACAACTCCCTTTCCTTAAAATTAGAGGATTGACTAAAAGATTTTTTTTCTTGTTTTGATGCGCAGAGACTTTAAATCTTAATTATTCAGTAAAATGCAAAAAAACCTCTTCTATTCTGTTTTCTGCTTTGCGATAACAATAATTTTCAACGTCCACATATTAGGGCTTGCTGATTAAATATCGAAGCATTGACTGATATTGATTTTAGCCTTTTTAGGGTCGAATTGCAGTGTGCCTGTTTCAGTCTAAAATGCTCAAAAAGTTAGTATTTTAGGCAAGAGTTGAGCAGAAAAATCAAGGGACAATTCTTACTCCTACTTCCTCGCTCATTCCCTTGTCTCCTGTCTCCTGTCTCCTGTCTCCTATCTCCTATCTCCTATCTCCTATCTTCTGTCTTCTGTCTCCTGTCTCCTGTCTCCTGTCTCCTACCCCAGCAAAAAGACTTTTTCAGCAAACCCTATTTAGTAATTCGTTTGAGTATATCTAATCCTTCTTCACAACTTGGAGGAGCATCTGTTAACTGTCGATACATTTTCATTATTACTTCTTCAGGAACTTGACGCTGTCGTTGTTGATTTCTTGTTAAGCATGATTCTAATGATTTGTCAAGCCATAAACCAGTTAGATGGGTAAATCCACTTTCCTTTGCCAGGTCAATTACTTGTCGTCGTTGCCGACGTTGGACATTAGTAGCGTCATATATGGCCAGAGATTTCTGGCGTACAGCTTGGTAAAATTGTTGTTGTACTTGCTGCCATACTCGGAGCCAAGGTCCTTGAATTGCTTCATCACCAAATAACTCAGCACGGATAGCATCAGTAGAAATTAATTGACACTGATGATATCTAGTAACTATTTTCCTTGCTAGAGTGGATTTACCACTAGCTGGAAGTCCAATAAGAATAATTAGTTTGCTCATAAACTAGCAATTAGCATTTAGTGGTTAGCGGTATTTACTACCAACTAACCACTAAAACTCAAACACTGACTAGATCACTGTGCCATCTGGGATAACGGCATTCTTCAAGACAACAACAATACCGCTACGAATGATAAATCCTTCATCCTCACGTTGAGCTTCCTCTATACGATCTTTATTAATAATCTGGACATTGCGACCAATGCGGGCATTCTTATCAATGATTGCCCCACGAACAGTAGTTTCAGCACCGATTCCCAATGGAACAATACCCTTTTGTCGCCCAGATTTACGCTCTGCAAAGGGTTCATAGTAATCTGCCCCCATCAGCAGAGAGTCCTCAATTACACAACCAGCTTCAACTCGTGATCGCACTCCTAAGACACAATGGTCAATGCGGCATTGTTTGAGAATACAACCTTCTCCGACAATTGATTCTGTAATTTGACAATCCAAAAGTTTACTTGGTGGTAAGTAACGAGAACGAGTATAGATAGGAGCTTTTTCATCATAAAAGCTAAAAGGTGGTTGAGGTTGTTGGGTCAAAGCCAAATTAGCTTCATAGAATGACCTAATAGTCCCGATATCTTCCCAATAACCTTCAAATGGGTAAGCTTGAACATTATAATCTTTAGCCGAATTAGGTAGAATTTGCTTACCAAAATCTGGAGCTTCGGATTCTTCCAATAGTTTGACCATGACATCTTTATTAAAGACATAAATCCCCATAGAAGCAATGTATGGTTGTTCTTTAGCGACTTCTGGACTAACTCCTAAAACAGTGGTATCCACTGCCATAATTTTTAGATCGTCCCCTTTAGGTTTTTCGCTAAATTCAATAATCCGACCAGAGTCATCAATTTTCATTAAACCAAAATCAGATGCTCGTGCTTCATCAATGGGCAAGACAGAAAGGGTAATATCTGCCTTTGTTTCAATATGACGTTGGACAAACTCCCGATAGTCCATGCGGTAGAGATGGTCTCCGGAGAGAATTAGGTAATAGTCAATATCCCACTCTTTAAATAACCAGATATATTTGCGGACAGCATCGGCGGTTCCTTGGAACCACTCTGGATTATCTTTAGTTTGTTGAGCTGCGAGAACTTCTACAAAACCTTCACTGAAGCCTGGGAAGTTGTAGGCGCGAGTAATATGACGGTTTAGAGAAGCTGAGTTGAATTGGGTCAGAACATAGATTTTCTCGATGTCTGAGTTGATGCAGTTACTGATAGGAATATCTATCAACCGATATTTCCCGGCTAGGGGTACTGCTGGTTTGGCCCGCAGTTTTGTTAATGGATAGAGGCGGGTACCTGCGCCACCGCCTAGAATTATACTTAGTACGTTTTTCACGGTTGAACCTCACTGCCAACAACATTGTCATTCTAAGTGTCCAATGGTTAGGGATCGTTGGCAAGGGGGTAGATTTTATGAAGTCAGAAGTCAGAAGTTAGAAGTTAGAAGTTAGAAGTAATCCCTGAGTGAGTTTGAGCATTTATAAATGTTCGCGCCCTATTTTTGTGGTGTTATATGTAGATATGGTTAGGTTAAATTTTGGTTATGGGTGGGCGATCGCTAATTATCTTTTCCCTTGTAGGTTTAATTAGGTAAAAGGAAGAAAACAACAAATATTTGGTAGTATAGTCAAGGGTTATTACTGAGAAGGAGCTGATTGCTAGTATCAATATCTATGGCAATTTCCGGCAAGAACTGAAAAAAAAGGGGATTTTTTTGACTTAGCCACAAAAAATATTTGAAAATGTGGTTGGAGGTGATTTGATTGTACGCCAAAAAACTTGAATTAAAACTCAGTAACCAGGAGCGCTCATTTATGGCGAAATGTGCTGGTTATGCTCGTTTTGTTTACAACTATGGCCTCAGTATGGTTAATGGAACTTCTGCCATGACCAAAGTTAACAAACGTGGTCAGGAAGTTAGCTTGAGTTACGCATTACGTATTTTAGAAGCTAAAAAAGTCTTTACTAACTATGTAAAAAAGCAGCCAGAATATGCCTGGATCAACAATTATTCGTCTCGCATTTATCAAAGTGCTTTTCAACATCTAGGTGAAGCATTTAAACGGTATAAAGAAGGAACCAGTAAGTATCCTAAGTTGAAAAGGAAAAAAGACAGACAATCTTTTACTGTTTATGACGGTAATGGAAAAGTTACAATTAACCCTGGTAAAAAAATTAAAATACCAACACTAGGGACTTTTCGATTATGGGAATCAATACCTTACACCACAGCAAGTCAGACTTTTACTATTAGTAGAACAGGGGAAAAATGGTTTGTTAGTTTTAGTATTGAAGCTGAGAAGTTGCCAGTTCATCCCCTATTAGATAAGCGACAATACGAAACTTTTGGTATAGATGTTGGAGTCAAACAATTTGCAAGTATAGCAAACCAAAAAAAGAGAGAAAATGAAGTTGTAAGTCTCCCAGACTCTATTAAACTAGAGCAATTAAACCTGGCTAAGTTTCAATGGCGCAATCGCAATAAACAAGTAGGAGGTAAAGGTAAACCACCTTCAAAAAATGCGATTAAATATTACAAAAAACTCGCGAAGTACCATTGTCGTATTGCTAACGTGCGTAGAGATTTCATAGAGAAAACTACTACAAAATTAGTGACTCAAGTCAAGCACGTCTGCTTAGAGAGTTTAAATGTGAAAGGAATGATGCAAAATGGTAAATTAGCAGCATCAATAGCTAGGCAAGGATTTTATCAGTTTCGGCAACGATTGACAACCAAAATCGTAAGCTCCGGTGGGACAGTAGTGCTAGCTGACCAGTGGTTTCCATCTTCTAAAACTTGTCATAGTTGTGGTCATATTCATCAAGAATTAAAGCTAAAAGACCGCACCTTTGATTGCCCTAACTTTGGAATGATAATAGACCGGGACTTGAATGCAGCACTGGTGTTATCTCAGTATGGGGAAATTAATCAAAAAAATAGGGTAGGCTGTACCCGAATTTACGCTTGTGAACTGGAAGAGGGCGGCCTCCCAGGTTGAAGCAAGAAGCAAACATCTTGACTGGCATTACTCAGGTTTTACCAAGTTTTGCCGGAATTGTATAGGTATTGTACAGCAGCTAAGTTTATATTTCTTCAAGTCATCAAATGAGGCCCCGAATCTGAAAATTGTTTGGGCAGATCAAGGTTATAGAATAAAACTAGAGAAGCCAGTGGCAATGAGCAAGTGGATGGAAATTAACTATTCAGAACTGAAAAAGGATTTAAAGTTTTGCCCAGACGTTGGGTGGTATAAAGGACTTTTGCTTGGTTAGGCTGTAATCCTAGACTTTCTCAAGATGATGAAGAATATCCTCACTAGCGAAACAGTGTAGTTGAAATTTTATAGTAGGTAAATAAAGTATAAAATCAACTGTTTTTAGGAATATTTTAGAAGGTGAAAAACTGGAAGCGAGCAAACTAGATACTTTAGCGATCGCCTATAGCAATCCTAAATTAGGTTGTAATATTTGATTGATAGTGGCGGTTTTGTTTCCAAACCCAATCTTTAATCTTAGGTGTGAATATCAAACCTCTACAGTTTTTTCTCACAAATCATTTGGGATTAGTAGTCCAAAAACATTTTGTATGTCAATACAAAAACTGATAGCTGATAACTTATAGTTACTATCATCAATGAATGTTAAGTAACCCTGAATCCTTACGTTAACTATTATTTGATCGAGGAGTAGATTTTGAACTATAAACCAGATCCAATAGATACTTCCAAGGTAAATCTGACAACAGAACATTTAAAAATCACTGAATTACTGGCTAAAAATACCCATGAAATTTGGGCAAAACAGCGATTTTCTGAAGGTTGGAAATATGGAAAAAATCGAGATGATGCCCAAAAATTACATCCTGGTTTAGTGCCTTATGAAGAATTGCCAGAGTCAGAAAAAGAATATGACCGCGTTGTTTCTATGGGAGTAATTAAAACTCTTTTAGCCATAGGTTATCGAATAGAAGGAAGCGAAACTACTACTGAAAAAACTGCTACAGTTGATGATAATAATTTATCGTTAATTTTAGAAAGTTTAAAAAAATCATCCCAACTAAATTTAAAAAGTTTACAAACAATTCGTCGAGAAACTATTAATCTCCATTTGCGTTACCCAGAAATTTTTCGGATTTTGGGTGAATATATCCTGAAACTTGGGGAGCCATTAATGGCTTATGATATTTTATCGGAAGGGTTAAAAGAATGGCCGAATGATATCCGTTTACAACAACTTTTAGTTTTGAGTTTAGCTCGAAGTGGAGCAACTCAACGGGCTAATAATTTATTATTAGAGTTAGTAAACTCTGGCAAAAATGACGAGGAAACTATTTGTTTGTTAGCCAGAACTCATAAAGATTTGTGGCAGCAAGCAAGCTCTCCAGAGGAAAGTACCCAACAAATAGCATTGGCAGCTCAACGATATCAACAAGCTTATCAAATGAGTGGGGATTATTATCCGGGGATAAATGCCGCGACAATGACAATGTTGATGGGAGATGCTGAAACAGCAAAGGCGATCGCTGCTGAAGTACAGGAAAAATGTCTGGCTAAACTCCCAGCAGTTTCCCATAGGAGTGAGAATGACTACTGGTTACTGGCAACTTTGGGAGAAGTAGCTTTGATTTTAGGGGAAAATTTAGAGGCAGAAAATTGGTATAATCAAGCGGTGGAATTAGCTAGGGGGAAATTGGGGGATTTAAGATCGACTCGTCGTAATGCTACTTTGATTGTACAATATCGCCAGGGGGATATGGAATTGATTAAGCACTGTTTTCAAATTCCTAGAGTGGTAGTATTTAGCGGTCACATGATTGATGAACCAGATCGCACACCACCGAGGTTTCCTCCAGAAATAGAGTTACAGGTTTATCAAGGGATTCGCGATCGCCTGATTCAGTTAGATGCTCGATTGGGTTATGCTGCTGCAGCTTGTGGTAGTGATATTTTATTTTTGGAAGCATTATATGAACTTGAAGGACAGGCTCATATTGTCTTGCCCTATGAGCGAGAACAATTTATCAAAAATTCTATTGATATTATCCCTAATAGTAATTGGCGAGAACGATTTTATCAAGTCTTAGAAAGAGCGACAGAAGTGATTATTCCAACTCATTATAATCTTGAAAACAGCAATATTAGCTATGAATATACTAATAGTATTCTCTACGGAATGGCAAAAATGCGGGCTGAACAGTTGGATACAGAACTTATACCAATGGCTGTTTGGAATCAACAAATTGGTGGGATAGGTGGTACAGCAAGGGCTGTAGAATTTTGGCGACAATGGAACGATAATGTGGAAATAATTGATATTCAGCAGATTTTACAATCTGTGATGACAAAGAAAGTAGAGATTTTGAATACACTATCTACACCCTCAACTCCCCTACAACCAACTTCTGCGCCAGAGGACGAAAATCGGTTAATTATGGCGTTGTTATTTGCAGATGTCAAGAGTTATTCTAAGTTGAAGGAAAACCAGATTAGTATATTTGTAGAACATTTTTTCGGTGCGGTGGCAAAGTTTGAGGTTCAATCTTCTTATAAACCAGTGATGAAAAATACTTGGGGAGATGCTTTATATTATGTCTTCTCTAATGTAAGGGATGCAGGTTTATTTGCCTTAGAAGTATGTGATCTTGTTCAGAGTACAGATTGGGAAAAAGTAGGGTTGCCTGCAAGTTTGAATTTACGGGTAGCGTTACATACAGGGGTGGTTTATAAATATACTAATCCCATCACTGGGGATACAACCTACAGTGGTACTCATGTAAATTATGCTGCCAGAATTGAACCTATTACTCCACCAGGGAAAGTTTATTCGAGTCAGGAGTTTGCTGCAATGGTAGCTTCAGAGGGGGTAAAGGAATTTACTTGCGATTATGTGGGAAAAACTCCTTTAGCCAAGAGTTATGGTACATTTCCTACTTATCATGTACGACGTTGTGGGGGTGGTTTGTAATAATTAATAATTAACAATTAATAATTAACTATTAATTATTACCGAAATATTGTGGTTTAAAACCTCCCCTTTTCAGGGGATAATAAATAAAATTTTTCATGATTAGTCAATCCTCTTCTTTTCAAGGAGAGGTAATTCTAAATTCTTAATTCTAAATTCTTAATTCTAAATTCTTAATTCTAAATTCTTAATTCTTGAACTCTTCTTAAAACAGATAGGATTGGTTAAAAGGAAAATTTTTTCTTCTCTTGGTCGATTGGATATGGCGTTTTGCGTTCCGCACAACTTCGTTAACGGCTGTCGCCGACATGAAAAGCGGGGCGACTCTGTTAAGAGCGGGAAACCTTCCCTCCGGGACGCTACGGAACGCCATCCCATCCTAAGGTCATGCTTTCCTTACGGAATGCTATCGCAAACGCAAACGACCGCTTTTTTCTCCTTGAAAGGAGAGGTTTTCAGCCTTTATTTTTCAGTAAATACTTTTTAAATTGTTCATTTAGATTTAATTAAATAGAAAAATATACAAACCCAAAATGTTAAACTAGAGAAGAACAAAGGCAATAAAATTGCACCAGTAATATACATTTGTAGACTAGCTAAGCCATAAATTATATTTAGTAAAAATAGCAATAATAAAATATTTTTTTGTTGGCGTAATGGGGAATTATTTTCTAAGATTAATACTGTTCCTTTTCCTAAGAAAATAGCTACTACAATTAGCCATAAATCAGGAATAGGTATAACTAATATTTGGTTCAGGAAATGATGAATCATATAAGCATGAATTTCTGCTCCTATCAATACATTACGACTTTTTTTTTCAGTGGCTTGGGCCAATTATAGATATTATGTATCCTTTACAAATCTAACCTTTTTCTACATTAGATTATCTAGTAATTGTGACAAATTTTAATATTACTTGAATTTGTTAGACTTTAAGACAAATTTGCTGTAAAAATAATATCGATTTCCTAATGGGTTTTGCTCTCTAACTTCCGTTTTTGGTAACAAATTAATATTATGATCAAGCTCGATAAACGCCCTCAATAACTTCTCCGCTTCTTTTACTTTATTCTCCTGTGTTAACTCTTTTACTATTGCGGGATTAAAAGGGAAATTAGAGCCAAGTTTTACAGCCTTTTGGAAAGCAGAAATAGCCGACTCAACTTTTCCCTCTGCTGCCAACTTCTCACCCTGCAAAAACAAAGCGCTTGCGGAAAGTTATCCTCCACATAAACCCCGCTTCTCTTCCGTGACATTGGGGTTATTTTTCAGGTAGTCACTCACCCGCGTACAAAGGGAGTCTATTAGCTCATCTAGGTTAAAATTCCACAGTTTCACCATCTTATCCTCACTCCCCGAAGCAATCAAATTGCCATCGGGGCTAAATGCTACAGCAAAGACACGAGCTTTGTGCCCCGATAAAGTCTTAACGAAATTGCCATCAGTGTTCCACAACTTCACAGTATTATCCCCACTCCCTGAAGCAATCAAATTGCCATCGGGTCTAAATGCTACAGCAGTGACAGCATGATCGTGCCCCGATAAAGTCTGAACTAAATTGCCATCAGTGTTCCACAGTTTCACCGTATTATCCCCACTCCCCGAAGCAATCAAATTGCCATCGGGGCTAAATGCTACAACCCTGACAACAGCTTTGTGCNTCTTACAGACCCGCTCCGAAGATCGCCATCCCACCCTACGGGAAGCTCCGAAGATCGACCGCTTTGTCAAAGGACATATCCTGCATTTGTCTTTTTATTCCTCTTACTATTCGTAACATTCTTTTTTGACCCTTGGTATTATATATAATCCAGCTAATTACAGCACTTTTGAGGAGAGTGAGGTACAGTTTAATACTCATCTCTAATCTCTAATATCATGTCCAGTTGAATACTTATAAATAAACTATGGAGGAGTAAGGAGTCAGGAGGTAAGAAAGAATAACAAAGAAGAAGGAAAAAGCAATAAGCAATAAGAGCTGATTTATAAAGTAAATATTAAAAGGATAAATACTTTACAGTGTAAGGGTTTGACACTATCTAAACCCCAAGGTCATAACTTTTGAAAAACCCATGCTAGAAAGGGATTTTAGCTCAGTTTACAAATCAGCTCTAAGGAAGAGGAGGAAAAGGAGAAAGTTTTTTTTATCGTTAATTATCCGGACATGATATAGTCTCTATTCCCTAAACTCGTAAAACTTTTTTTCTCATCAACTCCAAAACTGCTGTAGTTATCGTATAGTAAAATAAAAGATTATTTTGGTTTAGGGATGGGGGAGTAGTAGAATGCTTCGGCCACTGTAGTCTATCTATTTGAAAACTACTCTAGCAGTCCAAGCAAAGAGCCCGGACATATTAAAAGCTTAAAATTCAGAGAACGCAAGATGTTTTCAACTTTAGCCCATTCTTCTTCCTTCTCCTATATTTAAAGCGATCGCTCTTTTTCTCCCCTGGCCTATTCTGCTGAAAGTCGATCAGGGCAAAAAAATGTTACTTATACCCACATCATTTCTTAACATAAAGCTTGACTTTAGAGACGAGTTATGAGTGAGTCTTGGCTCGGCTTTTTCGGGAGAAAAAATGTATTTTTCCATACTTTTTTTTGACAACTTCAGTAGTTTTACTTAGCTAAATTGATTTTTTCTCCTTTCTACCCTGCTCCCTGCTCCCCTGCTACCCATAAGGGTTTCAAGACTTATGGGTAAGGGATAGGTTTCTCAGGGGGGTTAAAGAGATAAAAATATAAAAATTTATTCTGGTTGTTCAACTGGAAATAATACAACATCTTTTTCTAACTTCTATTTATAAATCAGTAACCAATTTTACAAAAATTAAATTTTATTCAGAGTAGTTGCAAAAATATTGCAACAGAAGTATACTTTGAATTAGTAACTAACTACTTATCTACTTACCTAGTTATCCAGCAAAAAAAAATTTGACAGAGAGAATGGGTGTATCTCTCTGCCAGTAATATTCTTGTATTTTATATCTGAGTGAAAGTTTTGTAGGCAATTAAAGTTTGAGAAGTTGAATTTCTGAAGCTTTGCTTGCAAATACCTACTAAAATAGAGTTTTTTGCTAGTGTATAAAGAATCTTTGACAACAAAAGTTTAGGTGTTGCATCTACCAGCTTCTTTTGTATAGTTCATTTTCTAGGAAATTCTTGAATTGCTACCTAATAAGTATGTGAACCTAGTTCAAGACTACTAATGTGTCTGGAGCTAGGAAGTGGTCTAAGTGATATGCGCGCTCTTCAGTTTTGAGTAGAATTTGCTCATAGAGGTAGCGAGTAGCGCGATCGCCTAAACTTTCAGCTTGTGCAGCAAGACGACGCAGAAGTTTAATAACTTCTTGTTCTGCTCCTAGATCGTGTTCGACCATAGCTCTAGAGTTAAAACTTCCATCTTCTTCAGGAGTAAAGCAGCACATTTCAGCCAACTTAGCAAAGCTAGCAACTGGAACGCCACCTAGACCATTTAAACGTTCAGCCAAGTCATGGACATGACCTCTTACATCATCATAACTTTCTTGAAAGAACTCATGGAGTTGATAGAACTCTGCTCCTTCGACAACAAAATGATGTTTCTCATATTGGAGATATAAAGCTTGGAAACTGGCCAAAGCTATATTCATACCCTCACATATGGGTTCAGTAACACTTTTTTCTAATCCAATTGGGTTATCGGCAATCTGACCAAATACTTGTACTGGAGTTGCTGTAGCCATCTTATGTATTCTCCTTTCAATTAACCTAATTTATTGCTAGTTATCTAGCTTTGTTTATTGCTAACAGTTTTAAGTCTACCACAGTTAAAAGGAGAGTCAACCTGAGCCAAGACAGCAGATAGAAGATATTCTAAGTTAGCAAATTTTTTCGATCAAACTATTGAGAAAATTTAGCAGCTATTGTATAGTCAAAAATATAGGTACTCTGGTAGAGACACATCAGGACTACTAGAATCCTTAAGAGTAAATTTAGTGCTAATATATTGCAATTGTAAAAAAATGAGTACATTCAACCAGAGGCCAGACACTAGAGAGATTTTACAAATAAGCTCAATAGACCGATGGGAAGTCTATAAACGCTTACAAGAGTTAGATATTCATTGTTGGTGTGAAACAGAAAAGCCATTGCGGGTACAGCTCAAAAACACAAATGAAGCTACCCAATTAGAGAGTGTACTAAAACAATTCACTGCTAATCGTTGCGAATTGGTGCAATTGTTACAACGCTGTTTGCAGGTTAGCTAATATGCTGATTAATACCATAAGTTAGAGAGGGGCAAAAGTAATGTATTTATCACTAGAGATACAAAACTTTTAGTAATACCATTTCACTTAAAAAATGTCACAAATAGTTGGTCATTTCAGTTATCAGTTATCAGTACCTCTAGCTGTTTGCGCAGCATGACCTAGGAAAGCATTGGGATTGAAATATAGAATATCCTCTTTCTCTTGGTCTCATGGATACTAAGAGACCTCGCCATCCCACCCTACGGGAAGCTACGAAGATCGACCGCTTTTTATCCCCTTAAAAGGGGAGGCGCATACCCAGAATTTTTCGGTAACTGATGAAGTCAAATAATAAACTGAAATTACTGTAGAGTAGAGGTTTTAAGTATTTAAAATATAACTTTTGACTTCTTACTTTTGACTTTTGACTTTAGTGAAACGGTATAAGTATTTAAACCGACCCCTAGCCGCATAAATGACCATGACCTAGCAAAAATAACCAACAATGTCTAAATCCAAGAAGCAAATGACAAAATTTATCTTAGAAGGACAAATACAAGAAGTTACCGTTAAAGACGGCTACAAACTGAAATATATTCATGTAGAGACGCCAGCAGGTAGTAATTATACCATCAAACTTGCCAAGCCTTTAAGGAAGATTTTTGCCTCAGTATTAATACCAGGTTTAGGAGTAAAAGTAACTGGAGAAAGAACAGTTTATCGGAAAACTGGTGAAGAAGAATTGAAGGCTTTAAAAATTATACCAGATTTTAGCAATAACGCAATAACACCATGTAAAAATCATAATGTGGGATTAGTTGAAACTTTATCTAGCCAAGTAAAAGAGCAGAAGTTATCTGAAACTGAACATACTTGTAGTAAATCTCCACAAAAAATCACTGGAACTAATTCTAAATGTGCAGCGAAGAAAGCTCAGATTTTAGTGTGCCAAAAATCAGATTGCCAAAAACGGGGTGCAGGCAAAGTTTGTAAAGCATTATCAGAAGTATTAAGCGATCGCGGCTTACAAGACCATGTGACAATTAAGAAGACTGGATGTCTGAAAAAGTGTAAAGCAGGACCTAATCTAGTAATTATGCCTAACAAAGCCCGTTATAGCCGGATTAGTTCATCAGAAATTCCTGATGTTATTGAAAAACATTTTAGTTTAGAAGCATAACACAAAAGATTGCTAATTTGTAGTAAGTTTCTCTGGTTCCAATCTCTTGTTGGGGATTGGAAATATTTTACTGTTTATTTGTAATATTAAGGATTAAAATAGTGTAGGGTAAAGACAAAAAAGTTATTTTATGCCTACCGAATATTAATTTCAGGGAAGCTACTAAATAAATTAATAGCAATTAAGGAAGACTAAAAAAGTGTCACAAACTAAGCCAACTATTTTAGTGACTGGGGGAGCAGGATATATTGGCTCTCATGCAGTGCAGGCCCTACAAACTGCAGGTTATGAAGTCGTAATTCTGGATAATCTTGTCTATGGACATCGGGACATAGTAGAAAATGTCCTGAAAGTAGAGATGATTGTGGGAGATACAAGCGATCGCTCTCTATTAGACAAAATTTTTGCCACTCACAATATAGCAGCAGTAATGCATTTTGCTGCATATATTTTTGTAGGAGAGTCGGTTAAAGACCCCCAAAAATATTATCACAATAATGTAGTAGGTACACTAACATTATTAGAAGCAATGTTGGCAGCATCTGTGAAAAAATTTGTATTTTCTTCTACTGCTGCTATTTATGGGGAACCACAGACTAGTCCTATTCCTGAAGACCACCCCAAAAATCCGATTAACCCTTATGGGGCGAGTAAATTGATGGTAGAGCAAATACTTTCGGACTTTGAGGTTGCTTATGATTTTAAGTCTGTTTGTTTTCGCTATTTTAACGCAGCAGGGGCGCATCCTAATGGTTTAACTGGAGAAGATCATAATCCGGAAACTCATCTAATTCCACTGGTATTATTAGCAGCATTAGGTAAGCGAGATGCTATCTCAATTTTTGGCACAGATTATTCTACCCATGATGGTACTTGTATTCGGGATTATATTCATGTATGTGATTTAGCGGATGCTCATGTGTTGGGGTTAGAGTATTTATTGAATGATGGTAAAAGTGAAGTATTTAATCTGGGTAATGGTAATGGGTTTTCTGTCAGAGAAGTGATAGAAACAGTTAAGAAAGTAACTGGGAAAGATTTTAAAGTAATAGAATGCGATCGCCGACCAGGAGATGCACCAGTTTTGGTAGGAAGTAGTGACAAAGTAAGGAAAGTGTTAGGTTGGTCTCCTAAATATCCAGAGGTGCAAAATATTGTTACCCATGCTTGGCAATGGCATCAAAAAAGACACGGGAATTGAAAGTTAAAAGTCAAAAGTCAAAAGGCAAAAGTAAGAATAATGGTGTAGTCGTGGTTACAACTAATCTTTATGATGGAGATTATTTGTCTGTCTTTAGATATAGCTTTGTATCAGAAAGCTGATTTTTTACCCAAATAAAATCAGAAATACTTCCTTATTTATATTGGATCATATGTAATTCGGGCTTGCTGATTAAATCTAAAAGCATTGACATATAAAGACAAGTGCCTTTTTGGGGTCGAAAAAAGTACCTGTTTTTAAGCTCTTGATGCTCAAAAAGGAGCGTATTTTAGGCAATAGTTGGGCAGAAAAATCATTCTTACAATTCTTACTCCTACCTACTCGCTCATTCCCCTAACTCCTGTCTCCTGTCTCCTGTCTCCTGTCTCCTACCCCACCAAAAAGACTTTCCATATGCAAACCCTAATTATCCAAATCCCCAATCAGAAGAAATAAAAGCATTGAAAGAAATAATCGGGGAAGAGGAAATAAAAACAACATTTCAGATGAAAAAACTAATTTTTTTTAATTTCTAATCCTAAACTTTTAAATCCCATGAAACAAGAGCTTACTAAGTTAATGGTTAATGACTCTAGACTTTCAAAATCATAAGTAATATTTAAAACTTTTTCCACATAATTAATATAGTTTAACTATTAGACATCTCCAATAATCAAAAATAAAATCAATTATCATACATAAATCATCAATTATTTCCCCCTAATTCCTACTCCCTACTTCCTACTGCCTCTTTTGGAGGAGATGTCTGTTGAAAACTATACTTATAAATAGTTATTTTGCTTCTTTTTCTGTGCGTTATAATTTTCCTAACCTAATATCTATGACAGAAGAACGACTGACACAAATACAATTTACTCAACTGGTGGCAGAAGTTGAGCAATTATCTAGACAGCGCGACGAAGAAATTGACCGAGAGCAGATGCAGCAGATTTTACAAGAGCTAAATCTCCCGACTGACTTGGTAGATGAGGCAATGATGCAGTTGCGAAGGCGAGAAGCGTTGGCAGTAGAGCAGAAGCGGAATAAATTGATTACTGTGGGGGTGCTTTCTGGGTTGGTAGTAGTTATAGTTGCTAGTTTCTTATGGTTTCAAACTCAAAAACAAGTATTAAATAATGTCTATGCTAATTCAGAACAAAGTCAGTTGACATTAGAAACAAATAGTGGTATAAAAAATTTAACTATAGTAAATAGTCAACAAAATCCAGAAGTATTTTATCGGGTAACTCTACAAGATGCACCAGTAGGAAAAAAACTTTATTTAGGGTGCAACTGGATTGATTCTAATGGTGAAATTAGTCATCAAAATAGTTACCAAACTAAGCAAATTAATAAAGTAGTTTGGCCGACTTATTGTAAGCATAAATTTCATACTGGTTCACCTGTGGGAAATTGGCAGGTGGAGATGTATTTAGGCGATCGCTTTCTCAGTCAAACTGAGTTTACAGTTAAGTAAAATTTTGTGATTAAGTGCAATATCAATTTATTGGTTATTGGGGATATGGTTTCCCACTAGAATTAAATACTATTCTCACCAAGCTAACTGAGGAAAAAAAGACAAAAGTGTTTAATTTTAATCAGGGAATAACTGTTGGTGGAATTAGTTATATTGGTGGGGAAGAAATGAAATTAGCTAGGGGTGAGACTTTGATTGCTTCTCTATCTGCCTCTGGTTTATCTGATAGTATTGATGCTTGGGTAAAGTTAGAAAATAACCAATTAATTTTAGGTAGGGAACCTTTTGGAAGAGTGCCTTTATATTGGGCAAAAATAGAAAAAGTTATTTGGTTTGCCTCTCAATTAAAGTTATTATTACCTATTATTTATGAGCCATCTATTAGTATTCCTGGATTTTATGGTTATACTTGTTTTTCTTATGTACCAACTCCACTCACTCCAGTAGAGAATATTTTTGCAGTACCAGCAGGAACAGAACAAATTTTTTTGGAGCCAGAAATACAAATTCAACGTCATTATGACTGGCGAGAAAATTCCGTACAAATTGAAGATAAAAATGACGCAATTACACAGTTAAAAACCCTACTTAAAAATGCGATTAATCGGCAAATTATTGACTTAAATTATGAACCTGTGGGAGTTTTTCTTTCAGGAGGTTTAGATTCTTCAATAGTTGCAGCTTTATTAGTAAAAGCGGGAATAAAAGTGCGTGCATATACTCTAGATTTTGGGAAAAATAGTTTTTCAGAATGGGAATATGCAGAAAAAGTTGCTCAACATTTAGATATACCTTTAATGAAAGTATCTGTAACTCCAAAGCTAATTAAAAGTGCTTTATTAGATACAGTTAAGGCTTTAGATTTACCTTTTGGTGATGGGGTGACAGTACCTTTATATTTATTATGTCAAACTGCAGCTCAAGAAGTCTCTGTAATTTTCAATGGGGAAGGAGGAGATCAATTATTTGCTGGGTGGACTAATAAACCAATTATTGCTGCTGCTGTTTACAATAGACAAGGAAATTTTATTCAACAATATTTGCAGACTTTCCATAAATTATGGGGTTATGAACAGAAAATTTTTCAACCAAAAATTTATGAAAAAATAAAAAATATCTCAGCAGAAAAGTGGGTAGAATTTGCTTTAGATGAAGGTTTTTGTACTGGATTAATCCATAAGTTACGTCGTGCTAGTTTGATTTTGAAAGGGGCACAAAATATTCATCCCAGGGCAACAAATTTGGCATTTAGTAATGGATTAGTTGTACGATCGCCTTTTTGTGATTTAGAGCTAACTGAATGGACTTTTCAAATACCAGGAGAATTTAATTTAAAAGGTTCAAATGAAAAATATATATTGAAAAAAGCGGTAGAGTCTTGGTTACCACCGGAAGTTGTTTGGCGAGAAAAAAGAGGGATGGGAGTACCTTTAAGTTATTGGTGTTTAAATGAATTATGGTCAGAAATTAGGCAATGGTTAAACCCAGAAGTTTTACAAGCAGAAGGTAGATTTATTTCGGATATAGCTATTACGATAATTCAAGGAAAATTAGGGGGGCAAATTAGGAATAGACGCGTGGGTGAAATTCTCTGGTTATTAATGATTTGGGAAATTTGGCGAGTAACAATTTTAGGAGAATCTACTATTAGTAATTATGGGTATAATCCTTTATTATTACCGCCTTGGTGGTGGAGGTGGGTTGAGCAGGTTAAAAGTTAAATTTGATCTGATAAAAACTTTAAGTGCTTAGGGAAAATTAATTACTTAATTTTATTCTCTGTAATTTTTACAACATAAACTTTAGAGCTTGAGAGTATGTGTAATTATAGCAGTCGCCATTACTGTATTTGACATATCAAAAACTTAGATATCAGACAACGAAAATTTTTCTTTCTTCCTTTTTCCTTAAATGAATTATGATTAAAAACGAAATTGATATTATAGAAGAATATTTCTACAACCATGATTTACTTGAGAATGAGTACATGAAACAACAGAAATAAGAATATTTAGACCAAATTCAAAAAAGGCAGTTACATCTTAATTTGTGATTTATTCCTAAAAGAAAAAATTAGAAATTCCATAAATTATAAAATTTCCACTTTTTTTCCTCTTTAATATTTATGTTTTTCTTTCCCTGTTCCCTGTTCCCTGTTCCCTGTTCCCTGTGTCGTCACTGTAGCAATATTTTATGAAATTGGTATTAGACCACAGGAATAATGATTTCCCAATTAACCCATATCGAAACTATTTAAAAATTCTTAAATACTTCAAATAAATTAACCAATATAATCCCAGCTATGCAGCTTATTTTACAAAGAGAATAAAAGCTCAAAAGAAGGAATGGAAAGATTGCGAAGCTGTCAGATCTGAAATGATTGTTTACCACAACTATATTCCACTAATTAGAGAAAGATTGGTCAAATCTTTATCATTGGAAACTGATGAATGTGATGTTATAGTTGAGCGTTGTGACAGCTCTAAATATTACCTCGAAGTTTTTTGTATAATGCCAAATTTTCAAGAAGATGAGGATGGAGTAATAAATATTCAGACTCATACACAAAAAGCATTGTCATCGGTCAGACAAAAACTCTTGAATAAGGCTAATAAACAAAGACAATTTTCAACAGAAAGAGAGAATTTTGCAGTTATAGAATTAAACGACAGACGTATAGCTCGTGATTTTACAATTCTGTGTTCTTTACCTGATGGCTACAAAATAAAAATTGATATAGACAAAATGACAAATTTTGATGAAGGTTATGACTGGGAAACTTCAGTCTTTAAATCCCCATAAACTCGTTTTATTAAGGGAGTAATATGGTTTCATTTGGGAAATTACCAGGATAAAAAAATATTGATAAATCCTTTCTATAAATAATCATAAAAAGAGGAGTAATAAATCTCTTTATATAAACTAGACTTGGTATAACGAACTATCACTGCTTGACATACGGATAAATTATAAGCTACTTCTTCAAACCAGATTTAGTATGATTAGTTGATAGTCATATATTAGCCAATGGCATACTCTCTACTGATAACATAGATTATGATCTAGACTGTTACTTGTTCAGTTAACTATGGTAGAAAATATGCCAAATTTTGTGACTCCTTTTTCTCTGAAATTTGCCCACGAATTACTAGAAAATTATGGTTCTCCTCTGTATGTTTATGATGGCGATATTCTGATAAAAACGATAAATCATATTACTGAATCTATTCCCTATCCCCACACAGAATTTCATTTTGCCAGTGTAACTAATGGTAATGTATCTTTATTAAAAATTTTTCAAAGGTATAAATGGGGTCTTCATGCTAATACACCAGGGGATGTTTTTCTGGGATTAAAGGCAGGTTTTTCCCCTGAAAAAATTGTCTATAGTGGCAGTAACTTAAACGCTCAAGAATTTTCACAACTATTAAACTGGAGGGTAACTACTTTTAATTTAGATAGTGTGAGTCAACTACAGTTATTTTGTGACGTATATATAGATAAGTTTGCCAGAGAAATTACGCCAAAATTAGGTTTGAGACTGAATTTACCAGAACTAACGGGAGAAAGTCGAATTGGTGTTCGACCAGAGGAATTTTCCCAGGCAATTCAAATTACAAAGTCAGTGGGTTTAAAGTTGAGTGGTTTACATTTTTATCGAGGTACTGGCACAAATGCTACGAAAGCTTTTACTCAAGTAATTGAACCAATATTAGCAATTGGTAAATTTTTACCAGACTGGGAATATTTAGATTTTGGTGGTGGTTTTGGTTATCCTTATCATCACAATGGGATAGCTTTTAACTGGCAAACTTTTGGTGCGGAGTTAACAGCAGCGATAGAAAAAGTAGGCAGAAAAATTAAATTAATTATTGAACCTGGTCGCGCAGCTATTGCTCGTTCAGGCACAGTATTAACTAAAGTTATTTCTGTCAAATGGCAGGGAGATAAACAAATAGTTGGAGTTGACACAACTGTGGCTAATTTATCTGTGCCATCTGTACATGGAGGTTATCGAGAAATTGTTAGTTTTCGGGAAATAAATAAGTCAGATTTATATTTAACAGATGTTTGTGGCAATACAACCTATTCCCGTGATTATTTGGGTAAAAATTGTCAGTTACCTGCTTTAGAAAAAGGAGATATTTTAGCTATTTTAGATACGGGTGCTTATGGTTATGCAATGTCTTCTCATTTTTTACATAGACCCCGCCCTGCTGAAGTTTTGTTAGAAGAAAGTCAGCATAGATTAATTCGTCAGCGAGAAGATTATAATATTTTATTGAATGGTCAAATTTTTAGTTAAGGAGTAAATAGATGAAATGTGTAAGATGTGGAATGGATAGTAATTTAAAAGAAAGAACAGAAACTGGGGGTAGATGTAAAAATTGTAATCATCCTTTTGTTTTTGACCCACAAGCAGGAAGTAAATTTACAGATATATTTTTCAAGAATTCTATTCAAACTATTTCCTCTGAAAAAACCTTATTTTTTACTACTAAGCAGTTTTGGTATTTCTTAGAGAAACGTTTGACAAAAAAAGGAAATGTTGGTTCAGTTGGATGCTTATTTGTGTTATTTTTTTTATTACCATTTATAAATACTGCTATTTCAGCAATGGAGTTCTATCCTTTAGCACCTATTATAATATTTGTACCCTTAATTTTATACTTTATTTGGGCAAGTCAATCGAAACTATATAGCTCTAAAGAGAGAAGAAGTTTTGCCAGAGCTATACAAATTATTGGAGGATTAATTCTAGTTGCTGTTTTAGTTTGGTTTTTTAAATTCTCCAAAGTAAAAAATATAGATTTTTTATTATTTTTGTTAGGCACTGGATTAGGAATATTCTTAATTTATTTGGGTACGCGACAACTAACTATTCAACATAAAATACCCCAAGCATTTCAGTTTCATCAAAGTCAAATTATACAATGGTTGATACGTTGGCAAGAAATTAATGGTAAGGTGAGAATTTTTTTACGAACTTCCAGAAAAATGAGTGAACCTATAAAAATTAATTCTGAAGTTACAGCTTATAGTTTTGACCGAGTTATTGTGTGTGACACTGCCGAAATTGCTCAATTTTTAATAGCTAATAATTTCCACTTTGAACATAACTGCGCTGTACTCAGTATTGATGGATATCCCCAGAATATTTTTAGTACAGTAATGCAAATGTTAAAACAAAATCCAGATTTAAAAATTTATGCTTTTCATAGTGCTAACCCCCGTGGAGTCAGGATGATAAATGAACTGCGAAATAGTCCTAATTGGTTTGGCGGAAATAATCTAATTATTTATGATTTAGGATTATTGCCACGTCATGTATTTCCTAGTAAGAATATGTGGATTTTAAAGTCAGATGAATCAGCAAGACAAGTGCAACAAATACCTACAGCAGTTAAGTCAACTTTATCAACAGATGAATTAGCATGGTTAGAGGCAGGATTTTATGTAGAATTAGAATCTTTTTCTCCTCGTAAATTACTACAAGTAGTTTCTCAAGGTATTGCTAAAACTCAAGCAGTAGCTAATGGTTATACTTCAACTTCAGATAATAGTTTAGATTCTGGTGATAGTGGTGATGATGGAATAATTTTTATTGGTATTAATAATGATAGTCGAAATGTAGGTTTTTTCGCATCTGATAGTTTTGGTTAATGTAGGTTGGGTTAAGCGAAGCGCAACCCAACAAAAACCTATATCTATCTTATCTATTCTATATATTATATTGGTTTTATCCTGCGGATAAGTTCCGCTAACATTCCTCAACCCAATCTACTAATAACTAATAACTGTTGGGTTTATCCTACGGATAAGCTGGCGCTAACGTTCCTCAACCCAACCTACTAATAACTGTTGGATTTTAGTTGCTCAACCCAACCTAAATAAACTTATTTTTGATTAACTTGTAGCCAAATTTCTAAACTTACTAATAACCATAATTTAATACCATAACGCTTCCAAGTATCCCCACGATAATTTAACCAATCTTTGATTAAATCTTGATTGAAATAGGGAGCGATCGCTGCATTTTTACTTAACAATAAATTCCTAGTTCGACGTTGCCATATTTGTTTAAACCAAAAGTTAACAGGTACCATCATTCCACTTTTTGGACGAGTTAATATTCTCTCTGGTAATAAGTCTGCCACTGCTCGTTTTAATACCGCTTTTTCATCAGCACCAGATAATTTATATTCTGATGGAATTTCTAAACTTAGTTCCACAATTCTTTGGTCAAATAATGGGGAAAGTCCGATTAAACTAGCCGCCCTAGTCATATTATTTACCTTAGTTAAAATATGGTCTGCTCCCTTAAATTTAATATTGAGTAACATCAAACGTTTTAAATAATCAGCATCAGAATTTAAGTCAGATTCAAATATATAAGATTCTGTTTTTATAGCTTGCCAAATCTCCGGTTTTAATAGCTTAGATAAATCTGCAAAACATTTATGAAAAGAACTTAGATAAGACGAAACAATATCTGGCTTTCCTGACTGCAAACCACCATAAATATTATTTAATAACATCGGTTTATTTTTCGGTCCGCCAAAACAAGGGTCCCCACCTTCACCATTTAGAATAACTCCCACATTTTCTGCTGCTAAATTTCCTAAAAGATAATTAGGAACTGTTAACGGATCACCAATAGGATCGTCTAAATTTGCCATAGTAATTGGCAGTTTATTCCACATATCATCCGGTGTAATTTCTAGGATATGATGTTGAGTTTGACAATGTTCAGCAACTAAACTAGAAAATTCTAATTCGTTCGGTAATTCTGCACCAAAATGTATTGAATAAGTATGTACTGGATAATCATGATTTTTTGCTGCTAATGCCACAATACAACTCGAATCTAAACCACCCGATAAATAAGCTCCCACTGGTTGATTATTTGGTAAATATTCAGGAATAATTTTATCTAGAAGAGAACGTAATTTTTGACCATGATATTCTAAAGCTTGATCGGCATCTTTAACTTGTGCTTGTGGTTGCCAATAAGACATTGGTGATGGAATTTTTAAATCATTAGTAAAATGGATGAAACTTCCCGGTCTTAATTCTTTTACTTCCTGCCAAAGAGTACGTTCTCCAGGTACAAAAGCACAACAAAGATAATCCCGTAAAGCAATTAAATCTAACTCATTAGAATGGTAAGAAGAAAGAATTTTTAACCGAGGAGAAATCCAAATAGTTGAGTCAGTAGTCGTGTAATATAAAGTCCGTCCACCCACGCGATCGCGTCCAATCCATAATTCTTTTTCTTCCCTATCCCAAACTGCTAAAGCAAAAATTCCTTCCAACAACAAAAAAGTTTTTTTTCCATAACTTTGCCATAATTCAGCAACTATTTGAGTAACAGTAAGAGAGGTAGAAATATCTAAAAGTTTTTGTAATTGTGGCAGATTAGTTAAACAAATATCACCCACAACAACAAACCTTTCATTAGAGCTAAAAATCGGTTGAACTTGATGAATCAAAAAATGGCGATCGCTCCAAGAAATATCTGCCTTTATCTGGTCTATTTTGCCCCAAGCAATATGCCAATTAGGGGCAACTAAATTTTTATTTGTAGGAATGGATAATTGTTTATTTAATGATAAAAAAGAAAACTTCATATTTACTAATTTAGATAATAATTATTGGGTAGTCCTACATAGTAATGGTAAGATGATTTAAGGATAAGTAATATCATGTCCGGTTAAACAGTTATAAATAAACGACTCATAATTCAGAATTTAGAATTCAGAATTTAGAATTTAGCAGGGAAGAAAGAAGAAAAGAAAGAGAAAGTTTTTTGATCACTAATTATCCGGACATGATATAAGTCGGTGAAAAAAAACCAAATTATGTAAATAAATTTTAAGCAGTTTGATTTGAGTAAAATTTAAAACGTTCCGTACTGTAGTTTCCCTTTTTTCCCCTACCCCCATGTGTAAATTTCCTCACTCATATATGTAGGTATATTATCCATATTTACTTATCTTTACATAGTTTGGTTTATTTATGCCAACTTACTTAGAAGCACAGGGCAAACGCATCTCGTCAATAAACTAGGGGTAATTATCAATAAACCGGGTTTTATTGCGCTTGTTGACAATAGACTTTCAACATATAGTGTCTATAAAATCAAATAAACACTACATATAGGGAACGGCAAAATAAGATGCGTTTGCCCTGCTTAGAAGCAAAAGTTATTGATGGGAATCATCAATATTAATAAATTTTTAGTATGGATGGTTTTCCTAACCATATCCAATTGAAAATGTGCTCACATTATCATTGCCTAGCAAAGCGGAACAGTGTTCTATCATTAGCTTTATGCTCTCACTTGAAGTTACTCAAAGCCATAAATAATTCTACTTAATTAAATACACAAATTTTCTGTAGCTTGTTGTGATATAATCTGAAGTGCTGAATGTGGGTTAACTAATTTAATTGTAGGAGACATGAAAGTAACTCCAAAACAAATAGAGACTGTTTACAATGAAAGCAATGCCGTTGAACACTACCTATCTAAAAGTCGTCGTGATGGTGTAAAAATTGAGTGGGAAGAACCTTTTTCTTGTTCAGTATTTAAGAGAGCAATTGTATTATGCAACAGAAAGAAAGGAGACAAGCTAAAAGTTCTTGATGTTGGTTCAGGTACAGGTGATGGATACGCTTTACTATCCCAGTTATTATGTGATGATTTCGCCATTGCTGGCAACTACGAGCTAGATTATTTAGGTGTTGATATTAGCAGCCAGATGGTAGAAACTGCCCGTAATATCTATGCCAACCATAGTAACGCTAGGTTTGAGTGTGCAGATATTCGCACCAGCAGTTTGACTGAGCCTTTCGATATTTACCTCTCTTGTGGAGTTCCCTACTCCCATCTTACCCACAAAGAACTTCACCAAGCCCTCAAGATGATCGCTACCAATGTTTGCCAGCATCGCTCCCGGTGTGCTGTGGTGGTGGATGTCTTAGGGCGCTACAGTATTGAGTGGACACCCCAATGGCAAGAAAGCCGTTGGAATTACTCCATGAGTTTTTTTGAGAGTGAAGGGGATGCAGAAGCTACCTGGATGAGCTTTTACTCCCATCACGACTTGCAGGAAATTATGCAGCAAGCTATGGATGAAGTAGGCTGTCCTGTAGAAAGATTTGAGTTTTTTGACCGTTCTATCATGGTAGGTCGTCATACCTCAACGGGACAGTTTAATCCGAAATTACCCCAGTATCGGAACCTAGTTAATAGTTTACTTGATAGTTCAGTGGAGACAGATTTAAGTCAACTGCTATTTTCAGTAGAGTTAGGTTCAGCACCAGAGCATATCTTAGATTTCTTCAGGAAATTTTCTCGTTGGTGGAATACTTTGGTGAGTCAAGCAGCAGCACTTTTGGGTGAGTCTCTAGCAGTGGAGTCTGTGGAATTACCTTCAGAGATTCAAGAATTCCAGGAAAATGTCCAAAAGGAATTGTCCCATATTTCTGACCCAAATTTGTACCGAAAGAAGGTAGAGTTGATGCTGCCTGAAGCGTTACGTTGTTTGGAAGCAACGCAACAACCAGGCTATGGTGTAGGTCATGATTTGTTTGGGGTAATGTGGTTGGATGCCACCAGGCTTTAGGTAAAAACGGCTTTCTTAAATCAGTGTTAACTATAGAAGCATTGACGAATAAAGTTTGTAGCATTTTTAGGTCGGAAAAAGTATCGTATTTTCGCTTGATAAGGCTCAAAAAGTTAGTATTTGAGTAAGATAGAGGCAGAAAAATTAAGGGATAATTTTTCCGAGTCTCTCCTCTACAACTACCTCCAAATCTTGAATCTTAACTACTCCCTACTCTCTACTCCCTGCCTTAGCAAAAAGACTTTTGAGCGCAAACCCTAACTAGATATCTAAAGTGAATGAATGTTTTTTGTGAAGTTCAACAATCAAATATAAAACCAGGAAAAAGAAAAGAGGAACGCCCCTTACATCTCCTGATTTTATCCGCTAAGACGGAAATAGAATTGCAGGAATTGAGGGCAAAGTACATTAGCTATTTAGAGTCTACTACCGACGAAAAATTGGCGGATATTTGTTTTACTGCCAATATAAGCTGTAAGTGCCTGAAGTATCGCTTGGCAGTTATCGCCTCCTCAGTGGCACAGATGCGGGAAAAATTAATGGCACCTGACTCAGAGAGTATGGGGGTTGTTGAAAACCAGGAAAACAAGAGCAAGATTGCCTTTCTCTTTACCTCTCAGGGCTATCAGTATGTAGGTATGGGTCGCCAACTCTACCAAACTCAACCGACTTTCCGACAAGCACTCGATCGCTGTAACAACATTCTTAGTCCATACTTAGAAAAGCCGTTATTGGAAATTCTCTATCCTCCAGAAGAAATAGAAGAGTCAACCCAATATCTGCTTGATGAAACAGCTTATACCCAACCAGCATTGTTTGCAGTACAGTATGCTATGTTTGAACTATGGAAATCTTGGGGAATTAAACCAGATGTAATGATGGGGTATAGTGTAGGGGAATATGCTGCTGCTTGTGTTGCTGGAGTTTTTAGTCTGGAAAATGTTTTGAAAGTGATTGCCGAACGCAGTCGGCTGATGGCAGAATTACCAAAGGATGGTAAGATCGTGGCAGTAAAAGCATCAGAACAAGAAGTTCGCACAATTATTGGTTCCCAGCCTTGTCCTATTTGGATTAGCGCCATCAACGGCCCCAAAAATGTCGCTATTGCTGGCAAAATCGAGGATGTGGGCGCAGTGTCTACGGCAGTAGAAGCACAGGGACTTGAAATTAAAAAACTAAATGCTTCTGTTGCTTTCCATTCGCCCTTGATGAAACCTATGTTAGGTGAGTTTAAGCAGGCGCTCCGAGAAATAAGTTTTTCTCCACCCCAAATTAAGCTAGTTTCTAGTATGACGGGGAAAGTAGTAATAAAGGAAGTGACTTCTCCAGATTATTGGTGTCGTCAGATTATCGAACCAGTGGAGTTTTTAGCTGGCATGAATAGTCTAAAAAGGGAGGGAATTGAGATTTTCGTAGAAATAGGGCCAAAACCAACTTTACTACGAAGAGGTTGCCAGTGTCTACCAGATGCTGAGTACTTATGGCTGCCAAGTTTGTCTCCAACTGAAATAGACTGGCAACAAATGTTAACCAGCACTGCTGCACTTTATCTTCGTGGCATCCCGGTAGATTGGGTGGGTTTTGACCGCGATTATAACCGTTCTTTCCTACCTATACCAAGTTATCACAGCAACTAAATCACTGAATTATCTGAAATTATGACTTTTTTAGTAACTAATGATGATGGGATTGATGCTCCCGGTATTCAAGCCTTACACAAAGCATTGTTTCAAGTAACCACTGATCCGATTGTAGTTGTTGCTCCTAAAGAGCACCAGTCTGGCTGTGGTCATCGGGTTAATATTCGCACCGTTATTCCTGTAGAATGGCGCTCCGACACTGAGGTGAGTGTAGACAGTACCCCAGCAGATTGTGTTCGTCTGGGCATCAACTATCTCTATGACGATATCCATTTTGTCGTTTCTGGAATTAATGGTGGTTGTAATCTAGGTTCAGATATTTATCCTTCAGGAACCATAGCTGCTGCTAGGGAAGCCACCCAACATAGGATTCCTGCCATTGCCTTTTCTCATTTTAAACGCACTGACTGGGAGTTAGACTGGGAGCGAGCCACCCAATGGACAGTGCGGGTGTTGCAGGAATTACTAACTCAAACCGTCGATCCTGGGACATTATGGAGTGTTAATTTTCCCCACCTAGAGCCGGGATCGCCAGAGCCAGAGATTGTCTTCTGTTCCCTGTGTACCCGTCCCCTACTCACGGAATTTGTGAAGCAAGAGAATGGGTATCTTTATGTGGGAGACGATATCAACCGCAAGTCTGATTCCGGTACAGATGTTGATGTGTGTTTGTCAGGGAACATTGCGATCGCCAAATACTGTTTATGGTAAAAAATATTTATTCTCAGTTCACACTTAAAGTTGCCACAGTAACTGTAATTAATCCATCCGATAAACTAATTCCTATTTTGGTTTTGTGTCCATCTCAGAATGAAAAACAGTTATTTTATCGTGCTGAATTTTCTGATTATTGTTTTCATTGCCTAGAATATTCCTGTTTACAAACTACCCCACCGAAAATCAAAGATCGAGTAGATTTAGTAGCTTTTTGCCAAGATGCGATAGCTTATGCCCAAGCACATCAAATTGTGGCTATTTACTATAGTTTTGATATTGCCAATTTGGTAGCAGCAATAGTTTGTGAAAAGCTTAATTTATTTGGTCCTCGTTTTGAAAGTGTGGTGCAATGTTTTCATAAATTTTATGCCCGTAAAATTGATTCCTATGCCCCTGGTTACTCTGTTGTGCAATGGGAAAATGAAGGGAAATTGACAATTGATGAGCAGATTTTAACTAAACTGAAGTTTCCCCTATTTGTGAAGCCAGTTTGCTCCAGTTACGGTATGTTTTGTGGGAAGATAAATAAACCAGAACAGTTACCAGAATTATGCAACAATCTTGCCAAGAATTATCAACCTTGGTGGCAAATGTATCAGGTTTTGTTCCAAGAATTTATTGATAGCAGAAAATACCCTCTAGCTACAACATCTCAAGTTCCCCTTTTAGTGGAAGAGATGGTTTCTGGTCAACCTTTAACCTGTGATGGTTTTGTCTATCAAGGACAGGTTCATTTTGTCGGTTTAGTGGACACATTGGAAGCCGAAGATGGCTCAGTTGATTGTTATATTTTTCCTGCTCAAGTTAGTTGTAAACAACAGCAAAATATTTACGCTCGGGTGACTAATTTTATTCAAGATAGTGGTTTAGATAACAGCTTTTTCAGTGCAGAATTTTGGCTTCAAGGGCAAGATACCCCGATCTTAATTGAAATAAATGCCCGCATGAGTGCAACCTTTGGCTTTCTATATCAGCAGAGTCTGAATTTTAATTTACCCAAAGCTGCCCTGAAATTAGCTCAGGGAATTTGTCCCCAAGCTCCTCAACACCGATCAGAAGAAGAAATAATCACCACTTGTCGTCTGTATATTTCCACTCGTAAAAGTGGTCTTGCCTCAACACTGTTTGATTTTAACCTTGCTCAACAAACTCTTGATTGCTCACAATTGATTACTTTTAATTGTGAACCAGGAGAACAAATTCAAGACACTCACTATCATCCTACTCCCCTCGCAGAACTCAACCTTGTGGGTGCTAACCGAGCTGCTCTACAATTTTACGGGGAACACCTACGCAATGCCTTACTCTTAGAAAGACGCTCCCCAACCTATCAAGTTTCTGTTGTGCAAGACTGTCCTCTTCAAGGAGGTGAGGGACTTTGCTACGATGGGGAAACTAATCAACTATTTTGCTTAGACTACGGTAACCCTCAGCTAATTAAATTGTGCTTAACCACCTGCCAGGTGCAGAGATTTCCCTTACCTGGTTTGTGTTACGGTGTCGCAGTATTGACAAAAGGTACGTTGGTGTTGTCTGGAGAGTTGGGGCTAGTGCAATTTAATCTCCATACCCAGAAAATAACACCAATAATCGAAACCTATCAGGGTAAAAAGTTAGTTAGTAATGATGTAATTATCGACACAACAGGAAACATCTGGTTTAACACCATTAATGAGGATACCACAGGTATTAAGGACAAAGGAAAACTGCTAAAGTGCAATCCCCAAGGACAAATCCAGGAAATGTTTGCGGGACTAAGCTATGCTAATGGTATGGGATTATCCCCAGATGGGCGATCGCTCTACGTTGTAGATAGCTTGGAACGGTCGATTCACGTTTTCGTTGTTAATGGTGATTGTTCTGAGTTTTACCACGATCGCCAATTTATCGTTTCCCAGGAGCATGAAGGAGTACCTGATGGATTAGCTGTAGATCGTGCAGGTTATCTTTGGGTTACATTTTGGTTTGGTGGTAAGGTAGTTTGTATTGATCCGCGATCGCAAGCAAGAGTCAGAGAGATTATTCTACCTGTGATGAATATTAGTAGCGTGACAATTGTTGACTCCAAATGCAATTGCCCTGCCGACTCACCTTGGAAATTTTTTGCTTGCTCATCCATAGTTCCTTGGTTAGGGGGGAAATTATTAGCACCTTGGTACGTAGATGATTTGGTAGTCGAACAACGAGGATATCTTTTTGAACTTCGCGAGAGTGAAAAAATCGGGGGAGATAACAATATATGGTAAGATAAACAAATGTCTAATTACTCCGATGAAGATAAATTACTAATAATGTACCAGGTTTCTAATATATTTTTCTGGTTTCTTTGGCGCTTTTTATATATCAATAAATTTCGGAGGCCGACTTGCTTGAAAAGTGAGTATTTTTCGGGTAGCAAAAGCCGAAAAATCACTCTTACTATTGTTTGGGCCACTGACTCTGTAATTCCCATTTATTCTACCTCCTAACTACTGCCTACTGTCTACCCTCGCAAAAAGACTTTCCATACGCAAACCCTAATCAACAACTACCTCTTCTTTGAAAGGAGAGGATTGACTCAAAGGAAAATTTTTCCTTCTGCCCTCTGTGTTCAACTCCCGCTACCTTCGTTTATTAATTTTTAATTAGGGCTTGCTGATTAATTCTCAAAGCATTGACTGATATTGGTTGTAGCATTTTTTTGTCGAAAAAAGTGCCAGCTTTTCAGTGGCAAGAGCTGCATAAAGCTAGTATTTTGGGATGATTATGGCAGAAAAATTGAGGGACAACTTTTCCGACTACCTACTCTATAATTCCCATTTCTCCTGACTCCTGACTCCTTCCTTCACTCATAAGACTTTCTCAGCAAACCCTAATTATTCATTATTAATTATTCGGTAAAGTAGTCTTTTACTGCACTTTTTACTTTTTATATTCCCCAAAACCTATAATTTTGTAGCTCATGCTTTTTGGGAATTGCTATAATCTAAAAATACAGCATATTTTAAACTAATGTGGTACAACTGACGGGGTCAATATTTTGTGCTTGTTCACTACCCTAATTCCCATCTTTCCTACTCCCTAAAAATCAATATATGTACCTCTTAACGAAGTCAGAAGTCAGAAGTTAACCCACCCCTAACCCAACCCACCCCCGCTCCTCCCAGGAGGGGAGCCAGGAGGGGAAGTAGGGGATGCGTGACCAACTATCCAAAAATATTGCGCCTTAAAAGGCGGGGTTTTAGACCCACATTATTTTGATAACTTCGGAAACTGCTGTATGTAGATAAAATTGAGTCTAATAGACATCTCCAAAAAATCAAAATAAAATCAATTATTATCCATAAATTATCAATTATTTATCCCTATTCCCTATTACCTATTCCCTCTATTTTAAAGACTATGGCATCTATAAATCAATATTTCTCGATCGAGAATACTAGAAAAAATTCCCTGCGCAACGTTTTTATTGTACCTTTTGTTTGACAAATATTAACAACATTTGCATTAATTGGTTATCTTTCTTTTAGAAATGGAGAAAAAGCAGTTAATCGATTAGCAAGTCAATGGGAACATGAAGTTACAAACCGTGTTGAAGACCACCTAAATCATTGTCTAGAATACCCTCATATTATTGTTCAAAGTAATATCAATGCTATTCAACTCGAACAACTAAATACCACCAATATTGATACTTTAGCCTTTCATTTCATTAAACAAATTCAATTGTATAAATTTGTTTCTGCTATTTATTTTGCAGGTGACTATGAAAATGGAGAATATGCTCAAGGCAGACGAAATATAGATGGTACTCTAAATATAAAAGTATTTGAAGATTTTCCCAATCGTGTCGATTATCTCGTAAATAAAGAAGGTCAGCGTATTAAAAAGCTGCAAAGTGTAGTAGTAATTATGACAGTACGTTTAGTTACCGCACCTATACTCAAACTTAATTGTGCTGCCAAAAAAATTACTCAAGGTAAATGGGAAACTCAACTCCACATTAACCGTAACGATGAAGTGGGAGAACTGACTCACTCTTTTAATTGTATGGCAAACCAACTGAAAAATTCCTTTAAATCTCTAGAAGCAAACAACGAACAACTCAAGCAACTCGATCGCCTCAAAGACGAATTTTTAGCCAACACTTCTCACGAACTACGAACCCCCCTCAATGGTATTATCGGTATCGGTGAATTTCTTTTAGAAAGCAATACAGAAAAATTGAATTCAGTCACCACTGGCAACTTAACGATTTAAATATTGGGGGTGGGGAGTGTGGGGAGGTGGAGAAAGTGTGGATAGAATTATAAACATATACTGTATAACCAGATTCTATATAATTTATCTTTCTCCTAATCATAAATTTATTCAGCAACGCCCCAAAACTTAATATTATATCATGTCCGGTAGCATCGGTATTGTAAGCGTGAAGGTAAGGAAGAGGGAAGAAGGCTTAAAAGCTGGAAAAAAGGCTTAAAAGCTGGAAAAAACGTAAATTTCCTGTAGATATTCACCCTTGATTTTACACAAACGATACCAACGGACATGATATTAAAGGTGCGTGATGGCTCAACTATGAGTCTATTATCGTCACACACCTTACTTATATCATGTTCCCCTCCGGGGGAGCTACGAATTGCGGATAATCAGTTATAATAAACCTTCTGCCTTCTAACCTTGCTCTTTCCCTTCAGCATAGCTGCCCTCTGCCTTCTGCCTTTGGTCCACAGATATTATAAGTATTCAACCGAACATGATATTATACTGCTTGAAACTTGTTGCAGATATAGCCTATGTCCGCTAAAATCCTTTTAAAGTTTTCAGGGCAAACTTTTGCACTTGCTCATCTGAGTCATTTTCGGCTCGATCGCTCAATATCTGGAGAATCTGAGTATTCTCTTGATATTGTTCGAGAATTGCCTCTAAAGCAGTTTGGCGCGGGTTATCTTCCCACTCCTCCTGGCGTACAAATGGATCGGAGTATGTGCGAGTGCAGAAAAATTCAAACATTCCTGGTTCATCATGCCAACCTAAAGCTAACTGCTGTATTGCTGAACGTCGTACATAAAAATTCTCATCAGACTCAGCTAGTTTTTTGAGCATAATAACCGCAAAAGGATCGTTTTTTCCCAGCATAGCAAATAATTCTAAAGCAGTTTGTCGCACATAAAAACTACGATCGCTCATAGCTACTTGTTTGATAATTTCTATTACCTCAGGGTCATATTGCCAACAAATACCTAACTCAACCACTGCTGTTTGCCGGACGCACACATCCTCGTCAGAAATAGCTAATTTTTTAAATAACGCTAATGTCTCAGGGTTATGCTTCCAACCGAGAGCTAATTGCTGCATTGCTGCTTGTCGTACTTCTCGTTCATCTGTAGACTCTACCCTTTGTTTGAGAATAGTAAAAGTATCAGGGTCATCTTTCCAACCAAGAGCTAATTGTTGCATTGCTAGCTGTTGTAAATCTGGACATTGAGCTGATACAGCCAGCTTTTTGAGAGCAGACATGGTCTCAGGGTCATCCTTCCAAGTAGTAGCTAATTGTAGTACTGCTGACTGTTGTAGCTGTGAACAATTGCCAGACACAACCAGTTGTTTGATAATATTTAGAGTGTCGGGATCGTCTTTCCAATCTGTAGCTAACTGTTCCATTGTTGCCTGTTGCACATAAGAACACGGATCGTCAACTGCTTGTTGTTTGAGCCAAGCTAAGATATTAGGATCGTCCTTACCATCATTGCCTAGTTTAACGACTGCTGCTACTCGCACATCTGAACATCCGTCAGATACAGCAATTTGTTGCAGAGTTGCCAAAGTATCACCGTCATTTTTCCAAGTAGTAGCTAACAATTCCATTGCTGCTATGCGTACTTCTGAAAATTTATCGGATAATGCTGCTTGTTTAATTGTAGCGATCGCCTCTGGGTGATCTTTCCAACCTGTGACCAACATCTCCATTGCTGCAATTTGTACATCGTGGCGATCGTCAGACAAAGCAACTTTTTTGACTACTTCAAAAGTCTCAGGATCGTCATGCCAAGCAGTAGCTAGTTGTTCAACTGCTAACTTCCTAGCGTGCCAACAATCATCTTGGAAAACGACTTGTTTGAGAATACTCAAAGTATCAGGGTCATCTTTCCAACCGATAGATAATTCTCGTATTGCAGCCACTCGTGCATCAGAGTTAGACAGAGCCAATTTTTTCAGGAGAGCTAAAACACTAGGGTCATCTTTCCACCCAACAGTTAATTGTGCTACTGCTATCTCTCCCACTACCCAGCACTCAGGAGACTCAGCCTGCTGTTTGAGAAAAGTCAACACATCTGGGTCATGTTGCCAAAATGCACCCAACTGTACCACTGCCAGTTCTCGCATCCGCCAACATTCATCTGACTGCACAACCTGTTTCAGAATAGCTACTGTATCAGAGTCTTTTTGCCAGTTTTCGATCAAATAGCCCATTGCTGCTTTTCGTACTTCTGAAGCTGTGTCTGATATAGCCAACTTTTTCATAATAGCTACTGTATCAGAATTTTTCTTCCAATCTGTTACTAACTGTTCCACTGCTGCCAGTCGCACATGAGAACACTGGTCAAATTCTGCCAGTTGTTTGAGGGTTAATAGCGTATCTGGATCGCTTCCCAAATTTTCTGCTAGTTGACTCATCGCAGCTCGTCTTACCTCTGAAGCTTGAGCAGACAAAGCCAATTGTTTCAGAATAGTTCCAGTATCGATGTCATCTTTTGCCAGTTTGGCTAACTTGAATACTGCTTCTGAAGCCACATAAGGGCTTGGATCAGACATTGCCATTCCTTTGAGCCAAGCTAAAGTCTTGCGGTCGTACTTCCCATCTTGATTTAATTTTTCTATGATGGTTAAACGTACTCCCCAATGTTTATCTGATTCTGCTCTTTGTCTTAGCCAGGTGAGAGTATCTATATCTTGCCAACCTTCAGCTAAAAGTTCTACTGCTGTTTCCCGCAAAGCTTCATCAACATCGGATACAGCTCGTTGTTTCAAAAATGCTAGGGTATCTGGCTCATTTTGCCAGTTTTGGGCTAACTGTTTTAATGCTGCATAACGTACATTTGAGGAACGATATTGATCTGCCAAAATCAGTTGTTTCAGGAAAGCGATCGTATTTGGATCGTCATGCCAACCTGTAGTTAATTGGGTAAGTATGGCTTCTTGTACCCACCAATATTCATTGTTAGATACTACAAATTGTTTAAGAAAAGGTAAAATATTAGGATCGTTTTGCCTGCCTTGGACAAGATATTCTGTTGCAGCTCTCCGCACATCTGGACATCCATCGGATATAGCTAATTGTTTAAGAATAGCTACAGTATCCGGGTGATTTTTCCATTCTATGGCTAGCTTTTCCAATGCTGCTATTCGCTGTTCTGGGTCTTCGTCAAACACCACTTGACGTTTGAGGGAAGATAAAGTGTGAGAGTCATTTTTGAGCATTATCATAATGGCCTATTGTAAGTTAATAGTTTTTTTAGCTTTACGTTTAACTTGGATATTTGTAGGGAAAGTTTCACAAACTGAGTCTATTATAAGTTAAATTAAATAAATAGAATTGCATCCTCAATAGATTTTATATAGATTAATAGTTGTATAGGTATGTGTAGACTAATTCCTGAAATCCGAGAATTCAGGAATATATGTCCAGCTAGTTGACTATACATCAATTTTGCCTATAGGTTAAACAGGAAAGATATTACTTAGTATTAATAAATATCTCTAGAAAATAGGTAGTAAGGAGTAGGGAGTATGCGGAAATAATTAATAATTTATTTATGAAAATTAATTTTATTTTTTATTTATTATTGGATATTTCTAATAATGACATCATGAAATATATAAGTAAGTGATGGGTATCACTCCTTGAAAAATAAAAATATAAGTATCGTATGCTATTCTTTGAATAATGGCAGAAGTGCGATCGCAGCTCTAAGGCAGAGGATACATCTACTCACGACGCTGTAGGCGATAACACTTTTAGGACTTACGCAGTATAATATATTTTCATCATTGTTACCCACAGGGCAGCAACCTCAAATCCCAGTTTTTCCTACTTTATGTGTAAGTCCTGACTTTGTTTTTGAGTTATAAATTCTTAATTTTTTGGTTTTCCTAATGTGAATCTAGGGTTGTTTCAAAAATCTTTAATTTATTAGGACGTATGCATTCAGCCGTCAGCTATCAGCTATCAGTTATTGCTTTTAGTTTACGATCAAAGCTTTATTAATTGTATCCCCACAAAAGTTAGTTCCCTTGACCTTAAAGTTAGTTGTTAATTTAAACACTGTTCTTAAAGAGAAAGTCTTTTTGCTGATAGCTGACTGCTAATAGCTGTTTGCGCAGCATTCCGTAGGAAATGCTTACATTAGGACTATTCATAATAGTATGTTACTTTTTTTATACTAAAAGTTATTTTAATTAATAATTAACAGTTGAAATAAATATTATTTAGCCTAAATTTTCTCTAAAATATTAATATAAATCTTGAAATATAACCATGCGAGAACTTTATCCACCCATTCAACCCTATCAAAGAGGCAATCTCAAAGTTTCCGATATTCACACTATTTATTATGAAGAATGTGGCAACCCCCAAGGTAAACCAGTAGTCTTTTTACATGGTGGACCAGGTGGTGGAATGATACCTCTTTATCGTCAATATTTTGACCCCAAAAAATGGCGAATTATACTATTTGACCAACGAGGTTGTGGCCGTAGTACTCCCCATGCTGAACTATCTCAAAATACTACCTGGGATTTAGTCAGTGATATAGAAAAACTACGAGTTCATCTCAGTATTGAAAAATGGGTGGTGTTTGGAGGTAGTTGGGGAAGTACTCTAGCATTAGCTTATAGTCAAACTCATCCAGAAAATTGCATAGGCTTAATTTTACGAGGTATTTTTATGGTGCGCCCGAAAGAAATTTCTTGGTTTTATCAAGAGGGTGCAAGTAATATTTTTCCTGATGCTTGGGAGGAATATTTAAAACCTATTCCTATAGAAGAAAGAGGTGATTTAGTTAAGGCTTATTACCAAAGATTAACCAGTACTGATGAAAAAGTTCAATTAGAAGCAGCACGCGCTTGGTCAATTTGGGAAGGAAGTACCAGTAAATTAATTCCAAATTCAAACGTATCACAACAGTTTGGGGATAGTTATTTTGCTTTAGCTTTTGCTAGAATAGAATGTCATTATTTTATTAACAAATGTTTTTTTGAACATGAAGAACAGTTATTAAAAAATGTCTATAAAATTCGGCATATCCCAGGAGTAATCGTACAAGGAAGATATGATATTGTTTGTCCGATGGTATCAGCTTGGGAGTTACATCAAGCTTGGCCGGAAGCTGAATTTATCGTAGTGCCAGATGCAGGACATTCAGTTTCTGAACCAGGAATTATAAATGCTCTAATTAAGGCAACTGATAAGTTGGCAATTCTATAAAAAAACAGAGGTATTTTACTTGATAATTGTCAGTATTTATCCTTGTTAAACTCTAAAGGTGTTAGGTTTTAAGTAGCAGGGTAAGCTGTTTTCACCTAAAGCCTAAAGCCTTCTTCAATATAACTTTCAATAATTCAAATCATTGCTGAAAATTCCTACTTTTATGTAACCATTCAGCATTTAATATATTTTTTCCATATCACTATTAAACGGATATTATATTAAACACAGAAATCATTCTAAACAAAACCACCAAATACTGCAAATTTATAATATTTCCAAGGAACAGCTACAGGTATAAAATTAGCTGTTGTTAACATCTCCAAATGGGCAGACAAACTAGCTAATTGGTCTTGATTAGAATAACCATAAGAATTGCTAGTACCCATTTTGGCATGAACTTCTGTTAAAGTAGTTCCTTGACTTATTGCCCACTCCTGCTGTATATGTTTAAACACCTCTGCTAATTCTGTAGTTGCAGGCAAAACAGGATCGGCATTCCAAAAACAACCTCCATAATTTAAGCTTTTTCTAATCTTTTGAAATAATTTTAATTTCATACTATCGCTCAGATGATGAATAGCGAGAGATGATACACAAGCATTAAAACCATCACCAATAGGGGATGATAAATCAGCGTTATTTGCCCACTCACCAAAATCCATTTCTATTTCAGTCCATCTATCTGTATACCCAGCAGCATCAATCTTAAGTTTGGGCAAATTCTAGCATCCGTGGAGAATAATCCACCGCTACTATCTGTGCGTTAGGATATTTATGTAATAGCTTTAAACTTAGTTCCCCAGTACCACAACCAAGTTCCAAAATGCGATCGCTATTTTTTTGCACACAACGCACTATGACATCCAACATTTCATCATATCGTGGTAATAAATGTCGAATACCTGTGTCAAAATTAACAGGATGACTGAATACTTCTCCTGGAAAAATATTTTGCTTTTCTAAAGGTAAATCTTGAGAATCGAAAAAATTTCTCAAATTGCTTTCTGGATTAAGATTTTTCATCAGGATTAATTCAGCTGATCTTGTTGGTTTTACTCAACTCTCAGAAAAAATTCTACCGGAAGATTTGGTAATATTGCTCAATAAAATTTTTTCAGAATTTGATAAGTTGAGCGATCGCCACGGGTTAGAAAAAATTAAAACTATCGGAGATGCTTACATGGTTGCTAGTGGTCTACCTACTCCACGAGCAGACCATGCCAAAGCTGCTGCAGAAATGGCTCTTGATATGCAACAAGAAATCAGCAAATTTAATTTACAGCATAATTTTGAACTCTGTATCCGCATTGGCATTAACACCGGACCTGTTGTTGCTGGGGTCATTGGCACGAAAAAGTATATTTACGACCTCTGGGGTGATGCAGTGAATACTGCCAGTCGCATGGAATCTCATGGAATTCCCGGTACGATTCAAGTTTCGACAAAAACTTACGATCTCTTACATAATCAGTATATTTTTAAGGAACGCGGTTCCATAGTAGTTAAAGGTAAGGGTGAAATGAAAACTTATTTATTGATTGGCAGAAAAGTATAGATAGAAAAAAAGAAATCAGGAATAAGGATTAAAAGAAAAATAAGACATCTAATTAAATTCCCATCGCCACTGAACATCAGAGAAAATATAAGTTGCTTCAGTTCACAGGGATGGTCTCTTGAGTATCCGTAATATCATGTCCGTTTAATTAGTTATAATAAAGTTCTTATATCATGTTCGGATAATCAGTTATAATAAACCTTCTGCCTTCTAACCTTGCTCTTTCCCTTCAGCATAGCTGCCCTCTGCCTTCTGCCTTTGGTCCACAGATATTATAAGTATTCAACCGAACATGATATTAGGTGGTAGGTCGTAGGTGTAAATTCAAGTGAGAATACTGGAAACAGAGCAGAAATTTGGGATATTCCTTCAAGATCGCTTCAACAGAACATTTTTATTATACTTAATCATCCGGACATGGTATAAGCACTTTAGTAAGTGAATTGGTTATTTTTCTTCAACAGTTTCATGCTGGATATATAGCAGTCACTATTACTGTATTTGACTTATGAAATAGCTACAAACTTGGGAATATCAATAATCAAACTTCTTCTTTCTTCCTTCTGCTATATTTGTTATGTTGATGAAAAAAGAACCTCAATTTATCAAAATTAGAGTTTAGGAGGACACCCCAAACTATCGCGGGTAGCTACTCCTGTAATAGGATTAATTCCTGAAGCATTTTTACACATTAATTTTACCTGATAGCGGTCTACTATTGCTCGAGAAAAATCTGCCCCTGTCACCACTGCATTACTGAAGGTGCTACTACTCAACATAGCATCTGTAAAAATAGCATTAGTTAAGTCAGTTTGATCGAAAGTGACTCGATCTGCAAAAGTATCAGTAAAATCTGTTTCACTTAAGTTTGCCCGAAAAAAGTCTCCCTTAGTAATAATTGTTCGTTGCATATTTGCCCCTTGAAAATTTGCACCCCGCATTTCTGCACCAGCAAAGGAAGTACCTTGCAAATCTTTATTAGAAAAATCTCGATAGTTTAAATCTGTAAGAGTATAGTTTACAGTATTTTCCTGTGCTTGAGCTAAATCAATATGAATTGGTAAAATACCTACGACAGCCAATATTAATACCAATACTAAAAATCCTGTTTTCACCACTACAATAACTGCTCCCAAAGTTGAGTATAACTAAATAATAAATATACCAAATTAGAGACCATCTTAACGAAGTCAGAAGCCAGAAGTTAGAAGTCAGATAAAGTCGCTGTGGGTAGGGCGACCTACAGAAATTATTTTTGTCATGGGGATAGATGAGCAACCCTCCAAAAATATTTCGCCAAAGCGGGGTGGTACGACCCAATTATAGCGCTACGCGCAAGGCAACAGGCAACAGGCAATAGGCAACAGGCGAATACAAAAGGGTTTCAGCTTTTATTTATGTCAAACACCTTAATGTGTAGTGCTATATTTTGATAAAAATAAAAAATTTGGGTGTTGCACAATAGAGAATGATATTCTAGAATTTTCTAGACAGATGGACTGTCCTGATTGTCAAAGTCATAAAGTAGTGAAAAATGGTCATCGTCAGGGCAAACAGAGTTATCTGTGCCCTAACTGTGGCCGTCAATGCGCGAGAAAGCCCCTGTCCTGCGGGTTATAGTTCTGATCTTAAAGAGCTTTGTGTGAAAATGTCCCTATTTGCCATGGGATTGGGAGCCATTGAGAGAGTGACTGGTATTTCCCATAACACAGTGCTCAACTGGGTACGACTTGCACCAAGCACAGATTCCCGATAGTAACTATGAAATACCTCAAACAGCTCACGCTAGATGAACTACAAACTTTTATTGGCTCAAAAAAAACCAAATTTGGGTCTGGAGAGTAGTCAACAGCAAAATGCCAGGAATTCTGAAGTTTGTACGGGGGCGCTCGCTCGTTAGTTACCTTCACTATATTGTGGCAGATGATTCACGCCTGGGCCGGTTTTCTTGAGATTACAGATGGATATCAGGTTGATCCCTGTTTAATCGACGATTGCGTTCGCGAAGTTCGGTGCGGAGCACGCTTCACCTAGTAAGCACCCGCAGCGATGACCAGAGTAGAAGGAGAAAACTGCCGTCATTGACACTACGCACGCTAGGTTACATCGTAAAACTTTGTGTTATTCCAAGTCCATTGATTATGTTTTACAGATCAATTCACCTGCTGATCTATTGTTTGAAACATCGTCAAGTTCCTCAATTCTCATAATCATTCGTCACTGTGCAACGCCACTTTGACACTCATCATTGATTTTTTTATTTTCCTACCTTAAATACCTCTTCATGACCATCTTTAGCTTTTTTTTACATAGCTTTTTTTTACAAACAGTCTCTTAGATTTTTGTTAAATGCTCAATTTGATATGAAGAAAAAAAACCTTATAACAACGGAGATACTTTATAATCATAAGTAAAACTTATAGTAGATTTCCAGAAATCAGAAAGGCTTGTCTTCATCGAATCTTCACAAAACTCAGCCAGGACTCTAACGGTACTTTGATATTTGTATGCAGTGAAAATGGCTTCAAACCCAATAGGGGCAAGGGTAATTTCAGTTATCAGTTATTAGTTATCAGTACCTCTGCAATAAGGAGGCTTGAAATATAGAATATTCTCTTTTTTATTCCCTTAAAAGAGGAGGCTTCAGACCACAATTTCTCGGTAATATATGAACAGGCTAAAAATGGCTCAAACCTAGATATATCAACAAACATCCTGATTAGATGTAAAACCTTTACTGTATAAGCTTTTGATGCTATTTTGAACTGATTTTTTGTTAAAATTTCTATATTATACTAATCTTTGCCTTCTATAGCTACAATATTTTTCATAACTTCTGAGATTAACTGTATCAAAAGTATTATGAGATTTATTAACCCAAAAGTCGATTATGCCTTTAAAAAAATATTTGGATCGGAACAAAGCAAAGAGATTTTAATTAGCTTTCTGAATGCGATTATTTATGAAGGAGAGAAAGTAATTGAATCTTTGACAATTGTCAATCCTTATAATCCCGGTCAGATAATATCATTAAAGGAGACTTATTTAGATATAAAAGCAGTTTTAAGAGATGGCTCTCTGGTAGTAATTGAAATGTAAGTGGCGCGAATGACTGCTTTTAGCAAACGGGTAGCTTATAACCTAGCTAAAGCTTATGCCAATCAATTAGAAAAAGGAGAAGATTATCCTCTATTAAATCCAGCAATTGCGGTGACTATTACTGATTTTATTCTGTTTAATAATACTGAGGGTGTGATTAATAAATTTGTGTTTCAAGAGGAAATCAAAAAGTTTGAATGCCTGGAGCGAGAATTGCGGTTAATTTTTGTAGAATTACCAAAGTTTAAGAGAACTTTGTCAGAGTTGAATAGTTTGACTGATAAGTTGATTTATTTTTTGAAAGAGGCAGCTACTTTGCATGAAATACCAGAAAATTTGGGAGAAGTATCAGAGATAGAAATGGCTTTAAATATTGCCAATAAAATTAATATGACGGCAGAAGAACTAGATATAGTTGACCGTCGGGGAATAACCTTGCAAGATTAAAGAGGGCGAATAATTTATGCGGTAGAACAAGGACGACTTAATCAAACAATAGTCTTAATCATGCGTCAACTGAAAAAGTGTTTTGGAGAAATTTCAGTAACTATAAGTAGTCAAGTGGAAGATTTATCCATTGAAAATTTAGAAAGTTTAGGAGAAGATTTTTTAGACTTCAAAAGTCTGGAAGATTTATTGAGTTGGTTAGAGAAACGTTAGTTGTTTTAATAAGTTAGGTGATCGCTTCCTACAATGGCCTTATATTTTGAGGAGGCGATCGCTCTTAATATTAGTAATCCTTTAATAAGTGCTTTATCAAAAGTATTTTTCTTCTGTAATTAAGGATTAAATAATTTCTGTCTGTTCATCAAACTCTGGAGTCTTACCAACTAACAGCAAAGCAAAAAAGTCTGATTCAAGACAAGAATCTTCTAAATTGGTAAATCTTCTACAATTAGATTAATTGTGTAATAAGTAAAATCTGAAAAAAGTCTGCTGTCATGTTCTGATAATTTAGCCAGGATATTGTAGGTAGGCAAATTAAGTTCAGCCCAACAAATATATTTTTTGTTGGGTTAACCTTTGAGAAGCAATCTCAGGTCTCTCAACCCAACCTGCAAGAGACTGTTTTTCTGATTAGACATCTAGCAGACTCGATCATCAGAAGCCAAAGAAAGTAATTTCTAAATCAATTCCAAAATTACTCAAATTCTGGATAAAATACTCTCCCAAAATCTTGAGAGAGCTGACCAATAAACAAAACTAATTTAATTACTCAAGAATAAATGTATTTATTAGAGAGTATTTGTCCTAATTCAAGACTTAATTTCACCTCTCTATTATGTATGTGGTTTTCTAATCTGGTTTTGTGACAGTGGCGATCGCAAATTTATTATTAAACATCTCTTTTTTTTATGAGTTAATTGAGATTTAGACCAGTTGCCAAAAATCTTTCTTTGTCGGCGCATTTTGTTAGAGATATTTTCCATTTGCTTCCCTTATTTCCTGAAAAAATCTCTAATTTATGACAACTCAAAATAACTCTCAAATCTTCACTTTCCTGCAGGAGTCGCGATTGCCCTCTTCTACCATTTCACGGAAATTAAAAGTCAAAAGTCAAAAGTAAGATTAGCATTCCATTACTAAAATCAAAAAACAGTTTCCCGCCATAACGCCAAAATATAAATTTAAACAATAAAATTAACTCTTATAATTTTTTCTGCTTATCAAAAAAATCTCTTGTTTTAGCTAATTATTACAAAATATTTCACGGACTTGCGTTATTTCAGCGATTTGGTATCATATAGATACATAGTATATTGTGTCAGTCTTCTGTTTAAAAATAAAAAGTTTTGTCTAGAAAAAGCTACAACCTTCTATTTTTCGTCAATATAGGGTGCAAAAATTTATACTTTCTCCACGGATGAATAAATCTCAAAAAAACAAATTTTGAACAAGTATCGGTGCTTAAGCAATTATAGCCATTGACAAATTTCTTTTTTATAGAGTAAAAAAAATTCTCTTCAAGATCAAATATTCCAGAAATGCCTAAATAGGGTTTGCTGAATAAAGTCTTTTGCTATGGGTAGGAGTCAACCCACCCCTAACCCCTCCGGTGGAGGGGAAGTCAGGAGGACCGAGTCAGAATAAATGGGAATTATAGAGGAGGTAGTCGGAATAATTGTCCCTTGATTTTTCTATCCTTGTCTGCCCAAAATCCTAACTTTTTGGCAGCTCAAGCTTAAAAAGTTGCACTTTTTTTCAGTATAAAAAGGCTGAAGCTCTTATCTGTAAATGCTTTGAGAATTAATCAGCAAGCCCTCAATAATGCTCGATCTATATTTTGATTTTGTTCTTAGAGCGATCGCCAATCAAAATTCCTCACCTCAACCCAAAGAGGCGATCGCGCAAAATTATAGTGGTTTTTATCAAAATGGAACACAGACTAAGAACTGCAATTTTTGTAGAGACCCTTTATGGAAAGTCTCTACTATGGTCTAACAAAACTTAAACTTCTATTTTTGTAGAGACCCTTTATGGAAAGTCTCTACTATGGTCTAACAAAACTTAAACTTCTATAAAAAGCAGTAAAAAATTCCTTCAAATCTTTTGATTCCTAAATTCTGAATTATATTAAGTCTGGATAATTAGTGATGAAAAAACCTATCTTTTTACACAGGGTAAATATTCCTATTATTCTCTACTCCCTACTCCCTACTCCATTATTTATAAGTATTCAAGGGGACATGATATTATTCTTCTAGCAAAGGCAATAATTCTAACTGATAACGATACAAGGCTACGGGATGATTACCTGCCACAAAATAATCAGGGTCTTGAGGTGATAAATAAATAGCAGTTATCTGATTTGCTTCAATTATTTCTCCTTGATTTTCATCGATAATATAATGATAATCTGTAGTTGTTTCTACCTCATTTAAGTAAATCATAGTCTCACCCTGAAATAGTTGCTGAGTTATTTCGCAGGTAATAAAATTATCTGAGTTTAATTGTTCCCTTGCCCTACCAGTAATAACTGAAACTAACTCTAGATTATCTCGCAAAATAGTTGTCTGACGATTAGGATTATTTTGGTCAATTTTTACAGATAAAATTGCATCATCACCCAAAAGTGCTTTGCCAATATTTAATCCGTTAAATTCTCGATCTGCAATAACTGCTTTTGGAGGTAAATCTAATTTTTGATTAGACCAATATATGGGCAGATTAATTAATTTTTGTTGGGATATTTCTTCGATATTCAAGTTTGGCTCGAACTTAATAAATCTAACTTGAAAATTTACTGATTGATGCAAATATTTACGATTATTTTCAAAGCCTGGCGTAACAATTTCTGGAGCTAATGGTGCAACCATATCTATTAAAGTGCTTTTAACATTCCAATTTCCTGCCATCCAATCTGGATAAATTAAGTCTTCTTTAGCAGTGCTAATTGATGGTTTATTTTCCCAGTTAGGAAAATCATCAATTCTGGAACTCAGTGTTCCTGCTATTGCATTATTAGCCCGAAGCAAAATAATTGTAATTAAACATAAACTCCAAATTACTTGCCAGAATTTTTGATAATTTTTTCTAGATTTGTGCATTATTATAGTCGCAATTATTTTTTGAATAATTTCTTAGTATACCATTTTTATTTGAGATGTTTGATTGAATCAAGTATTCAGCCTTTTTGTCGGATAGTTGCTGCGAATATCCTTCCTCAAGCCAAAATAAATAAACCAAATCTCAAAAGTTTTGCTAGATTTTAAGGTGTTGTTATCTACAAATCTCAGTATCAACTTTGTGAGCTTTCTGACAATATCCCCTCATTTTTAAAACATCCTCTCAATTGTACTTTTAACAATTCTTCGATCAAATCACTTAAATTCTGTAAATCATAAATTCTTTATCGGTGATTACAGCAAAATTTTAAATTGAGTTTTCCTAACTAATACTAATTTCATAAAGTTATGGAAGATATAAAGCTTGTAAAATCTCAGACCACTCAGTTATTGAAGAAGGAGACAGGAGACAGGAGACAGGAGACAGGAGGAAAATTACATGGGGATTCTAACCCCAAGTAATTTTGAACACCGTGTAGACGGTGGGGTATTAAACCCACAAAGAAAATGATAAACCAACAACTTGATTAGTTAAAGATGTTAAAATTTTCTCGACTTTAATTCTAAGTTATTCAAGGTAAAAAAACATTTCATAATTTGATATTATTGAGGCTAGGTAAAATTTTAGAATGCTGATTTGAGTCAGATCAACTACAGTACAAGAAAATCTTTCCTGTTTGATTCCAAATTCATTTCTAAGTTGCATAGAATAATATTTGAATCAGAGTTGACTGTAGATAGAGATAGGCAAGTTAATAAATTTCATAATTCTGTGCCACCTAAGATAAAATTGGTATAACACTAAGTACCTAAAACCTAAAACCTAAAACCTAAAACCCAACACCCAACACCTAATATTGATATTTAAAATGTAAAAAGGATTATTGCTTAGAAGGCTGGTATCTATAAATTGACATAAATAAACTGTCGATCTTTTGATACTCAAGAATCTTGATAATTTAAAAATGAACTTAAAGTAACACAATCTCCTTGTTCTTGAGATTCAAATAAGGCTTCTTCTGCTGCTAAAAACAGACTACTATGTTCATTTTCGCTGGGAATTGTACAAGCAATTCCCATACTCATAGTTACTATAGAGTTAGGAAAATTAGTCCACATATCTCTGTCAGGAGATAATGTCAATTCTTTAATTTCTCGGATAATTATTTCAGCAATTTCTATTGCTTTTCTACCATCTATTTTCGGCAAAATCATTATAAATTGTTCATTTTCCTTGTTGAAATGTACATTGTGAATATCCTGTAAAATCAGAGATATTTTTTTTGATATAACTTGTAAACAATTATGACTAAATTTAGTTCCATATTGATTTTTATAAACTTGATAATTATCTATTTCACCTAATATCAAAGCAATCGGATAGTTTTCAGCAACTATATTATTCCATTCAATCTTAGTGTAGAAGTTAAAAAAATCATGGTTACTCATTTTAACAGAATTAATATTTGTAAAAACTTGTGGATTTTGATAATCTTGATTTTTGGTTTTTTCTGCCACAGTTCGATCACTTGTCTGCCCTAATTTTTGCCCTTGAAAATAGAGAGAATATAACTTACAGCAAGGAACACAAATATTTCCATCTATTTTGACTAATCCTAAATTTTCTAGTTGATAAGTAATCATCGGTTCCAATTGAATATTTGTTGGTTCTGTAATTAGCTGTGTAAATGTAGCTGCCAGTGTTGGTTGCTTTTGTAATACTATCCATAAACTGCGTAAATAATCACTATAAATTCCTCTCTGAGTAGGAGCATCTCTTAATAATTCTTCAAAAGTTAAATTGTGATGATATAAATTATCTAAAGCCAGATGTACTAAATAGGGATGCCCCCCTACTAAATTCATCAATTCTTGTATTTGTTCTTCTGGCAACTTCAGTCCATAACGTTGAGCAAAATCTTTAACTTGTTCTAGTGTAAATTCAGATAATTTAATGGGTAAACCAAGATTAAACGGTGATTGATTCACACTTAATGAAACATATATTTCAGTAGCATGAACTAACACTAATCGCAGTTTTTTCCAAATTTCTACTATCCGAGCTTGTTCATGCCAAAATCGTAATAATGGTAAAAAATCCTGGGTAATTTTAGTATATTTAAAGACGCAATTAACTTCTTTAAAAATCAACACTACAGGAGTATAAACTTCATGTAATAGTTCTTCAACAAAAATCGTACAACATACCTTATATCCTATATCTTCGTCCCAATAATCATCTATATTATAAGTCGATTTTAGCTGCCTACTAAGATTAATACAAAACCAACGTAAAAATTTTTCTGTACTCTCAAAAACTGCTGTATCAGTCTGTAAAAAATCTATAGTTATGATTCGGTAATCTAAAGTTTTAGTGTAGTTAATCAATCGTAGTAGGAAAGAAGTTTTTCCCATTTGTCTAGGCCCTCTAATCCTAATCAAACTACCTGGAGTAGCAATTTCTTGATATGCACGTTCTTCGCAAGGTGGTCGCTCGATATAAAATCTGGAGTTAAGTGCTATGGGTGTTCCTGGATTATCTGGCCTGGGATCTATACTTTTTGAGTTAGGAATATATGTCATTAGATTTAAAAGATTATGTATACATTTATAGCAGTTTTCGCTTGATTAGACTACAGTTATATAGAGGATATATACAAGAATTATAATTTTTACTGCGTATTCCATCTTCCTGAAAACCGCTCTAATTTATATTCAGATATAGCTATTTAAAATAAGTCGTGAAAAATCAAAAAATAGATTATTTCTTTGTAGTTCCTGCCATCGTTTTCTAGTTCATAAATTATATGCATATTCTCTACAATATCCAAATCTAAGGTTGATTTTATTTGTATAAAGATAATATTATTTTATTTCGTATTTAAACCGTGAACTTGCCTCAATATCTACTTATATATCTTTCTTGATTACTAAAGACTTAATAATACTAATATTACCGGAAAATTGAGAACTTATATCATGTCCGGTTGAATACTTATAAATAAACAACGGAGGAGTCAGTCGGACCGAGTCAGGAGGAAATAAAGAATAAAGAGGAAGAAAAGGAGAAGTTTTTTTGAGCACTAATTATCCGGAGATGATATTACCGAATAATTAAGGTTTAAACTCTCTCCTTGGCTGCGCCGCGAGCTGTCGCTCTATCAGGAGAAATAAGCGGTCGTTAGCGCAGCTTCCCGTAGGGTGGGATGGCGATCTTCGGAGCCATATCCAATCAACCAAGAGAAGAAAAATTTTTCATGATTAGTCAATCCTTTTCTTTTCAAGGAGAGGTAATAATTAATAATTAATAATTAATTGTTGAAATACTTTAAGATCAATCATCAAAATGTTTGAATAATAATTTATCATGAATAAACTCTTTTCAACCTTCCCTTCTTTCCTCCTATCTTGCTTCCATCAAAGTATTAGTATTCAATCGAATATAATATAACCTGTCAATAAATAGTCACAACCAACAGCACAAATACTCACATTCTCTAACTCCACAGCTTCTGTCATTTTAATTAATCCTAAATCCCCTACAGGTGAAGGCGCTATTTGGCCACCAATAATTTTAGGAGCAATAAAAGCGCATATTTTCTGCACTGCACCATCAGCGATCGCCCTTGCTGCCAAAGTCCCCCCACATTCCCAAAGTACGGAAAGAAATCCGCGATCGTAGAGATTTGCCATCACCTTTGCCGGAGTCAATGATGAAACTTCTACTACTTCAACCCCTTTTTGCCTCAAATATTGCTGAAATTCTCGATTAGACTCTACTTCTGTAAACACTAAAGTATTAGCTTCATCAACATTCCATAAATTAGCCTCTGTAGGCAAATCTAGACTGCGACTCATAACCACCCGCAAAGGATTATCAACTTTACTGCTGCGACTCGTCAAAAGTGGATTATCTCGACGCACCGTATTGCCTCCAATAATCACAGCATCACAAGCAACCCGTAACTTATGTACTTCACTCCGCGCTGCGGGTGATGTCACCCATGCACTATGACCTGTAGTAGTAGCAATTTTGCCATCAAGAGTCATGGCATATTTCAAAATTCCAAAGGGTTTTTGGTGGAGTATTCGGTGAATAAAAGCTTCATTTAGTTGACGACATTCAGCTTCTAACACTCCGACCACTACTTGAATACCAGCTTCTCGTAATTTTGCAATACCACTACCTGCAACCAAAGGATTTGGATCGATCATTCCCACCACAACCTTTGCTACACCTGCTGCAATTAAAGCTTCCGTACAAGGTGGCGTACGTCCATAGTGATTACATGGTTCTAAACTCACATAAACAGTAGCTCCTTTTGCTTTTTCACCTGCCTCCTTGAGAGCAAGCACTTCTGCATGAGGATGACCTGCACCAGGATGAAACCCTTTTCCTACAATTTGGCTATTTTGAGCGATCACACAACCTACCATGGGATTAGGGGCAGTTTTACCTAAAGCTTGTTGGGCCATATCTAGACAATAACCCATGATTATCCGGTCGAATTTTTGTTGATTTTCACTTTGATCAAATTCTGACATCTTCAAATTTTTAGCTTCAAAGTACAAATTAAATATACATTTCCAGAAAAAAGGGAGTAGGAAGTAGGGGGAAAGAATTAATGAATAAGAGTGGGATAATTATAGCGGTTTTCACAAAGGTAGACTACAGACAAAATATAAGTATGTTTGAAGTTTAATAATTACAGACCTAATAGCTGTATTCTATGTTAATGAAAACCGCTATAATTTTATTTTTTATTATTGGAGATGTCTAATGAAGAAAGAGGGTCATTAATACTCCGCAAACGAGGGCATCTCAAAAAAAATTTGCTGATTGCTGAGGTGCTGACCGCTGAGGTGCTTCTTTAACTACTCCTAAGACTTCCATTAATGCTTCAAATCTAGACTTAGCTACGGCACTATTGTCTGCTAATGTTTCAGTATTATTATTCCCATAATTATCTTGATCAAGTAAATCTTGATGTTCACTAAAGCGGGTTACAGTACCGCGTAATCGAGTCGATAAAAACTTAGTAATTGCTCGATAAAATCTGAGATAAAATAATACATCTTGCTCTAATTTTTCATTTAATTTTTGTTTAGAGATAGACAGAATTAAAGTATTTTCTATCGCCTTTAAAGTAGCAGATGGTAATCGACCATCTACAAAAGACATCTCTCCCCAAATTTCACCAGAAGTAATAATACCTATTTCTTGATTTCCAACACCAGCTACATAAACTTTCATTGTGCCATATAGTGCAATATAAAGACCATCAATTGGTTGACCTTCATGGATTAATATAGTGTTAGTAGTAATTTTTTTCTTACTACCATTAGCAATCATCCAATCAATGTCATGATTGCTTAATTACCCTAAAATAGCTAACACTTTACTCATAGGATATTTGTTTAATAATACATATTTCTAAATGACTTAACTTAAGTATTTAACTGGACATAATACATTAAACCTGAAACGGCGATTCATTCCTACTACACAGATTTTACCAACATTAATACCAATTATCAAAAATAATACTATAAAAAGGAATTTGAAAATTTATGCCTACTAAGAGGCTGATAATCATATTTCCTACCCAATCTCTATCATGATTTTTATTCTTTTTTCTTCCTTACCTTTTTGCGAAATTGTTTGATGCAACAATTAGTACTAAATAACTCTAGGAAAACTTTTTTGCCTTAAGCAAGCTCCAGTAGAATGCCACCAGCATTCTAGTAATTTTATAAATCGAAGGGTTTGATAAGTTATCAATCGCCCTGATGAGCTTAATATTTTACCTATTTAGTTTACAATACTTCACAAAATTAGTTACTATAGTTTAAGATGAGGTTAAATTTTTCCTAGTCTATGTATCCTTAGACCAGATAATTTACCACTTTGAAAATAGTTATAAAAACTAATAATCCTGATAAGGAGTTAAAATATAACCATGACTGACAACTACCCTTCAACTACTGAGAAACATTTAGAAAATTATCTTGAGACAGATAAACCAGAAGAAGCTTGTGGCGTTTTCGGCATTTATGCCCCAGAAGAAGATGTAACTAAACTCACCTATTTTGGCTTATACGCACTACAGCATCGAGGTCAAGAGTCTGCCGGAATTGCTACTTTTCAAGACGATCGAGTTTACATACATAAAGGAATGGGGCTAGTATCTCAAGTATTTAATGAGTCTATCTTACAGCAGTTGACTGGTAATATAGGAATTGGTCATACTCGTTATTCTACTACAGGCTCTAGCCAGATTAATAATGCTCAACCTGCTCTGGTTGAGACTCCTCTTGGACCTTTAGCGATTGCACACAATGGTAATCTTGTCAATACACAAGACTTAAAAAAAGAACTAATTGACCGTGGATGTAACTTTAACAGCACTACAGATTCAGAAATGATTGCATTAGCGATCGCCACAGAAGTTAAAAGTGGTAAAAGCTGGCTAAAAGCTGCTATTAGTGCTTTTCATTTGTGTAAAGGAGCTTTCAGTTTAACTATTGGTACTCCAGAAGGTCTGATGGGAGTACGCGACCCCCACGGTGTAAGACCCCTTGTGATTGGTACTTTAGAAGATATCAACCCAAAAAGATATGTCCTTGCCTCAGAAACCTGTGCTTTAGATATTATTGGTGCAGAATATCTCCGAGATGTTGAACCTGGAGAGTTAGTTTGGATTACAGAAGAAGGCATGGCTTCCTTCCACTGGAATCAGAAACCACAAAGGAAGCTATGTATTTTTGAAATGATTTATTTTGCCCGCCCTGACAGTATAATGGAAGGTGGTAGTTTATACAGCTACAGACTGAAAATAGGACGCCAGTTAGCAAGGGAATCTTTAGTAGAGGCAGATATGGTAATAGGTGTTCCTGATTCTGGTATTCCAGCAGCTATAGGTTTTTCTCAAGAATCAGGTATTCCCTATGCTGAGGGATTAATTAAAAATCGCTATGTTGGCCGTACCTTTATTCAGCCCACTCAACACATGAGAGAATCAGGTATCCGAATGAAACTTAACCCTCTCAAAGATGTACTAGAAGGTAAGCGAATTATTATGGTTGACGATTCCATTGTGCGTGGCAACACCAGTAAAAAAATCGTTAAAGCTTTGCGAGATTCTGGTGCAACAGAAGTTCACATGAGAATTTCTTCCCCACCAGTTACTCATCCCTGTTTTTATGGCATCGATACAGATAACCAGGAGCAATTAATTGGAGCAACAAAATCAGTTGCAGAAATTGCTGAACAAATAGGTGTTGACTCTCTAGCATACTTGAGTTGGGAGGGGATGTTAAGAACAACGGATGAAGATCCTAAGACTTTTTGTTCTGCCTGTTTTACTGGTGACTATCCTATTCCTTTGCCAGACAAATTGAAGCGTTCTAAACTTGTTCTAGAAAATCCTGTCCAAGTTTAAAATGATGAAATATAGCGGTTTGTGTATAGCTTGAGTAGAATTTTGGTATTCACAAAATAGTGAGTAATATTATTTATTTTTGCCGGTCTAAATTGTGGTTAAGATACTAGGAAACCAGAGGATAAATACTGAATATATTTTAAATTAAATGATGTAGCAAAAAAATAATATGGAAAACAGTCAAAGACCTTAAAATTAATGATAATTGTAGTCCTATACTACCGATATTCTAATTACTGACTACTTACTGTAATTACAGTTCGTTTAATGGCAAACTGTTATAGTCTTTGATGATTGATTACTGAATAATAAAAACTTTTTGTATGAGATACCCACACCTTTTTCAAGATTATCGTGTGGGTGTCTAAGTTTAAAGTAAAATTTAGCGCATCAGCATCATAATTTATACCAAATCTGTTTATTCATTATATTGTTCCGTCAAAATAAAAATGACGGGTATTTCAAAATTGAAAAGCCGATCAAACATTTTGATTGATAGTTTATCATCCGTTAAAATTCTTTTGACAAACCACTATTTTTCAATTCATCTTTAACGTTCCTACTTAATACAAAACAGAACTATTTGATCAAATTTTTGCAACTTTATCGAAAAATCCCTGACCTAAAACCCAGACTTTTAGAGTGTGAATTAAAAAAAATTTTGAACAAAACTTCTCATGCCCGGTTTTTTTATACTATCTGACAAAGTCTAGTATCATGTCTGTTTGAATAACCACTTCGGAAAAATTTAGGGAGTAGGGAGGTAGGGGAAATTTGTTTTCTGCGCATTCCGCACCGAAAAAATATTCTCTCTCAAAAGAAGAAAATTTTTATTATGGCTAATTAATGAGACTTGATATCAGATTAAGGTCGAACCATAATAATTTATGAGTGCCTACTACGGAGGAGTTGCGCTTTCAAAGTCAAAGCTAAACTTCAGAAATACGTAGAAATAGATGATCCTATTTGTACATCTAAATTCATCCAAAATTTGTCGATTCTTAATATTTATGGCAATCAAAAAATTAACAACTATTACTTTTGAAAGTCTGTATCCGTCACGTTTGTTTGTCCCAAATATTTCTTAAGATAAGGTGAAAACACTTCATAAATTAATGTCAGTGGTTGGCCATGATGCCAAAATAGGTAATGTCGCCCCCAAAATGGTCCTAACTCGCCAAAAGCTAACTCTAATTCTCTAGAATGACCATAATAAATTCCCTGGACATCTCGATATAATTCGGTCCGCAAACGAGCTAAACTAGCCCAAATAGGCAAAGACCGATTTTGCAAATACTCATCCACATGACTCGCTTCCCACCAGGAAGCAGCATAAGCTAGCCTTTGTCCTGAAGTTGTTCTCAACCATACCTGTCGTCGCAGTCTAGGGCCAGGTACAGCATGAATTAAGTCAGGGGCATTATCCAGATTCATGCCAATGGGAGACATATCAATTACATCAACTTCTGTGGGTTCAGTTGTCAAAAGTTGCAAGTGACGAGTGGGAGAGCCATCTCCAAGTAGTAATATTTGCCATGTGGGTGAAAGTTGGGAGTGGGGCAGACCTTGGCGAACTACTTCTTCTCCTCCTTGCCATAAAGGAGCTAGGGAGTACCAAGGTTTGGGTTGTATAATAGAATGTTTGGGTGAAATAGCAGTCAATTTTTTCTTTACAAAACTTAACTTAGTTATTCCGATCATAGCGTCCCGACTCAATTCTTTCTACTAGCATCAAAATAATTAGGGTTTGCTTATGGAAGTCTTATGGGTGAGGGTAGGAGTCAACCCACCCCCGCCCCTCCCAGGAGGGGAAAAGCCGAGTCAGGAGGAATGAGGAATTACAGAGGATGTAGTCGGAACAATTGTTCTGAGATTTTTCTGCCCTTGTCTGCTCAAAATCCTGACATTTTCAGCTTAAGGGAGCAAAAACCTTGCACTTTTTTAGTACACGCCTTGGCTAATATCTTTATATACCAATGCTTTTAGATTTAATCAGCAAGCCCTAATTAGGGTTTGCGTATGGAAAGTCTTTTGGTAGAGGTAGGAGTCAACCCACCCCCGCCCCTCCCAGGAGGGGAAAAGCCGAGTCAGGAGAAATGGCAATTATAGAGGAGGTAGTCGGAAAAATTGTAAGAGTGATTTTTCTGCCATAATCGTCCCAAAATACTAGCTTTATGCAGCTCTTGCCACCGAAAAGCTGACACTTTTTTAGACCAAAAAATGCTACAACCTTTATCTGTCAATGCTTTGATATTTAATCAGCAAGCCCTAATTAAACGAAGTAATACCAATTAACTTAAAATTTTGTCACGAATAATTTCACACACGGAACTTACGCAAAGGTACTATATATAGTAGATAAAAACTATAGCACTATGGTATATATAGTGTTTTTTCGGAAAAATGCGTAAGTCCTGACACAATAAGTGCAAAATTCTTACCTAATACCATTTCTCTCTAACAATGCGCTTAATAATTGTTGCTCAGACCTGATTACAGTGACTATTCTTGTCTTTATATTAACTGCAACTTCATGGAGAAATGGTATAAGTAAAATTATTATCAGTTAAACTTTTTAGCTAAATCAATCTTAAACTTTTTACTTTTGACTTTTAACTGTAATGAAGTTCATCTTAACCCAGCTTTTAACGTAGCCTTTCGGTCAGAAATGGAGACCGACTAATTACGCACTTGATGGATGATTTATGTGAAATATTATCAGAAGTAAAAAGGTAAATTTAGAGGAGTATTTAAACTGCCTCTAAATCTTTTATGGGGGACTTAAAGCCATTCCTTTAAGAAGTATTAATGGAAGATCAAAACTTTCTAGTATTGGCTTTTTGTTTCTTCCTTTCCTAGATAATGCTGCACATTTATATCATGCTGTAAAACAAGTAAAGCAATTTAAAGTTCAAGAAAGATTTTTGCTATATTTTATACTATTAGTAAACAAAAATTAAATTACTGCGTCTATGAATAAAATATAGCGCTAATACCAATTTCATAAAAATTTGTCTATCAGGTAACAAATCCATAAAATAACAGGGAATATTAAAAGATAAGTCTATGAAAAAAGATCAAAAAAATTAATATTTATAAAATCTGCAAGGGATAAAATTTTCTACTATAGATATAAAACACAGATTAAGATGTAAGTAATACCAAATCTAACGAATTTTTGCTACATATTTTTTAGAGTAGGGAGTAGGTAAATAACGAATAAGATATCTTTACTTCATACAAATAATTGCTCAAAACATTAATGAGCCTTACTTATTACTTAATAACTGAAGTGTTATATAAGTATAGAATGATTTTTAGGAATTGGTATAACTTGGTCTAAATTTGGTATAAGAAAAAAAAGACTGACAGCGATTAAATCCTAAAATGTTACAGATTTTTTGAGTATAGCTTAGTACTGAACCCTTTACTATTAGTTCTCAGATATTAAGTATGATACAAGAGAGATAATTTATAAATAATCAAAATTATGAATAAAAAACAACCATCATCCTTATGGAAATCAATGACTAACAAGGCATCAACAGTTAGAGAAAATCTTGGTAAAAAAGTATCTAAAGCCGGGCAGTCAATCAGTGAAAAAGCTTCCGAAACTGCTAAAACTAAAGCTTCAGAAATAGAAGAAATTATTAGTAATAAAACATCAGATGTTGGTAAATATTTTAGAGAAACTGTTAAAGAATCTGCTTTTGGAAAACAGCAAACTAATTCTGAATTATCGCCAGAAATAGAAAATGATTTAGAACAAGAAGAAATATATCATATTTTTGTTGCTTATCAGGTTGCTAGTCAGGGAGGTACTCAAAAAGTAACTCTTAAATCAGGTAAAAGCTATAACGTGAGAATTCGTCCGAATAGTACTGAAGGTTCTACTTTACGATTAAAAAAATGCGGTTTACAAGGAAATGATGCCTTTCTAGTTTTACATACTTTTTATAATCCCGAATTTAACCTAGACCGTCGGATGAATAATTTGATAATTCATTCATCAATTTATGAAAGAAGCAAAACTAGATGTTTAGAAGCTTATAACAGAATTAATGTCGGTTTATATGTTTATGATTTAGCAGCACTCAATCTATTGGATTTTATTGTTAACTCTTCAAATATAGATTCCTTAATTGGTTTACGCTATACAATTGCCAGTGAAAATTCGCGGTGGATAGGTATTGATAAAAGTTTAGAAGAAGTGTTAGAATTTACCAATTTAAGTGAAACTGAAAAATGTAAAATCAAGAGTATTTATCAATATATTAAAGCAGCAGACCCTTTACCTAAATTAGATGATTTTCAACAGTTAAATGCGATGATTTTAAATTCAGCGATCGCTTCTGAACTGAAAGATAAATATTTATTGGCAAGTGCTACATCAACTGGGTTAAGAATAGATATGTTGATTGTAGATTTGATTTACAGTAGCTCAGAAATAAATGATAATCAGCGTCGGAAATATTTATCATTATATCAACAGATTAAGGAAGGTGTAAAAGTTAAAGATAATTTTATTTCAGAAAGTTTAGACTCGATAATTATTCAGGCAGAAATTCCGAGAATATGCAAGATTGTATATCAACTTTTAAGAGAAAGATATTTTGAAATAGAATTAGAATTAGAAAAACTAGACCGGGAAGAACTTTACTCAGTTTTTAGCAAATTCAAGAAAGTAGAACAATTTATAAAACAGGCAGAAAATCCAACAAAAATCACAAATAGTTTCGGGAATATTGCCATTCAGAAAGGAATGTTAATCGAGGAAGCGGATGATGCTGTAGTTAGTGGTGGTGTTGGAGTATTAGCAGGGGTAAAAGTATTAAAAGGAGGAGAAGCTTTAATTGGAGCTGTTGGTTTAGTAGCGATCGCTTCAACTTTAGAAATGAGTACTCAGGAGAAAATTAAATTAGGAATTACTGAGGAGGGAAATTTTTATGGGGGGGTTGCTTATAGTGGAATTATGAATGCTATTAATCAAGTTAGTTGGGTAATTGGCGATGGTGGAGAAAGAAAATTAGAGCAGAAATTAGATATTTTTGGAATGTTGAAAGGTAGTCAGGATAAAAAGCAAATTTTACAAGAATTGGAAACTAAATTGTATAGTTCTAATTAACCAACAGTATAGGGTTTTAAAATTAGATGATTCTGTATTTATTATCCAAGATTATCAAGGTTATATTTACAGAGATAGCAGTAGTAGAAAAGTAGAAATTTTAATCGAGAAAATTAGATTAAGTAAGGGAGTAAAAGCGTCTACAAAAATAAAAATAGTTACATTGAAAGATGAGCAAATTTTAGATAAATTAAATTCTGTACAGGCAGCAGATGAAGTATATGTGTTTGAGAGTTTAGAGAAAGTTGATGATGTTAATAGTCTGAATTTTCCTGTTTCAAATAATTATTTATGCCCGATATGCTTAGAGGGGGAAAGGTTGATATTTCATGCTGCTAGATTAGAGCAATTAGAAGTAGGAAATAGATACAGAACGGGACAATTAATAGTTATGAAGTTAGTTATTAAGAAATTTTTTATCGATAAACCCCCTTCAATAATTCAAAGGGGTTATGAGATTACAGTGTGTTACAGATGGCCTGTTTATAATGGCTTCAGCTTGCGTTTGAGAGTTTAGGCTGTACCTAGTCAGCAAAGCCTTTGAAATAAGAGGGATCTACTGCAAATGTCGGAATAGGCTCACCTTCACGCCGAGCCTTAGCACACTTAATTAGGTAATCATTGACTAAATTTCCAACTGCTTCAGTCAAACTAAACGCTAATCCAGATTGAATAACCGTACCCAACCCTGGAATTAATTTAGTTAAACTTGTTGCAAGCATTGTACCTGCTACTTGAGAAATCATAGGAGCAAAATAAGCTTTTACTCCTTCTTCAGTAAAACCGTACAATACAGTTAAAGATGCTATCATTCCATACTGAATTCCTGTAATCCATAAAGAATCGCTAAGTGGAATAGGATCAGCTGCAGCTACTGCTGCAGCTACTGCTGCTGTATGAATGATAGTTTGGGCCTTTCCCTGTTTGGATTCTAAATCAATTAATTGTGCATTCATAATAGCTTCCTTGTAGGCATCAGGCATCATTTTTATAGTTAGATTTAGTAATTTTTTGAGTTGCTTTTGGCTTTGTTTCTTTTTTTCACTTTCTATAGCCTCTGAATAGCCAGAAGTGGTAGATTTTAAACTATCATCATCATCATCATTTAGAAAGTCTAATGCCTCATAAGGTTCTGGTATATAAACAAAAACTGGAATAATTTTTTCTTTTGAAATATTTGCATCTGTCAATGTTTTAATCATCTCTTCAAGTTGTTTTTTACTCGTTCTGTCTACTTGAGTAATAATAGTAATGATATTTTTAAAACTCTTAATAAAATCAGTATCTGACTCTGTTACTCTTGCCAATGGCCCATGAATAGTATACCAAATCATATGAATAGAACTATCAGGATTATTTTCTTTTGCTTTTATCCATTTTTTAGTTTCTTCTGTTAGCTCACTTTGAGCTTTATCATGTTCAAAACCTTTAGAATCCCAAACGTTAATATTAGGATTTTTATATTTTTCAAACCCTTGAGTCATTGGTTTACCATGACCAATTAACTTATCATCTACAGTATCTTTTCCAAATAAACTCTGAATTATTGAAGTCTTTCCAGTTCCCGTATAACCACAAACAAGTATATTAGGTACAGCTTGTTTTTCTTTTTCTTTAATATACTTTTCCAAAAAATATTTAAAACCCTCAGAGCTAGAGCTTGTGTTCATATATTAATATCCTAAGTTAATATCTTAAGTATTATCATATCATTGAGGGACTACGAGGTTTAAATTCTTACAGGTTTTTTGAAAATCTTGACCTGTTAAATGTCAATTTTTCATCCATAATACATCCAACTTGATACGGTATCGGGGTCTCCCGTTATAATATGTGATTTAACGGGAGGGGAGTTGCCGAGCTGTAAATTAAAAGGGTTTCGATTGCTGTTCAAATGCAGCACTAAAGAGTAGTATAAAATTATGATAATTACTCATTGCTACAAAATTAAGCCTACTTGTGAGCAGTCAGTCAAAATTGATTATTGGCTAGAACTATTACGAAGGCATTACAATTATGCTTTAGGCCAAAGACTAGATTGGTTAAATAGAACTAGATGTCAAGTAGACCGTTGTTCATTAATTTCATGTCCTATTGGCGAAATTCAAAAGTTGCCAGATTATTATTTTCAGCAATCAGCACTTAAACAGACAAAAAAGTTATTTCCTGACTACAAAGAAATCTATTCAGAAGTCCAGCAAATTAACTTACAAAGACTAGATAAAGCTTGGAAACGTTGGCTAATACCTGACAAAAAGGGTAAACGTGGAGGAAGGCCAAGATTTAAAAAAGCAGGAAAGTTAAGGTCATTTTGTTTCAGTAGAGTAAATCATCCCAAAGCAGTAATTAAATTTGATGGAAAACAAATAGTTACTACGAGGTTTGGTGCTATTCCAGTCATAGTTCATAGACCAATTCCAGATGGGTTTACGATTAAAACTGCAACTATAACCAAAAAGGCTGATGGTTATTATGTAAATTTTAGCTTAGAAGATAAGTCAGTTCCTAGTTTAATTTCTACAGAAAATATCAAAACTACTGTAGGTATTGATGTAGGCTTAAAAGAGTTCTTAACTACCAATACTGGTGAGACTGTTTCTGTTCCTAAATTTTATAGAAAATCTCAATCTAATTTAGCAAGAAAGCAAAAAAAAGTATCTAGAAAAGAAATTGGGTCAAAAAACTGGAAAAAAGCACAAAATAGAATAGCTAGACTACATCAACATATTGCCAGGCAAAGAGAATATTTTCACTATAAGACTGCTCATAAATTAGTTAAAGAATATGATTTAATTGCTGTAGAAGACCTTAATATTAAAGGTCTAGCTAAAAATACTAAACTATCAAAATCAATTTATGATGTAGCCTGGAGTAATTTTATTGAAAAATTGAATGCAGTAGCGGTAAAACGCGGTGTTCATCTAATCAAAGTTAACCCTCATAATACATCACAAAATTGTAGTAATTGTGGTCAAAAAGTACCTAAAACTTTATCAGTTAGAACTCATTCTTGCCCTAAATGTCAAACAGTTTTGGATAGGGACGAAAATGCAGCAATTAACATTTTAAATAAAGCGTTAAACGAGGTGGGTATCATCTTGTCTGCTTGTGGAGGCTTAGATGTTAATCAGCCTGTGAAACAAGAAACTTCTTTGTTTGAGAAGCTCCCGTTATAATCGCTCTTATTTAACGGGAGAGAACTTCACAAAGACAACTTGAGGTATTTCGCCAGCTCAAACATTAAAGCCATAGCACTAAAGATATAGCGCTATAGTTTTAATTATCTATATCTAACATTAATTCCTGGGTCCAAAAAAGAGAAAATCAGAAGTTAAACTAATAACCCCTGATCATTCTCCAATGCGGATGGCGAGACTCGAACTCGCAAGGCAAAGCCACACGTCCCTCAAACGTGCGCGTATACCAATTCCGCCACATCCGCTCTAGTTAGCATCTATCAACAAAACTTCAACAAGAAATATAGAAATTTAGCTAACAAAATATAATCATAACATAAAATTCTGGAATGTCTACAAGAAATTTTCTCAAATCTTTTCTATAGCATCTTCCCTAAAAACCCAAAACATCTTATCCTAACTGAATAATTGAGCTAAAAGCACCGAAAATGCGGTTCTCTAAAATCCTAATAGCCAACCGAGGCGAAATAGCCCTACGCATTCTCCGCACCTGCGAAGAAATGGGCATAGCCACCATCGCCGTCCACTCAACAATAGACCGCCACGCTCTCCATGTGCAACTGGCGGACGAAGCAGTTTGCATTGGTGAACCCACCAGTAGCAAAAGCTACCTAAATATTCCTAACATTATCTCGGCGGCTTTAACTCGTAATGCCTCTGCCATCCATCCAGGCTATGGCTTCCTAGCAGAAAATGCCCGGTTTGCAGAAATCTGTGCTGACCACGACATTGCCTTTATCGGCCCATCACCAGAAGGGATTAGGGCAATGGGGGACAAATCTACAGCAAAAGAAACTATGCAAAAAGCTGGAGTTCCTACAGTTCCAGGAAGTGATGGTCTTCTCACAGATGAAAAAGAAGCAGAAGCGATCGCCAAAAAAATCGGCGTTCCCCTGATGATCAAAGCCACTGCTGGAGGAGGGGGACGAGGAATGAGACTGGTTCGCCAAGAAAACGAACTCTCCAAACTGCTTCAGGCAGCTCAAGGAGAAGCAGAAGCAGCCTTTGGCAACTCTGGAGTCTACATAGAAAAATTCATTGAACGTCCACGTCACATTGAATTTCAAATCCTGGCCGATAGTCACGGAAACGTTATTCACCTGGGAGAAAGAGACTGTTCTATTCAGCGTCGCCATCAAAAGTTACTAGAAGAAGCTCCCAGTCTAGCATTAAGTCCTAAACTACGTCAGAAAATGGGAGAAGCCGCAGTCAAAGCAGCCAAGTCTATCAACTATATAGGTGCTGGCACTGTAGAATTTCTCCTAGACCAGTCTGGTGAATTCTACTTTATGGAAATGAATACTAGGATTCAAGTAGAACATCCAGTCACAGAAATAATTACAGGACTAGACTTAATTGCCGAGCAAATTAGAATTGCCCAAGGAGAGAAACTCCGACTAACTCAAAAGCAAGTAACTTTTAATGGTCATGCAATAGAATGCCGAATTAACGCCGAAGACCCAGACCATAATTTTCGCCCTCATCCTGGTCGCATTAGTGGTTATCTACCACCGGGAGGTTTAGGAGTGAGGATGGATTCTCATGTTTATACAGACTATGAGATTCCACCTTATTATGATTCTTTGATTGGTAAATTAATAGTTTGGGGACAAGACCGTCCTACTGCTATTCAGAGGATGAAACGCGCTCTAAGAGAATGTGCTGTGACAGGAGTTCCCACAACTATCAGCTTTCATCAAAGAATTTTAGAGACTCCGGAATTTCTGGAGGGGCAAGTATATACAAACTTTGTTGAGACTGTGATGAAACCCGATAGTAGTAAATAAGTAAGTTGGCGCAAAAGAAACTAAGTATGTAACAAAAAGTAAAGTAGCTCTAAAACCTCTTCCCTTTTGCCTTCTGCCTTCTGCCTCCTGCCTTCATTAGCTATAGCATCATTCTCAATAAACCTTGCTGACCCAAAAGCAACTCTCGTAATAAACTGAAAATACCTACCCAAATAATCGGACTAATATCTACTCCACCTAGAGGAGGGACAATTTTCCTAGTGGGGGCTAAAAATGGTTCTGTAGGCCAAAAAATCAAGTTAAACGGAAGTTGATTGATATTTACCTGGGGGTACCATGTGAGAACTATTCGGAAGATAAATAAGAAAGTCATTAACCCCAGGAGAATACCTAGAGTCCAATTCGCTAATGTCAGATAGTCCATAAGACAATAAAAAAATGTAATTTTGTAAAGTAAAAATTAGCTTTAAGTTACTTGATTGTATTTCAAATGATGAAGCGCTATTAATACAAGTTTTTCCCTTTTGAAAAAAAACTTTTTCACCATAATGATATAAGTTATGGCAGTTTGCAGATTAGTTAATTGTGAAAGTTTGACCAAATTTTCAAGAGAAGAGGAACTTTTGAATAAGTATGTAATTAAGTAAGTAGCTTTAATATCAACCACTGAAATATCTCCTGTTCCCGAAAATCTTTTGTGTAGCGCTGTAGAAATAATCTACCAGTGACACAATTCCATAAACATTAGTAATTGATCCTTCTACCTTCTGTACAGCCACACTAAAAATTTGGATAGTCCTAAATATGTAAGGATATTGATTAGTAAATCCTTTTCATGGTCAGGAGGTAAGCGATAAAATCATTACTTGTTTACCACGACCAAAATTTGTACTGAAAAAAATCGCAAACCGCTATAATATCTAAAATAAAGTAAATCAAATTTTGTGGCAAAGGGCAATAATCCATGACTCCTTCTTTATCAAACTTCTTATTAAGTCTACTGGCGGGAACTCTAATTGTAGTTATTCCTGCTACAATTTTTCTGATATTCGTCAGCCAAAAAGATAAAGTTACCCGTTCCTAGACCCTAGATAATAGAAATTTTTCTTTTTGGAGCAAAGGTTAAGTCAGAATACCATTTCCTAGAAGTCTAAAAATCATGAATTCTTCTTAGGAATAAACTTTTTTCTGCAATAACCTAACAGTTATGTGAAGAGCCGAAAAGCAAACTATTTTAGGTTTAAGTTTCACCTAATTTTTTTTTGCAAAGACAAAGTTAAAGCCTCAGACTATAGAATAGGGAAGACAGTGATATAATTGTCCAAACCTAACAAGCTGAGGTTTTTCTTTGTTAAATTGATGATATAGCAGAAGGCAAAAGGAAAAATCTGGCGTTGTCTGAGTTTTTAGCTTTTGATATGTCAAATATAGCAATGGCGACTGCTATACAATATCCTACTAAATATTAAATAAGCTTTATATCTGCCAAATAACTTCAAGTCTAGATACCAAAGCAGGATAGAAATTTTAAACTTGAATTACTAATTGATGAATTACTTAGGAGATTTAGAATGGTCAACTTAGGATTAAATTGGAGTAGTTTGCTAGGAATAATCCTGGCCATAGCAGGAGCAGGACTATACTTTCTCCGCACATGGCGTCCAAAACTAGCGAGAGACCACGATATTTTCTTTGCAGCAATTGGCTTACTATGTGGAGGTATTCTTATATTCCAAGGCTGGAGACTAGACCCTATTTTAGCTTTCGGTCAGTTTTTGTTAACTGGTAGTGCCATATTTTTTGCAGCAGAATCTATCAGAATGAGAGGTCTTACAACTAAGCAAGCTAGAGAACGTACCCCTATTGTAGATGAAGAAAGATCGGTAAGTCCTGTTTATGGTTATGCAGAATCAGACTTAGACGAACTAGAACCTTATGAAGAATATCCCGCTAACCGTCGTATCAGAGGTTCTCAAGATTATCGTTCTTCTAGGCCAGATAATTTTGAGGATGACTACCGCCGTCGTCCTCCTAATCGCAGAAGTAGTTATGATAGAACAGAAGAAATCAACCCAAGATTACGCAAGCGTAGTCCTCGTTCAGAAAATTATCCTACTAGATCGTCTTCTGAATATTGGGAAAACTCTGTAGATTTAGAAGATAAGAGACCTGCTTCTCGCAGTCGAGATAATTTCAGTGATACTAATAGGCCAGAAGATAGACTGCCTCGCCCTCGTAGTCGAGATAGCTGGGAGACTTCTAGTACTGAAGAAAGACCACCCCATAACCGTACTCGTCGCCCTAGTCCTGAAACAAGCTACTCGGAAGAAACATCTCCTAGAACGAGAAAGCGTCGTCCACCAGAAGCATCATCTACTGATGGAGAAGCAACATCAGAAAATTATGTAGAGTATACTCCTATGGATTCTGTTGATAGTGATGTTAATGGTTAAATAGAATTTATAATAGAAGTAGGAATATTAGGTGGGGATAATTTGTCTTTTTAGAGTAAATAAAAAAATCCCATTTTTCCCCGCCCATTCTATTATTTATTTAGTAGCTGAATATCAATACTTCTGTATAAAATGTATAAAATAAATTTTTGCTGAATCTAAAAAATTATCATCAAAGCTTCACCACAAAATTCCTAATTTACTCATTAATAAGCTGTTTTGTATTCAAACCATATATCAAATTTTTTTCAAAGGGAACAGCGGTGCGAACCCGCGGGGTGCGACAGATGCAAGCGTTAGGAACCCGGCGAGGTCTCCTCGCCATGGGAATGCCGATCAAGAGAGGGAATGCGCACTCCTGTGAGGGAATATAGAATCTAAATGATTCTTAGCTTATTACTAATTTTCTATTAGTTTATAAACAATAGTTCAAACTGTTCAAATGTTATGAACTCCTCTATCCATTTTCAGTGAACTATAACCCCAATACTTTGCTGTGGTAAAATGAAGCCCTAATTGATTAAATTTCTTGTTTAATTTGCTCTACAACTATAGAAATTTTAGCAGTTTTCAATTTAGTAAAAAATACAAAGTACATAGACTTTAGCCTAAAATTAGAACGAACCTCTTCTCATAGACCTCTGGTGATAATTAATCTCAAACCCTGATCATACATGCATGGGCAAAAACTTAGTTCCCACCAGATGTCTAATGGTAAAAGTTATATGTTTCACTCAAGTGAAAAGTGCTATTGCTATAATTATTAATAACTTTATCTACAAAGCTTGCGCGAAGCTAATGCCTAGAATACTTGAAAGCCAATTCCCAATACAATAGTTAAAAAAGAGATAAATTTAATCTACCATAACTTTTCAGTCTAGTGCTAATAATTATTAGAATAAGTAAGTCGGCCAAATGAAACCTAAAATAACTGATATAGCAGAAGGAAGAAGGAAGAAGGCCTTTAGTTATCTAGGCGATTTAGTTATCTAGGCGATTTAGTTATCTAGGCGATTTAGTTATCTAGGCGATTTAGTTATCTAGGCGATTTAGTTATCTAGGCGATTTAGTTATCTAGGCGATTTAGTTATCTAGGCGATTTAGTTATCTAGGAGAGGACTGAAGTTGGAAAAATCTGACGTTGTCTGAGTTTTAAGCTTTTGATATATCCTAACCTTTCCTTCCACTGCTATAGTAAATTTTTCCCAACCCCGGCCAAATTTTTACTCCTGTACCTCGCACATATGACAATTCTCCTATGGGACTCCTCCTCTTCAAAGTTAATTTTATTTATGACTAGGTACTTAATCTGAGAAAGTTGCTCAAATGTAATAGTAAGTAGCTGAAGGTAAAATTGAAAAACTTATGTTTTTCGTTGATACTTAATCTAAAAATCATTACCACTCAGCAACCCTAATCTAAGAGCTACAATAAAAATTATAATAGTTTTAATATTACATTGTTTCCACGCTAAAATTTATACAGACAAAGTAATGCCAAATCTCACGCATTTTTGCTACATCTTCTTGAGAGCAGGGATTAATAGGGATGTTACATGCAACGTCCGCAGGTCCTAGGTAAATAAAGAATAAGATATCTTTACTTCATACAAATAATTGCTAAAAACATTACTAAACCTTACTTATTACTTAATAACTGAAGTTTTCTATAAAACAAGCATTATTTTTAGGGACTGGTATAACTTTTAAAATGTCTTAATAAGTAGCTGATTCTAATCTATGGAATTAAGTATCAATTGAAGAAAATTTTTATTAAGAAAGAATTCAGGAAACAGGTAGACGATAAATTTAGTTTGCGATGTAAAGAATTCAGAATTGATTTTTTCACATAGGATGAGGATAAATAAATAAGTTCTACACTCTCACCCAATATTAATATTGGGTGGTCTTTAGTTAGTGGCAACTGCTGAATAACTCACTCATTAATTCTGTCTATTGGCTACTCAACTCCTAACTCTATTTTTCAAAAAATTACTGGGTAATAATATTAAATATAAACTAGACTTGACAAGCAACAATGAATGCCAAATTTTTGTCAAAAACCACATTAAGAATACTTATAGTAGTAGCAGTTGGTGTGAATTTAAGTAATTTTCCTCCAGTCAAAGCTCAAATAAAAGTGGATACAATTCCCAGACCCCTGAATAAAAACCGAAAAGAAACACTACTTTCTCTGAGTCTAGAAGAACAAACTAATATTCGTGTTTATGAACAAGCTAGTCAAGCAGTAGTTTCCATAGATACAGATAAAACTAATGGTAGTGGTGCCATTATCAGTCCCGACGGAATGGTATTAACAAATGCTCATGTCGTATCTCAAGGCCGTGTGGTCAAAATTACCTTAGCAGATGGTAGAAAAGTTACAGCAGATGTCATAGGTTTTGGTGAAGAAGATTTAGACTTAGCAGTTCTCAAAATTCGAGGACAAAGAAACCTTCCTACTATTAGAATAGCTCGTCCAGGTTCGACAAAAGTAGGTCAGCGAGCTTTTGCTATCGGAAATCCTTTTGGCAGATTTCAAGGTACTCTTACTGTAGGAATAGTTAGTCGTATAGATCGAGAAAGAGGATTGATCCAAACAGATGCAGCTATTAACCCTGGTAATTCAGGGGGGCCACTATTGAATAGTTCTGGAGAACTTATTGGTGTCAATACTGCTATATTTACTCGTGGTCAATTAGGGGGTAATATTGGCATTGGTTTTGCTATATCTATGGATAGAGTCCCAGAGTTTCTAAGAGCGGTTCGAGAAGGAAGAGCGCCTTTAGTAGCTCAACAGCAAACAGGAATGTTTGATGAGAGACAGGCTGAAAAATTAGACCTTAATGGTTTAATAGAAATAAAGGGCAATTTGGACAGTGAATCTAATGTATTACCTGTAGACAATAGTTATTATGACCTTTACGCTTTTGAAGGTTTAGCAGGTCAAAAGATTTCTATTGATATGAGTAGTAATAAAATAGATTCTTACTTGATTTTATTAAGTTCAAATGGTCAAGAATTAGCTCAAGATGATGATAGTGGTGGAGAAAAAAATGCCAGAATTGTGATTACGCTACCAGAAAATGGAACTTACAAGTTATTAGCAAATTCTTATGAAGCAGGAGAGTCAGGAGAATATCGGTTGAAAATTGAGTCTGTTTCACCCAGAATTAGACCTTTCTTTGAGCGTGAAAGGATAAATTACTATAGATAAATTGTCTGAAATTTTATCTACTGATTGATAGATAGGGATATGAAGGTTAAAAAAAATTTTTGACCAGAAATATCGACAAAGGAGGATGAAAAAATTTTGACTTTTAAAGTCACCTAAATAGTAAATAGTCGTTTGCCAGTACAGTAGTTAGTAGATATAAGTAGGTTTGAGGAACGGAAACCCAATAAGATGTATTGAGATGAAATACTAAAACTTCTTGCCACATATTCTCCCCTTTTTTAGAGAGGAGCTAGAGGTTAGGAGAATCAAGGGACTGTATTTTTTTTATATGAAATATTAAATTGATTTAAAATGTCATAATGAGCGGATAATAGCAATTTTCTCAAAAAATTTATTTATAGGAAACATGAATTTCTAGGAAGTGCAACAAATTGTCTTACAGCAAAATCAAACAGTTAATAAGTTAAGTACAAGTATTGGTTTGAAAATAAAAAAAAGATGATTATAGTGATACTCTGTAATTACTAACTAAAATTTACCCTAAACTTTTTCAATTAATAATTATTCGTGATTATTTCCCACTATGCTAGTAGACTAGTTGGAGAATTTAAGTAGTATATTTATTTGAGGTGATTAATGCGTCAAGCAAGATTTTGGGCGATCGCTCCTTTTGGTCTACTAAGTATTATGGGAAAAACTTTACTTTTCCCTATCCTTCTATTTCATCCGGTGGTTATCAATTCTAGCTATGCTAATGAAATTTTAGTTCAGGATACTCCAACTCCAGAAGAAACTACTCCAACTCCAGAAGAAACTACTCCAACTCCAGAAGAAACTACTCCAACTCCAGAAGAAACTACTCCAACTCCAGAAGAAACTACTCCAACTCCAGAAGAAACTCCAACCCCAGAAGAAACTCCAACCCCAGAAGAAACTCCAACCCCAGAAGAAACTCCAACCCCAGAAGAAACTACTCCTTCTACCCAAGAACAAAAAGTTGGAAAAGAAATATTACAGCTAGAAGGAACACTGAGTGATGGAGACTTAGTACTTCCATCTGATGAAAGTATTTATGATGAACATACTTTTGAAGGAACAACAGGTCAAGTAGTAACTGTAATCTTAGAAAGTCCTGACTTTGATACTTATTTAGCAGTATTTAGTCCTACTGGTGAATTACTGGGAGAACATGATGATGTTAGTCAGAAAAATACAAATTCTCAACTAACAATTACTCTAACTGTTACAGGTAAATATCGTTTAATAGTTAATTCTTACGATAAAACAGGTAGGGGTCAGTACAATCTCCAAGTAATTGAGTCAGGTCAGACATCAGATTTATAATTGAAAAATTTTAATGGTTAATGGCTAATATCTAAATGCCATTTAAAGATTAGCCATTAACATTTAGCTGTGAATAAATAAAACAAATAAAACTAAATTATCCTAGTACAAACCTAATAAAAAAATCTGGTAGTTGTGCATAGTAATGGTAGAGAAAATTGGGGAGTTGGGGAGTTGGGGAATTTCAACAATCGCCGATTTATAAAACAAAAAGTATCGCAATTTGCGATAAATAAAATAGACAGTAAATCTAAACCAGAATCAGAATATAGATAGAGAAATTCCAGCGATAAAACAGTAATAATTCATTATAAAGTATAATCTCCAAGTAATTGAATCAGGTCAAGCATCAGATTTATAAATACTAATTTTTTGACTATTTAATAGCTAATAGCTAAATGTCATTCTCAAGATTAGCTATTAGCATTAATTAGGACTTGATGATTAACTATAAAACCCACATTCCGCACCACAAAATGTAGTATCGAAGAAGGAGTCAGGAGTCAGGAGACAGGAGACAGAATTTTAGAATAAAATCATAGCTACCGTGATTGAGTAATCAATACTGCAAGTATTTATGCTTAATATTTAACTGAGAATTTGACTCCCAATCGAGGTAAATGAAGATAATTTATATAGTATAAATACCTAAGCAAGCTACGGATTTTATACTAATTTTTATGTTAAAAATTGAAGTGCGGAATGTGGGATAAAAACATTTACAGATAAAGGTTTTAGCCTTTTTGCTGCGAAAAAAAGTGTCAGCTTTTAGCTCCGAATCGCCCAAAATACTCACATTTTGAGCAGACAAAGACAGAAAAACTTAGCGACAATTATTTCGACTGCCTTCTCTGTAATTCGCATTCATTCTGACTCCTGACTCCTAAATCCTGACTCCTACCCTCCACAAAAATACTTTTTCAGCAAACCCTAATTAAACTTTATTTTTTACCGCAAACCTAACCAAGAAAAAAAATCTTGATGAGTAAATAATTCCAGTAATAACAAAATGAAAAATCCTAGCATAGCAAACCTACCATTGATTATTTCTGCGTAAGTATTCCAACCAAAAGCAGGTTCATTAAACTTGGTAGTTTCAACTTTTTTAGCAGATTCTGATGTGGATTGAGAAGTCAAATTTTCAGACATGATATTGATAGAATTTTATTAGCTTTGAAGATTTGGTAGTCCTACATAGTAATGTTTGAAGAACAAAACTTGGTATCTACCCAAATATTTATTCTCCCAGATATTCAACAGTATTTTGAGAATGGGTTGTGAAAAAATTATCCCTCCCCCTAACTTTTACCATTACTATGCACCACCACCAAAGATTTTTGATTACGGATAAAATTACTGAATTATCCCAGTCGATTTATTGTCCAATTTTTTTTACTGATTCAATCAGCGATCGCACAATTTCAGTTCCCTCAGAAGGTTCAAAAGTCAAAGGAAACTTACCTTTTGCCAACATTCTTAATCCTAATGGACCCAAACTAAATAATCCTTGAATATCTCTAAAATAGTTACCCACTACCTGAATACCAAATTTTCGTTCATCAATCCAACCCCCGTCTTTAACCAAATCAATTAATACTTTTCGATGGCGAATAGATCGACTAGCTTGTTTATCTTGACGATCAAGAATTTCTTGTTTAATTTTACCTATTTGATCCATAGGTGCTACTTCCATCGGACAAACAGAATTACAATAATAACAGCGGGTACAACCCCAGACTCCTGCTGTGTCAAGATTATATTCTTCTAATCTTTTCTCTATTTGACTGTCACGAGAATCAGCAACCATTCTATAAGCTTTGGCCAAAGCGTGTGGACCAACAAAATCTGGATTAACTTCACGAGCATTACACTCAGAATAACAGGCTCCACAAAGAATACAATTACCTGTTTGATTTAGTTTATCCCGTTCAGTGGGAGTCTGTAAAAATTCTCGTTCTGGAATTTGTCGTGCTTTTGTGCTGATATAAGGTTCAACTGTTTCTAGATTTTGCCAAAAACTTTTCATATCTACTACCAAATCTTTAATTACTGGCATATTGCCCATAGGAGCAATAGTTATTTCTGGAATAGATTTTTCAGTAGTATTAGCAGAATTATTATTACTATTATTAGCTATTTGTTGTATTCTATCTACTTCGTTTCTAATATTTTCTTTACACGCTAAAGCTGAACGACCATTAATTCTCATTCCACAACTACCGCAGATAGTATTACGGCAATTTTTACGAAAAGCTAAACTACCATCTTGCTCCCATTTAATTCGGTTAAGGCATTCTAAAATTGTATTGCCTGGTTCAACTTCTAAGGTGTAAGTTTGAACTCTAGGAGTAGTATTTTGATGTTGACGAACGATATTAAAACTGACTTTCATTGATGATAAATTCAAGATATTTTGTACTAGCTTAAGAGCTGATTTGTAAACTTAGCTAAAACCCTTATGTAATCTAACTCTCAGGGATTTAAGTATTGTTGGGTTATAACTGCAAAAACCCTTGTATTGCAAGGATTTCAGCCTCTTGATATTTACTTTATAAATCAGCTCTAATTGTGTTTTTTTTAGATGGCGTTGCTGATGGGTGGCTATGATTTTTCTTCAATGGCGATAATGTTCAGCATCGCTACTACGTTTTCCTAGGTCATGCTGCGCAAACATATCGTGCAGCGAAACGCCTAGCTATTAACTGAAAATCATTTTAGATTTTGCCAAATTTAAGTTTCATAGCTTGATTGAGCAACACCTTTTAGATAATACCAAATCCAGCGATAAAAGCAGATTTTTCTTATCTCCCAATCCTTGATTTAGCAATGGCTGTAACTTTCAAAAATACCCTTTTACTAAGGCGGATTTTGTATAAAACAAGATTAGCATTAACTATTAGTTTTTTTGTTCCGATATTATTTTTGTTTTACTACACTTCCATTAGCTTTTCGGTAGTAGGTGTTAGGTTTTAAGTTTTAGCTTGTAGATGAAAAACGTTTACTTAAAATCTATTATTTGTAATATTTGCACAAACAATTGGGTAGAAAGCTCCACATTTAACCTGCGTTGTCAACAATTTTTGGGGTTTAATTCCCATTAAATTGAAATATTAACCTATCGTCTACAACTTTCTTCAATATCTTAACCGTCGTGACTATACAAAATAACAAAATAAAAGGTTACAAGAAAAATCTTCAACAATTAATAATTAATAATTACCTCTTCTTGAAAATAAGAGGATTGACGCTTCAGGAAATTTTTTTCTCTTCTCTTGGTAGATTGGATATAGCCTTCCCTTCGGGACTTTAGGGAAAGGAGAACCTAAGAGTGTAGAGCAGCTCCGCTTGTTCCATTTTTCATGCTGCGCTTTCCATGTTGGCGAGGTTGAGCTACTCTGTAAAAGGCTAGGCTTTAAGGTAGTTGTGCGAAGCGCAAAACGACCGCTTTTCTCATTTAAAGAATAGGATTTAAACTCAATTTTTCGGTAAAACTTAAAATTAAAAGTTAAAAGCAAAACTTGAGAATTTATGGAGTAATCATACTGATTATTGACCAGAGCAAAAATCTCATTTTATCTTAAATGTAAAATCATAGTAATTCCTAAATTGTAGTGAATATTGTGATTGAATTAGATTTAATTTCATATTCAAGTTAATAACTACTTAGTAACTTAGCCATCAGATCGGATTAGTCCTACCCATAGCTACCAGTAATAATTTATGTATATTAACTTCATATCTGAAAAACCCGGAAAAATTGACAAATAAAAAACATGATAAAATTATAGAACAGTAACAAAAGCCAATAAAACAGTTACATATTCTCCTAACCAGACCAAAAAAGAATTAAGGTCTATCTTATGAGCGATAATATTATACCCCAATTGCCAAAAGCACCTCTATCCCGTCGCGTAGCAGCATTCAGTATAGATGCTTTAGTAGTTTGGTTTTTGAGTGCCATAATTAGCAATAATTGGTTCACGTTTATTTTATTTTTTATGGTACTTTGGATAATAACACGAGTACTAGTGGTCTATAAAAACTATGGTCAGAGTATAGGGCACTATGCTCTAGATATGAAAGTTTTAGATACTAGATACCAAAGAAATCCAGGTATCCTAGATTTATCAAAGCGAGAAGGAATTTTAGCATTATCTGGGGCATTGGCCATGTTAGGAATTAGTAATTTAACATCAGGAAATGCTGCTGTCTTACTACTAATAATGCCTTTATTTTTGGACTTTACAGTAGCTTTAGTAGATATTGAAAGGTATCAACAAGCTTTCCATGACAGAATAGCTCAGACAATAGTAGTAGGGACAATGCGTGGTTACTCCCTAGATATTAAGGTAAAGTGGCTAGTTGACGAAGCCAAGCGCTATGTGAGAAGATAGTAATTTGTGTCTAACATTCATGGAAACTGAAAAATGGCTAAAGGAGTCAGAATTGTTATTACACTAGAATGCACAGAGTGTAGAACAAATTCCAATAAACGTTCACAAGGTGTGTCTAGGTATACAACAACTAAAAACCGTAGAAATACAACCTCAAGATTAGAATTGAAGAAATTCTGTACTCACTGTAATAAACATACAGTTCACAAAGAAATTAAGTAAAAATTCAGTGAGTATTAAAAACAGTAAATAACTAAAACGTAAACGTAAACAAAAATAACTAACAAATAATTAGCAATGGCGAATTACTTCCGCAAAAGAGTATCACCAATTAAACCAGGCGATCCAATCGATTATAAAGATGTGGAACTACTAAAGAAATATGTTACAGAAAGAGGTAAAATTCTGCCAAGAAGAATCACTGGTTTAACTTCAAAACAGCAGAGAGATTTAACGAAAAGTATCAAAAGAGCTAGATTAGTAGCTTTATTACCCTACGTTAATAGAGAAACCTGAAGATAGAGTGTTTGAGATTTGAGATTTTGGAAAAATCTGAAAAAGTTAAATATTAAGAAAAAAACCAAAGTCAAAAAATCTCAAACTAAACTAGCAAAAACCACAACCCAAGCCAAGGCAATTGAAAATTTATAGGGATATATAAATAAGGAAAAGTGGAGAAGGGAAAATTAATTGAATTTAGATTGCATGGAGAACGGCGACTAGCCATAGCAGAACGTCCAGATGGTAAAAAAAACTGGGTCGTGGTGGAAGCAAATGGTCAATCTCACAGCATACCTCCAAAGCAAATCAGTTATGAAGTAGCAGGAGAAAGTTACAAATCATCAGAAATTCCCAAATTTCTTCAGGAAGTAGAAACTTATATAGACCCTTCAAGTATAGAATTAGCATGGGAACTACTGGTAGAAGAAGCAGAAACAGTAAATCCAGAAGAAATGGCCTTACTGCTATTTTCAGAACAAACACCAGCCCAATGTTACGCAGCATACATATTACTATCAGACGATAAACTCTACTTTAAGCAAAAAGGCGATCGCTACGAACCCCGACCTATAGCCCAAGTAGGAGAAATCAAACATCAGCAAGAAGTCCAAAAACAAAAACAACAAGAACTAGAAAACTTTTTACTCCGGGTGCGTAACCGACTAGCAGGAGAAGAAGTAGAGTGGCAACCAAGCGATTATAACCGCCTAGATGTAATAGAAAAATTGGCGACTTACGGAGAAGAAGCTTCTAATCGTACCCAGGCAATGGATACCTTGGCAGTCTTAGAATTACCCGAAACTCCAGAAGCAGCGTTTAAACTATTAATGGATCTAGGTATATGGAGCGAACATGAAAATCTATTTCTGCGACGTAGTCAGATCCCAAAACATTTTTCTACCAAGGTACTAGAAGTGGCTCAAAGCTGCCTGCAATCTCCCCAGCCAGATCCAGACACAAACCGTTTGGATTTAACTCATCTAAAAGTCTATACCATAGACGATGAAAGCACCAAAGAAATAGATGATGGCCTCAGTATAGAATTTTTAGAAGACAATCAACAAAAGATATGGGTACATATTGCCGACCCAACTCGCTTACTTACTCCTGGTGATGAGTTAGACCTAGACGCAAGGCGAAGAACTACTACACTATATTTACCCACAGGTATAATTCCGATGTTCCCATCAGAGTTGGCCACAGGGCCAATGAGTCTGATTCAGGGACAAATTTGCAGCGCTTTGAGTTTTGGCGTTATTTTAGATGAAAGTGGAGGAGTTGTAGACTACAGCATTCACGCTAGCTTAATCAAACCAACCTACCGTCTGACTTATGATGATGTAGATGAAATGTTACAGTTACAGATTAAGCTAGAACCAGAAATTCATGTTCTCAATCAGTGGGCGAAACAAAGATTTCAGTGGCGACAGTCACAAGGCTCTATTAGTATATATATGCCAGAGTCAGTGATTAAAGTCGAAGGTGAGGAAGTAAAAGTAGAAGTATTGGACGACTCACCATCAAGACAGCTAGTGGCAGAGATGATGATTATGGCAGGAGAGGTTGGGGCAAAATATGGTCAAAAACATGATATACCCCTTCCCTATCGCAGTCAACCCCAACCAGAACTTCCACCAGAGGCAGAACTAATATTATTGCCTGCTGGGCCAGTTCGCTCTTGTGCGATGCGTAGATGTATGCCTAAAAGTGAAATGGGGATTATACCAGCTCGTCATGCTAGTTTGGCCTTAGAAACTTACGTTCAGATTACTTCTCCAATTCGGCGTTATAGCGATCTATTGGCTCACTTTCAAATTAAAGCTCATTTACGAGGAGAGGAGTTACCTTTTAGTCGAGACCAGATGCAAGAAATAGTAATGAGTTTAGTTCCTGCTGTCAAAGAAGCTTCTAGTGTGGAAAGATGTACTAACCGTTACTGGGGACTGGAATATTTGCGACGTAATTCTGATGAGGTTTGGCAAGCGTTGATAATTCGGTGGTTGAAAGAAGAAATTAATTTAGGGTTGGTGTTATTGGAAGAGTTGGGGTTAGAGTTGGCGATGAGGTTTGGTCGGTCTGTTAATGTGGGCGATCGCATAGAGGTGAAGGTTGCCCATGCTGACCCTCGTAAAGATGAAGTTATATTCCAGGAAGTAATTACGACTGTAGCAGAGGCAGCGGCGAATTAAATTTTTGAAGAAGGAAGAAGGAAAAAGTAAGAAGTAAGGAAGAAAAAGTGGATGGGGATAGTATTCGATATGCCACTTCGTGTCTTATAAGCCTAACCAATTACACCGTGTAGAAAGTGGAGTGTTAAACCTAATATAATGTTCGGATAATCAGTTATAAAAAACCTTATCTCTTTGAACCAATATTCCCTTCTGCCTTCTGCCTTCTGCCTTCTGCTTTTCTTTCTCCAAAGTATTAAGTATTTAACCGAACTATAACTCCTGACTCCTGACAAAAAAATAAGGTCTCAAGCCTCCCCTTGGCTGCGCCACGAGCTACCGCTCTACAAGGGGATGAAAAAAGAGAATATTCCTTATTTCAAGCCTCTTGCTTTCCTAGGTCATACTGCGCAAACAGCGAGAGGTACTGAAGGGCGCAGTTCCTCCTGAGGAGGCTAACTGATAACTGTTAACGAAGTTCCTCCGGAGGAGGCTAACTGAAATGACTCCTACTCCTACCCACACCAAAAGACTTTTTCAGCAAACCCTATATAGCAGTTGCCACTATAGTTAGGACATCGGGTAATTATGATGATTAATGACGCGAGCAAGATGCTCGCACTAATTGTTCTAACTAACCTGGCGGTTGCTATATTTTTGAGATTAAAATCAATATTTTTACAGATATATACAGGTTATTTAATACCTTTTATGTCAGTAAAAACGCTAAACAAACTTAATATCGCAGACGAAGGAAAGATTAGGACAGATCGACAGATTAAAACTCAGACAAAGCAATATTTTTCCTTCTTCCCTCTTCCTTCTTTCTTCTTCCTTCTGCTATATATTAACTTAACTATAGTTGGGATTAAAAAAAAAGGGATTAACCATCGTTATTTGATTTTTATTGAAGCTTAATTATAGGCGTTGCTGAGTGGTAATGATTTTTAGATTAAATATCAACGCCAAACATAAGTTTTTCAATTTTACCTTCAGCTAATTATCATTACATTTAAGCAACGCCTAATTATAGGTCTCAGTAATGTGCCTGCCTTAGATGAGTCGTAGTCAAACCCCCTCTATAGAATTATTAAAGTGCTTAATTTTTTGTAATAATAACCTATACACTACTGCTATCAACATTTTTTTACTTTTGGTAACTAAGATGTATACCTCAGAAAAGTTGTCGGCTATATAGAGTTTAATTAATATATAAATAGAGGAATAAATCATTTATATAGAGTTCCTTTGATAATATAGATGGATAATAAAGCACTATAAATAAATAATTGTTAGGGATCAATGTGATATAGATTATAGGTCGTTAACAAAAATAGTTTTTTTATAGCAGAAGGAAGAAGGAATAAAGAAAGATCTTACGTTATCTGAATTTTAAGCTTTTGCTCTGTCCTAAACTTTCCTTCGACTGCTATAAAGGCAAAAATATAGTGATTTGCCTTGAAGATAAAATTGTGAAAAAAATTATATCCAAGCTGTACCGCGATGAAACAGCTTAACTTTAGGAGAAATTAAAGCAATGCTAAAAACATTAATAATTCAAAACAAGACTTTTACTGCTAAAGAAAAAAGCTTAGTATTGTGGTTTGATGAAGTTAGTATTAATGACATTCCTTTAGTAGGAGGTAAAAACGCATCTTTAGGAGAAATGATGCAAAAACTTACCCCCAAAAACATCAATATTCCTAATGGTTTCGCTACCACTGCTTATGCTTATCGTTACTTCATCAAATCTGCTGGTTTAGAAGCCAAACTGCGCCAACTATTTGCTGACCTTGACGTTGAAGATATGAAAAATTTGCAACAACGGGGGAAAAAAGCACGAGCATTGATAATGAAGACACCCTTTCCAGCAGAACTAGAAAAAGCGATCGCCCTCAGCTACGAAACCCTTTGTTACCTCTACGGTCAAGACACAGATGTTGCTGTGCGTTCCAGTGCCACCGCCGAAGACTTGCCAGATGCCAGTTTTGCCGGGCAACAGGAAACTTACCTCAACATTCACGGGGTCGAAAGTGTACTTAAAGCAACTCATAAGTGTTTCGCATCAGTATTCACCGACCGCGCTATCTCCTACCGCACTATCAAAGGTTTCGACCACTTCGATGTTGCCCTCTCAGTTGGCATTCAAAAAATGGTGCGCTCTGACCTTGCAACCTCTGGGGTCATGTTTTCCATAGATACCGAAACCGGGTTCAAAAATGCTGCTCTAATTACAGCAGCTTATGGTTTAGGGGAAAATGTCGTACAAGGTGCAGTTAACCCCGATGAATATCTAGTATTTAAACCAACTCTTCGGGAAGGTTTCCATACTATTCTCAACAAACGCCTGGGCACTAAAGCTATCAAAATGGTTTATGATGGCGGTAATTCGATTAAAAACGTACCCGTGCCAGAGCGACAGCAACAACAGTTTGCTCTGAGTGATGATGAAATTCTGCAACTTGCCCATTGGGCGGTAATTATTGAAGACCATTATTCCCAGGTGCGCGGTAGTTACACGCCGATGGATATTGAATGGGCAAAAGATGGTATTACCAATAGTTTATATATAGTTCAGGCGCGACCAGAAACAGTGCAATCTCAAAAATCTGAGAATATGCTGCGTAGTTATCAGTTGCAGGAGAAAGGGAAAGTATTGTTAACAGGTCGTTCTGTGGGTCAGGCGATCGGTCAAGGTAAGGTACGCGTAATTCTGGATACCCATAACATTTCTGAATTTCAACCAGGGGAGGTGTTAGTCACTAACAAAACTGACCCCGACTGGGAACCCATTATGAAAAAGGCTAGCGCTATAGTTACTAACCAAGGTGGGCGTACTTGTCATGCTGCAATTATTGCGCGGGAGATGGGTATTCCGGCGATTGTTGGTTGCGAAAATGCTACGAAACTATTGTACAATAGTCAGGCGGTGACTGTTGACTGTGCTGAGGGAGAAGTGGGGATAATTTATGATGGGTTGCTCACGTTTGAGGTGGTGGAAACAGTATTGGATGATTTGCCAGAAACTCGCACCCGCATTTTGATGAATGTGGGCAACCCAGAGGAGGTTTTTCGGTTATCGGCACTTCCTGTTGATGGTGTGGGTTTGGCTAGATTGGAATTTATAATTGCTAATCATATTGGGGTGCATCCTTTAGCATTGCTCAATTTTGACGAAGTGGAAGATGAGGTGGAAAAGGCAAAAATTGCTGAGTTGACTATGGGATATGAAAATAAGGCAGATTTCTTTATCGATCGCCTAGCTTATGGGATGGGAGCGATCGCTGCTGCTTTTTATCCGAAACCTGTTATTGTGCGGATGAGCGATTTTAAGAGTAATGAATATGCTAATTTATTGGGAGGGAAACAGTTTGAACCTGATGAAGAAAACCCAATGATTGGTTGGCGAGGTGCGTCTCGTTATTATCATCCCAAATATCGGGAAGCTTTTGGTTTGGAATGTCTGGTACTGAAGCGAGTGCGGGATAAAATGGGATTGGCAAATGTAATTCCGATGATTCCGTTTTGTCGTACACCCCAAGAAGGAATGAAGGTTTTAGGGGAGATGGCTAAGTATGGTTTGGTGAGGGGTGAGAATGGTTTGCAGGTTTATGTGATGTGTGAGTTACCGAGTAATGTGATTTTAATCGAACAGTTTGCTCAAGTGTTTGATGGATTTTCTATTGGGTCGAATGATTTGACTCAGTTGGTATTGGGTTTAGACCGAGATTCGGCATTGGTAGCAGATATTTTTGATGAACGCCATGATGCTGTGAGGCGAATGATTAAGATTGCGATTACTATTGCTCATGAGTGCGGGCGTAAGATTGGTATTTGCGGTCAGGCACCGAGCGATCATCCTGAGTTTGCGCAGTTGTTGGTAGAGTTAAGGATTGATTCTATTAGTTTGAATCCTGATTCTGTGTTGAAGACTCGGTTTGAGGTGGCGAAGTTGGAGGGGTGTTAACGAAGTCAGAAGTCAGAAGTCAGAATTCAGAAGTCAGAAGTGAAAGTTGATAGAAAGTAATGGTTATATACTAATTTCAGGTTATTCTTTCACATCATAAGTTGCCAACTATTTGTGACATCTTGAAAAATTGGTATTAAGTAGGGAATAGTTAGTTGTTGGGGGTTTAGTGACTAAACTCATGTTGATAATTTTTATTGTTGGGTTTTGCTGTCGCGATACAGTCGATGGGGATATCACTATCCCTCACATCTGCTTCAAAACCGTGCGTGAGAGTTTCCAACTCACACGGCTCCTAACATTGCAGGATTTTTCAAGGTTGGTTACACCTACTTTCGCACCTATATTTCAAGGTTTGTCCACGATTGTTGGCTTCGGTTTTCGCTACTCTTTGGCTTGGCTGCCTGGAGATTTTTATTAACAAGAGTCTCCTACTCTCGACTTGAGCCTACTCACCCCGGCCTATTCGCATTTTGGCTTAATACAATTTCGGCTTCAGTGCCTAAGAGCAATGTCTCCCCACGTCTGCATATCCTGAACATTACTCCAGGCTTGCTTTTTGGGGAATCCTTAGCCCTAAAAGACATTGGTTAAACTTTTCCTACTCATCGAATGAGAGTCTAATAGGGGTTACTTCGTTCCCATAACACATTTCACGTTAGCTTTAGGCGTCCTGAGTTGTCCGAGACTTGCCAGCTAGTCCTTTAAGCGGTTGAAGACCTAAAGGGGCGTCATCTATACCGTTTTGTTCACGGGGGATACAAGGACAATTACCCCGATTTAGGTTGACGTTTGCGCAGCATTCCGAAGGAAACGTTTAACAGGATTCATGTTCTTGACCTTGAATAACTACTCTTGCAGCATCGTCCTTAGTCCTTAAAGCTGATCCGCTTTTAGCCCATGCACTGAGAATAATGGTTGTTAATCCATTAAACCTGAGCTATGAAGTCACTCCCTAGCTGAGAGGGAAGGAATTGAACCTCCATGAGTTATGAGTTTTTAACCTTTTGGTTAAAGGGTCATGTTGCCGTCTTGGCTTCTTTGACCCAACGAGTCGCACTCAACCCAACCTACTGCCACTTAGAATAACACAAAGTTTTACGATGTAGCCTAGATAGATGACTATTCAGGTAAATTTTCAATATATCTTACAAAAGTCCCTAAGATATATTTTTCATTTAACTGATTGTTTTTATGTCCTAAATTCTTTCCCTTTGTTAGTAATATCATCTCCCGATAAGAGCGTGATAGAACTCCGTTCCGCGCTCCGCGACCAAAAAACTTTCTCTTTCTTCTTCTTTCTTCCCTCCTGACTCGATCCGACTGACTCCTGACTCCTTCGTCGTTTATTTATAACTGTTCAACCGGACATGATATAACATACAGCCGAAAAGCTTAATGGGATTGTTGGTAAAATTAGCCCAAAAAATTCATTTTAATTTCATAATTTTATTTTATAAAGATAAAGATATAGATAAGCTAAGTGAAAAAAATCTCAAAAAACTACATCTATTCTATTTTTTTTGTGTTGATTATTAATGCTATATATTCATAAAATAAAGTTACTAATCTAATTATGTTATTTATGTTATGCGAGTTTTATTGGTCGAAGATGAACAGGATTTAGGAGCAGCAATTAAACGAGTTCTTCATCAAGAATCTTATGTGGTCGATTGGGTAGTTGATGGTACAATAGCATGGGAATATTTAGAAAGTCAATTAACCTTATATCGCCTTGCAATTTTTGATTGGTTATTACCTGGATTATCAGGGTTAGAATTAGTCAAACTTTTGCGACAGAAAAATAGTGCTTTACCTGTACTACTATTAACCGCAAAAGATAGTATGGCAGATAAAGTTATGGGACTAGATGCGGGGGCAGATGATTATTTAGTTAAGCCCTTTGGCATGGCAGAATTATTAGCTAGGCTCAGGGCTTTACAAAGGCGATCGCCTCAATTTCAAGCCCAGCAGTTACAAGTAGGAAATATAATTCTAGACTACGGCACTAATACTGTTTGTTTAATGGATAAAAATCAGAAAAAACAGGTTATTTCTCTGACTCATAAAGAGTTTGTACTGCTAGAATATTTCCTCCGACATCCTCACCAAATTCTCAGTCGCGATCAAATTTTAGCTCAACTTTGGGAATTGGACGCAGAACCAATTAGTAATGTTGTTGCTGCTCAAATTCGACTATTACGACGTAAATTAAGTATGAGTGGAGGTGAAGATTTAATTGAAACAGTTTATGGTTTGGGTTATCGTTTTAATCCTGTGGAAAAATAGGGCCAAAACTATATTATGAAACAAATTAATCGGCGACATTTTTTAACCCTAAGCTATAGTAGTTTTCTTGCTGTTTTAATCGCTCAATGTAGCAGGTATAACCCTCAAGAAAACAAACAAAATTTATCATCCTATCCTCAAATTAACCAAAGCCAAAATGGAATTTTAGAAGTAAATTTAATAGCTAGTATTAATAAAATAAATCTAGGAAATAAACAAGCTTATGCATTAAACTATAACGGACAAATTCCCGGACCGAGATTAGAAGCAAAACCAGGAGATACAATTAGGATTAATTTTACTAACAAATTAC
>NZ_JAAHGB010000100.1:0-19510 GCF_010672695.1 Okeania sp. SIO1H4
CTACTAATACTAATATGGCTGTGAAGTTTTTTGTTGATAATATTAAATTGGAACAATGTCAGCGTGGCAACCGCATCCGCAGTGAAGTTCATGGAGAAATTGTCCGGCGACTGAGACAAGCTTATTTGTACAGATAATGAACAGGACTTAACCACACATATCAAATCAGACACCATCTGTAGGGGCTAACGGCCGTTAGCCACTACTAGATATGCTAGTTCTGCGTAAGTCCTGTTGAAGTAATTTAAGAAATTATCAACTGATATTATATAACCGGATTCTATATACAATTAACCGAATTTGATATGACCTGGTTCTCTGGCAGCCAAAAACCCGTACCGCGTGCAAAGATACCATAAGGCTTCCATATATCCTGAAATTTTTTATAAATCATTTGGAATTGCTATAGTTATGTTTTGACTTTTTCATTCTCAAAAATCAGAAAAACTCATCAATATTAATATCATCATCAGAATTTTCTGAAGAATTTTTATCCTCTTTTATTTCTGATTGATTTTCCAAATCATTATCATCATTTTTTCCATCACTTCCCCATTTTGCACCTGGTTCAGCAGCACGTTTAGCAGCAGAATTGTTAACTCCATAAATTGGTTCTGGCTTGACAATTTCTAACGGCTTAACTTCTGTTTTAGCCTCTTCCTGCTCTTGATATTTAGGAGATTTTTTCCGCTTAATTCCACCTCTACGTCTGCGAGAAGTGTGTTCTTCACTGGTATTTTCTGTTACAACTTCATACAAAATTGCTAACTTATTTTTATCGCTACCTCGACGTAAAACTCGACCCAATCTTTGAATATATTCTCGTTCACTACCAGTACCAGATAAAATAATTGCCACCCTCGCATCTGGCACATCAACACCTTCATTTAAAACATGAGAAGCAACAAGAGTTTTATATTCCCCAGTTCTAAATTTACTTAAAACTTCATGTCTTTCTTTCACAGGAGTTTGGTGAGTAATTGCCGGAATTAAAAAGTCATGAGAAATCCGATAAACTGTTGTATTATCCGCCGTAAAAATTAAAGTACGTTCGGGAAAATGTTGAGCCAATAAATTAGCAAGAGTTCGTAATTTTCCATCTGTACCAAGAGCAATTTCTTTAGCTTGACGATGGGCTAACATTGCTCGACGTCCAGCCTTAGAACGGGCACTTGCTATAACAAAATTTTTCCAACCATTTAACCCACCTAACTTAATATTTGCCTGCTTTAAAAAGTCATTTCTAACTGTCATTAACTTGTTATATTCTTCCCGCTCCTGTGCAGAAAGTTTAACCATTATTTGCACAATTTTATGGTCAGCTAAAGCAGCACCTGCCAATTCTTCAGGAGTCTTGCTAAAAACCGTAGGTCCAATTAAATAATCTAGGTCAGAATGACGACCATCAGAACGGTTAGGAGTTGCAGTGAGACCTAGACGATAAGGAGCGATCGCGTATTCAGCAATGACCCGATAAAAATCAGTAGGTAAGTGGTGACATTCATCAAAAACTAATAGAGCATATTTATTGCCGATCGCCTCCGCATGAATAGTTGCACTATCGTAAGTCGCCACTAAAATTGGTGTTTTGTCGCGAGACCCCCCACCCAGTAACCCCACCTCCACATCTGGAAAAGCTGCATTCAAATGCGCGTACCACTGGTGCATCAAATCTAGGGTGGGTACTACTACCAGGGTACTGCGGGGAGTGGCCTGCATTGCCAGTTGTGCCAAATATGTTTTACCCGAAGCAGTAGGGAGAATCACAACTCCATTTCTGCCTGACTGTTTCCAAGCTTTCAATGCTGCCTCTTGGTGCGGATAGGGAGGCATTTCCAAACTAGGGATAAGTTCGAGAGGTGCAAATTCTTTAGCTTTGTCAACAAAATCAATTTTTGCTGCTTTTAATGATTCCACTAAAGGGCGATAATCTATTGCCCGAACCCGAAATTTTTCCACCCGGTCATCCCAGGTTGCATAGTCTACCCATGCTTTACCTTGAGGTGGAGGATGGAGAATGATAGTGCCGCGATCAAATTTGATAGTTGGTGTTCGGTACATTATTTCATTTCACTGATTTACAGCAGTTTTCAAGTTGATGAGGTACAAAGTTTTATTGCTCTAGGGAACAGGGAACAGGGAACAGGGAATAGGAAATATAAGAACAGTTCCACAAGTGTACCTCACTATCCTCAGAAGCACAGGTGCGAGAAAAACGCATAGGTTTGTTATTCCCTGATGGTGCTCCTTACTAAACTTGATTGTTATATCATGTCCGGTTAAACAGTGATAAATAAATAACTACGGAGTCCTCAGGAGTCAACCCACCCCTCGCCCCTCCCAGGAGGGGAAGTCAGGATTCAGGAGGAAAGAGGGAAGAAAGAAGAAGAACTGGAGTTGAAGGAGAAAGTTTTTTTATAACTAATTATCCGGACATGATATTATACCGTTTCACGGAAGTCATGCACAGGACTTACGCAAACTTGTTGATAATACTCTATCTGTAGATGGCGCCATTCGGAGCTTTGCGTTAGCAAATGCCATTCGCCCCTACCATATCTGGTGTTTTTGCGTAAGTCCTGACCTACTAAAAACTTAACTCAACTGTGCCTCTGTCACCCAGACAGCATGAAAACCATAAGGTACTCGCTGCGGAATAATCACTCGCGCTACAGTTTCCCCACTCACATCCTGAGCATTCACTACCACCAACTCAGAAGTATGAGTATTTTCATCATAAACATAAGTCACCAACCAACCATCATCTTCGCTACTAGCATTGAGTCGAGGTGCAAACACTGCCTCACCACCATAACGTCCCTTACCAAACTCGTATGTTTCCGACTTCCCTGTATCCAAGTCATATTTAATCAAACCATTAAACACAGGAGGAAATTCTCCTGTTTCCATTCTTGCTGAATAACCATACCGCGTCTTTCGCCCTAATAATTCTTCATTAACACGAGGAAACTCAGAAGGTACATCATCTAGCTTTTCCTCTTTTACCGCTCCAGTTTTCAGGTTAAACCGCCAACGATGTAAATAAGGAGTATTCGCATCAGGGAAGCGATCGCTATCATTAGTCACAAACACATTAGTAGACTTCATCCGACAAGCAACCAATACAACCTCATCCCCTTCTTCATAAGCATTGAGAGTATGCCAAACAAAACAAGCTGGAGTTTCAAACCAACGCACCTCTCCACTATCGCCATGACGTGGGATTATACCGAAGCGACTGGGTGTTTCTGACTCAAACATTAGTGGAAACTGACCTTTTTCTATTCTTTCTGGGCGAAAAGTCATTGGTAAATCAAAAAAAATACTATAATTTTCCGTAATAGCAAAGTCGTGCATCATTACTCCCACAGGCAAATCTATAGGTATGGTGCGCAGCAGTTCTCCATTTGCCGAAACAACGCTATATTGTAAAAAAGGAGGTTGAGCTACTGAGTAACCGAAAAACATCATTTCTCCTGTTACCGCATCAACTTTAGGATGGGCAGTAAAAGGAGATTTTAGTTTGTTGTTAAAAGTCTGTTTGCCAATAGTTTCCAACTCAGGCAGTTTAATATAGTAAGGCGCACCGCCTTCCCAGAGAGCATAAAAATGATTGGCATGATAAACTAGGGCTGTGTTACCTGTATTGATATCTGTGCCGTGGGGATTATCTGGTTGGGGTGGATTTAAGAATCCAGGCCATACTGCTTTACCTTCCTGGTTTTCTACCTGGAATTTGTTGGTGCGTACATAACGGTTGCGATAGGATGCTTTTCCGTCTTTTATTCTGACTCCGTGGAGCATTCCATCGCCGTCAAACCAGTGATATTCACCGATCGGTTTAAATTGTGGGTTGGGGCCATTACGCACAAACATTCCTGAGAGATCCGGAGGTAGTTCCCCAATAACTTTGAGGTTGTCGGCGGTTGTTTCTTCTCTAACGGGTGCGAAATTATTGGTTAAGAAAGGATTAAGGGTAGGAGTTGTTGCAGTCATAAATTTTTAATAATGTTTAACTTATTTTATAACAATTGGGAAAAAGTTGGTTATAAGTTATTAGGGTGTTTGTAGGTGTCAGAAGAAAATATTTTTAGAGATAAATATCTTGCTTCATTTCCTCTGCTCAATATGATTGTATTATTTTTGAGGATTATTTTTGCCTTTAACCATTCTAAAAAGCCTTACCTATCAGTAATTTTACTGGATTAATTTTTTTTAGATCGCCAGTAATATTTCTTATCTTATGTATAATCTCTGTTGTCAATCATAAATATAATGATTTCAACTGTATTAGCGTACAAAAAAACTTAAATAATCTAGGATTTGACTATGATCAAAAACAATAAATAGCCTAAAAAAAATACTACTAATTCTGGATACAAAGACTATAAAAATTTAATCAATTTCCTCTACATATCCAAAAGCTAAAACGGGATGTTCCAGAAGCACATTATCAAGAATTACGTCAGAATTATCAAAGTTTATCAATGAAAAGTTTAATAACTTTATTGTCAATATTTTTGATAAGTTTAAACACTGAATCTGGTTTAGCACAAAATCCAGAGTATCAATATCAAATAGAAGTTGAGATGAATACTATTTGTAGCTTGATTAACGACAACAATGTTAATATTCGTCAAAGACCTGATGCCAGTTCGCCTATAATAACTCAACTTAATCGTGAAGACCGTGTAAGAGTTATTAGACGAACTGGAAATTGGATTCATATATAGCAATGAGCGCTGGTATATTTACAAATTGCAGGAGAGGCCAAATAGCTAAAAGTCTTATATTATCAGCAATTTATTCCCCCAGATGAGCTGTTGCCTGTTGCCTGTTGCCTGCGCACAGCGCTATAGTAGCTCTAGATTCTGGTCAATCTCCTAAACCCTACACTCCTCTTGAAGGATATGTTTTTAATAAGTATATTAATGGGTGTTCAAAAGAGCGATTCGATCGCTGGAGAAAATAGTATAGTTGTCAGATTGTTTGTGCAATAAATCTCTTAACTATCAATATCTTGATGTGTCAGAAAAGGTACTTCTACTACTTCTCCTTCGACATTTCCTACTTGCACTTTTAAACCAACTCCACCTGCTTTTGTTTTGATATAAACTAAACCAAAATAATCCTCATTAGTAGTTTCCGTACAACTTGTCAGTTTCCCAACTTTTTCATCTCCAACTTTCACAACATTTCCTAATTCTGCCATCCCATTTAAACGGACTCCCCAAAGTCGTTGTTTCACACCTTTATATGTGTTTAAACGAGCAATAGTTTCTTGACCAATGTAGCAACCTTTCTCAAAAGAAATAGTATTCCATAAACCAGCTTCGAGAGGGTTATAGTCATCTGTAAGTTCATAGTCTGGTGCTGGACGACCTTGTTCTATTCTTAATTGTTGCCACAGGCGATCGCCCATAGGTACTGCTCCTGTTTCTGTTAATATTTGCCAAACTTTAGCAGCATTGTTTACAGGAACTATCAAAGTGTATCCCTCTGTTGCTAACCCACTACCAACAGTCAAGCGAACTTCTACATCTTTTAGACTTATTAACTGGTGACTAGGGTGGGGTGCATCTGGAGGAGTTATCCCTGATAATTTGGCGATGGAGTTTTTGCTTTCTGGTCCCATGAGACTAAATATGGCATATTCACTACTAATATCTTTAACTGCCACCCTGTCCATCGGAAACAGATAACGGTCAAACCACTCTATTAACTGTTGACAACGGGTGGGAGAGACTAACAATAAAACTGCATCTTCTGTTACATAAGCTGTTGCTAAGTCGATAGTACGAGCAGTGGGAGTGACGAAAACAGTCTCACAACCTTCACCTGGTTTGAGAATATTGAAATTATTCGTACTTTGGTTATGTAGAAACCGTAGACGGTCATCGTCAGAAATGTTTATTAGTCCCCAATGAGAGCGGTCGCATACAGCTACTCCCTGTTTTATTGCTTCTATTGCTTGAGTATCATTACCAAAGCTAACTGGAATTGAGTCTTGAAAAGTTGCACCATTAGATGTTTGAATATTCCGTAATTCTTGGTTCATAATTCTACTTTATTCTGTTATTTTTACTTAATAGACATAGGCGTGAAAAAGATATAGACTTTTTGTCAAAGTAGGGAATAGGGAACAGGGAAGATGTTTTTAGGAAAAAACACGGAAAATGATTTTTTGAGTTATTACACTCTAGTTTATAGCAAATAAAGGGCAGGTTGATTTTCTGGAGATGTCTAATACAAATAGTTATTTTGTTCTGAGAAAATGGGCGTTGGTGATTTGAGGTATGATATCTGTCCGGATCAGAGCAGGATAAAACTCCGTTCCGCTTACGCAACCAAAAAACTTTCTCCTTATACTCTTCTTTCTTCCCTCCTGACTCCTGACTCGGTTCTCCCACTCCTGGGAGGGGCAGGGGCGAGGGGTGGGTTGACTCCTAAGTAATGCGCGATTAATATCATACACGCGCTTCAGCAACACCAGAAAATGTATCTATACTGTTGGCAAATCAGCCATCATATTCTCTACCACTCTTAGAGCTTTTTCGTCAAGATGCTCCCAATTAACATTTCCTTCATCGTTGAGTAAGCTAGTATCGACTTCAACTTCTACTATTTGGTCAGAACTATGAGTAAAATGATAATTACTAAAACAAACTTGATAGCAAAGTTCCCAGAGATCAATACTAACTTTTTGGTCTTGATATTCTAAATCTAATCTATACCCTGGAATTGGTGTTTCTACTTCTTGATAATCTCCTTGCCAAACAGAATTATCTAGTTTTTTGCGAATATGATCTAATAATCTGATGAAAGCAGGTTGCATTAGTAGTTCAGCTTGTTTCCAGGCAGTAATGTTATTAATTTTCGGCTTCATTTAATTTCATTCAGAAACATTAGACTTCTTGCAGAAGTCAGGGAATAGGGAATAGGGAATAGGGGATAGGGGATAGGGAATAGGCAATTGTTTATTTCATATCTTGAATTGGTTTAATTAAAACTTTTGCAAGAGGTCTATTCATTAATATAATATTTATTGGGAATAATTATTCACATTTTGTCAATATCAGGACTTACCCATGAGGCACGAAAAACTAGGACTTGAGATTGCTTTCCGTTCCGGAATGCTCCGCAAACCCTATCAGTCGCTTCGGACGGAAATAGGTTGAGGTACGTAAGTCTTAAATATTCTATTATTGTTGACAACTAAGTGACATTAACCATTGTAAACTTTTGTCTTGCTTGAAAAGAAAAATGCTGAGTTGTTTGATCATTTTCTTTGTGGGTTTAATACCCCACCGTCAACGGGGGTGTTCACGCATTACTTGGGGGAGCGAATCCCCATGTAATTTTCCTCCTGTCTCCTGTCTCCTGTCTCCTGTCTCCTTCTTCAAGATACCAATTCCCTGGAAGAAGGTAGTAGGTTATAGAAGGATGAAGGAGACAGCAATCATATAAACTTTTCCGTCAATAACTACTCCTTTTGAATTTTGAATTTTGAATTTTGAATTCTGAATTTTGACTTGGTTAAACTGAGCACTGAATTATGTTATTGTTAATTATTAATTAACATTTAATGGCTAAAGTTAAAAAGTAATGGTTAAACAGCGCGTACTCTCTGGAGTTCAACCAACTGGAAACCTTCATATTGGAAATTATTTAGGTGCTATTCGCAACTGGGTAGAGGGTCAAAAAGAATATGATAATTTCTTCTGTGTAGTAGACTTACACGCTATTACGGTACCACACAATCCAGCTACACTAACTACAGATACTTACACTATTGCAGCCTTATATTTGGCTTGTGGTATAGACCTGGATTATTCTACCATATTTGTACAATCTCATATTCCAGCTCATAGTGAATTGACATGGTTACTGAACTGTATTACTCCACTGAATTGGTTGACAGATATGATCCAATTTAAGGAGAAAGCAGTTAAGCAAGGAGAAAATGTTGGGACAGGTTTATTAGATTATCCAGTTTTGATGGCTGCAGATATTCTACTTTATGATGCAGATAAAGTTCCTGTGGGAGAAGACCAAAAACAACACTTGGAACTTACCCGCGATATTGCAGTTAGATTTAATCATCAGTTTGGTAAGGAGGAAAAGATACTAAAATTACCAGACCCTTTAATTAGAAAAGAGGGTGCGCGGGTAATGAGTTTGGCAGATGGTACTAGCAAAATGTCTAAATCTGACCCTTCAGAATTGAGTAGAATTAGTTTATTAGACCCACCGGATGTAATTACAAAAAAGATTAAACGTTGCAAAACAGACCCAGTTAAGGGTTTAGAGTTTGATAATCCTGAACGACCTGAATGCAATAATTTATTAACCCTTTATAGATTATTTTCAGGCAAAACAAAACAAGAAGTAACAGTAGAATGTCAGGATATGGGATGGGGACAATTTAAACCTTTATTAACTGAGGCAACTATTGAAGCTTTGAAACCAATTCAAACAAAATATAAAGAAGTAATGGATGATCAAGGTTATTTAGAATCTGTTTTATCTAAAGGTAGGCAAAAAGCAGGAGCAGTTGCTCATCAAACATTAGCAAAGGTCAAAGCAGCTTTAGGTTATTCTGTGCCAATTTAATAGAAATAGTTATAGCAGGGAACAGGGAACAGGGAACAGGGAACAGGGAACAGGGAACAGGGAACAGTTGGGAAAACATTTCCTAGTCTAAGATTTATTATCCGCATAAGTCCTAACCAATTCTTTCTTAGCTATATGTAGTTAACTACTCAGATCAAGCTCAAATTAGTAACTTATTCATTTTTATCGAGCGCAATTACCCTCAACTGAAATTAAGTGGATTAACTTATTGTAAAAGTTATTTTAAAGTTGGATAATTATGTGTTTCAAAGTGAAATTATAATTTGTTAACGAGCAACAAAAATGATATTTGCTCTACCATTGTATATTCTGAAATTTGCGTAGTTAATAGAAGTAAATAATAGTTAGTTAGATAAAGATTTTTCTTCTATCGAATAGCCTGAAAAAAATTAACAACTTAACCACAACTAAGTAATAAATAAATGAATAGATTTCGCAATGCAGTAAAATCGGGAGAATTTTTAGTAACTGCTGAAGTAGCACCACCAAAAGGAGCTGACCCCGCTCACATGATTGAAATGGCCTCAACACTTAAAGGTAGAGTTCATGCTGTTAATGTAACAGATGGCAGTCGTGCTGTTTTGAGAATGTCTTCATTGGCAGCATCAATTATTTTAAAAAATAATGGCATAGATCCAATATGTCAAGTAGCTTGTCGCGATCGCAACCGTATTGGGTTACAAGCGGATCTAATGGGAGCTTCAGCATTAGGACTTCATAATATTTTAGCTCTTACTGGCGACCCTGTAAAAGCAGGAGACCATAAAGATGCTAGGAGTGTATTTGATATGGAGTCAGTGCGTTTATTACAAATGATTGCTAAATTAAACCAAGGGATAGATTGGAATGAGAAAACTTTACCAGATGGAGCTACAGATTTATTTGTAGGAGCTGCGGTAGACCCTCAGTCCCCTAGTTGGTCTGGATTAAAAAAACGATTTGAGCGGAAATTATTAGCAGGGTGTCAATTTTTTCAAAGTCAATTAATTTCTGATTTTGATAAGTTAGAAAAGTTTATGAATCAAATTGCAGTTGAGAGTAATAAGCCAATTTTAGCTGGAATATTTTTACTTAAATCTGCCAAAAATGCTGCTTTTATTAATAAGTATGTGCCTGGAGTTGATATACCAGAACATATTATTAATCGTTTGGCAAAAGCTGAAAAACCTTTAGAGGAAGGAATAAAAATTGCTGCCGAACAAGTACAAATTGCTAGTAAGATTTGTCACGGAGTTCATTTGATGGCAATTAAGCGAGAAGATTTAATCCCTAGAATATTAGATATGGCTGAAATTTCTCCTATTGAACAGTAAAAATTACGCAATTTAAGGAAGTAAGGAAGAAGGAAGAAGGAAGAAGGAAGGAAGAAGAAAGGACTGAAAAATATGGCGTTTTCATAGAAGAAGGAAGAAGGAAGGACTAAAAAATATGGTTTTGTCTGAGTTTTAAGCTTTTGATACAGTAGATTCCATCAAGGGTGAGGTACACTCACAGCGGGCAAGATGCCCGCACTTGTTTGTATCAGGTCTGTGGAAACGAAGCTACAACATTCGCTATTGCCATAATACAGAGCTTTTCAAATTGATGAGCCACATTGTCACAACAAAAATCCTGTAGGGGTGAATGGCCATTTGCTGATGCAAAGCTCCGCTTTATATGTTGCGGAGCAAAACGCCCCTACTGTTGTCTACCCAAATGAAAACCACTGTAAACCTGATAACTGATAACTGATAACTGATAACTGAATTCAACCCCTGTGAAAAAACTGCTTTAATATTTCAGTAGGTTTTCTATCCCAAGTATCTATATGCTCATAAATTAATCCATCTTTATTCAATTTATAAGTCGAATAACCATTAAAAAAAATTCTGGCTTGCCAAGGAACTCTTAATATTCCACGCACAGTCCAATTTGCCAAAATTATATTTTCTTCTGTTTGCTGAACATCGTGTAAATCAAAATAGAGTTCTGTGAAAAATAACCGACCGTGAAAGCGCAAAGTCCAAAAAATAATTCGATAATTAAACTTCCACTTAAACGTATTAACTGGGTCTTTAAAAAAAATATCCTTAGTATAAATATCGTAGGAAATATCCTTTTTAAATAGAGTAGGTAAATCCAACTTTAGGGTATTAATAACTTGTTCAACTTTCACTCTAATTTTCCTCAGAAAAAATTGATATATCTAGACTAGAGTTTACTTAATCTACTAAAAAAATAGTCAGCGTAAGTTGAAATAGCAGTTTTATCTTTACCTTTTGCGAGTTTAATACCCCACCATCCATGGAGGTGCTTAAAATTGCTTAGAGTGATCAGACAGGGAGTGGCCGATCGTTGACTATCCCCATATAATTTTCCCTTCTGCCTTCTGCTTTCTGCCTTCTGCCTTCTGACTTCTGAGTTCGTTAATGTATCCCAATTTACTTAGAACTAATATTCAACATTCGCTTAATCTGTTTCACATATTGATAAATTTCAGGTAAACGTTTATAAATAGCAGACGCTTTCAAATAAATCTTATAGGGAACTGCAGGACTACTAGAAACAATTTCTCCAGCAGCAACATCATTATGAACACCTGCTTGAGCAGTAGCGATCGCTCCATCTCCAATTTTTGCCTGATTAGCAATACCCACTTGACCTGCCAAAATCACATGATCACCAAGTTTCACTCCACCAGCTAAACCAACCTGAGCCGCCAAAGCACAGTTTTTCCCAATTTGACAACCATGACCAACCTGCACCAAATTATCCAACTTCGTATTTTTGCCAATTCTAGTTTCTCCCACTGCGGGGCGATCGATAGTAGTATTGCCACCAACTTCAACCCCATCTTCCAAAACCACTCTGCCAGACTGTTCCATTTTATACCAACCATCTTGAGTAGGCACAAAACCAAAACCTTCTCCACCAATAACCGCTCCACTATGAATCACACAACTATTCCCAATTTGACTACGTTCGTGGATCGAACAGTTGGCGTGTAAAACAGAATTATCTCCTATTTCCACATCTGGATAAATTACCACATTTGGATAAATACAAACATTATCCCCAATTTTCACCCCCGCATCAACTACAACATGAGGACCAAGATAAACATTTTTTCCTATTTTTGCTGTTGAGTGAATAACAGCAGTGCCATGAATTTCTCGAATAGGTTGAAAAGGTTGATAAAAAAGAGCGATCGCCTTGGCAAATAATAATCTCGGTTCTTTTCCTGCTACCCACTCAATACCACGTTCGCTTGCCTGGGTTTGCAGAGTCTCATCCATTGGCAAAATCAAAGCACTAGCATTTGTCGTGCCTAAGTAACTGGCAAATTTTGCTCCTTCTATATAACTAAGAGTACCTACTACTGCTTCATCCACTGGGGCCACACCTGTAATATCTGGGGCCATACCATTATTTTTTTCTAGACTACTAGCGATCGCTTCACAACCAAGTTTATTTACAAGTTCCCTAAATTTCATAATTTTCCACTGGTAGCAAATACCATTGAACTAATACCATTTTCTCGCAAAAAAATAAACCCAAGTCCAGGGAAGGCAGAGGGCAGAAGGCAGAAGGCAGAAGGGAAAGAAAAGTTCAAAGGGAGAAGTTTTTTTTATAACTGATTATCTTGACATGATGTTATACCAATTCCTAAAAGTAACGCTATACTTGGGTAAGACTTCAGTTATTAATTAATCAAAACAGGTATAATCACCTTTTTGCTAAAAATAGCCCAGTTAATGTTAATTATTCTTACTTTTTACTTCTCCCTGTACGGACGCCCTTATGCAACGTCCCTACCCACTCCCCTATTTCCCCTCCTGGGAGGGGTTAGGGGTGGGTCCCCTACTCAACAAAATGTAGAAAAGCTTTTGAGAAATGGTATTACACCATTTTTTTTTCTGCAAAAAAATAAACCCAAGTCCATCATTTTTCATTAACTGGAGACTTAGGTTAAATATTCTTATTTGAAATACTAAAATTTTTGCTATGTATCACGCCTTCGATCCCCCTCCCGTCCCCCTTGTCAAGGGAGAAGCCAGATGTTGCTTCACTTTCTTTTGAATGGGAGTTAGGGGGAATCTCCCGTAGCATTCTTTTTCATATTTCATACAGTGGAGACAAAATACTCGAAAGCTAATTTTGCCTAAGTCTAATTTATTTGATTGAAACAGCATCTACATCAACGGTGGTATCAGTAGTAGTTGAGTCTTTATCATTAATATCAGGTGCAACTGCCACATCTTTACCCCGACGTAACTTCATATATTCAACTACCATCTGAGAAACTTCTGCCACTAAGAGAGTTACAATAGCAACATCATCAATTTGTCCGACAACTGGGATAAAATCTGGAGAGATGTCAAAAGGACTTAATACATAAGCCAATGTTCCAGCAATAATCCACCAACGATATTTAGGATTACGGATAGTATTACGATACCAAGTATATAGAGATTGAATGGAAAAACTCATTTAATTATCCTTAAACTTAAAACTTACTTACATTTTTAATAATGGCAGAATTTTAAGCAGTATGGCAGTGTCAGTATCCACCATAGTTTTTACAGAAATTTCTACACTTAAAATTAGGGAATTTTGTGATTGGAGTTTGTAGTTAACCTGTAAGCATTCAGCTATTAGCATTCAGCAATCAGCTTTTGAAGATATTCAAGCAATAACTGAGGTTAGGTTATAACCAATTTCATTAATAAATTTTAATTCTTCTTGGTGGATAATTCCCCTCTAGATTGTATTTTTTTTATTTTGCTTTATCTAAGGCAAAAAAATTAAGCATTCAGCTTTTAGCTGTTTCATAAATAATGAATATACACTGCTCAGGTCAAGGTTAGTTTTTTTCCAATACTTTTAATTCTCTTTAAATCTCTCAATACTAACTCCTGCTATAAAGGCAATGAATTAATAGCTGATAGCTGATAGCTGACTGCTAAATGCTTACAAAAAATTTGTCACTCTTTGTAAATAATTTTCCCGGTCTTCTAACATAGGAAAATGAGCTGTATTTGGCATAATAGTTAATTCTATTTTTTCATTTAATTCTGCTGCTTGTCTACCCATTTCTGCGGGAATAATTTGGTCATATTCGCCAGCTACTAATAAAGTAGGTACTGTAAATTTTTTAAATTGTTCTGGTAACCATTCTGTAGCTTCTTTACTTACGGAAGTTAAAACTGTGCCATAGGCAGCATCAAAATCTGCTAATAAAAAGTCTTCTAAAAATGTACGACTAATACTATCTGGCAGAGACTTATATAAAAATCTTGCCATAAATATGCGGCTCATAAATGGAATTTGTACTAGCCATTTGGGGCGAAACATGACTACATAACGACTAAATTTATGAAAGGTTGTAAATGTTTTTTCATCATATTCAAAAATACCGCTACAAGTTAAGATTGCTTTTTCTACTCTCTCTGGATACATATTCAAAAATAAGGCAGCAATAGAACCTCCCATAGAATGAGCATTAATATAAACTTTCTCTAAATTTAAAGCATCAAGTAAAATTGCTAAATCTTCTGCATAGCCTACTAATTCATATTTTTCTGTAGGATTTTTTGAGGATTTTAAAATAGTTTTTTCCTCAGTGGCAGAAGGTTGAGGTAAACATGAACGTCCAAATCCTCGTAAGTCATAAATTAAACAATCAAACTGACTAGAAAGCTCCTTAGCTGTACTTTCCCAATATCTACCAGAACCTCCCCATCCGTGGAGAAATACCATTACTGGTTTTGATTTTTCTGTGGAATTTGATGTCTTTATCCATTCATAGTAATGTTCAACGCCATTAACATTAATATAAGAAGTTTTTTCTGTTGTTTTCACCTTAACTAGCTCCTGCTTCCTGATTAAAATTTTTAATTTAGTTTTTAATTTAGTTAGAGATTATATCGAACTCTGTCTAAATTACAGCACTTTTTAGGATAGTGAGGTACAGTTTTAAAATTAATCTTTTTTTCCCTACTCCCTACTCTGTACGGACGTTGTATGCAACGTCCCTACTCCCTAAAATTTTGTACCTCATCAACTCCAAAACTACTGTAATAAATCTGACTAAAAAATTGAGATAGTTTCATTTCATCTAATTTATTATTTGTTCTGACACCAGTGCAAATATCTAAACCAAAAGGAGAAACTTGTTTAATTGCTGCTGTGACATTTTCTGAGTTTAAACCACCTGCTAAATATACAGGCACATCTACTAATTCCCGGATTTTCTTACTAATATCCCAATTATGAACTTTACCTGTACCTCCTAATTGTTTAATTGGTAGATATTTATTGCCAGAATCTAATAATATTGCATCTACTAATGGAGAGACTTCAACAGCTTCTTTTACCGATTCTTCTCCTGTAACATGAATAACTTGTACAAGAGCAATTCCAGGCATAGCATCTCGCAAGTCTTGATATTTTCCTAATGTAAGATAGTCACATATTTGAATTGTATTTACCTGACACCGACGCTGTTGTTCAATAATTGATTTTACATCCTGTTTACTGGTGAATAAAAAAGTACATACACCTGGTGGAACTATGGCAGAAATTTCTGCTATTAATTCCTCAGAAATCACTCCTATTCCAGAAGGCATGGCAGAAACTAAACCTAAAGCTGAAGCTCCATAAATAATTGCCATTTTTGCTTCTTCAATACTGCTAATACAGCAAATTTTTACTCGCGGTTTTGTTGTTTGTTTCATCTAAAAAAACTAGGTCATTTCAGTTATCAGTTATCAGTACATCTGCAATAAGGAGGCTTGACATCAGGAATAGTCTCTTTTCTGTTGGTCGATGGTCGGCCAGCGAGGAGACCCGCTCTTATCAGAGCCGCTCCGAAGTACGCCATTCCACCCTACGGGAAGCTCCGAAGATCGACCGCTTTTTATCCCTTTAAAAAGCGAGGCTTTAGACCACAATTTTTAGGTAATAGGCAATAGGGAATAGATAATAGCGAAAAGAGATTAGTATTAAACTGTACCTCACTATCCGCTTAGTCAATCCTCTTCTTTTCAAAGAGAGGTAATTATTAATTATTAATTATTAATTATTGAACATACTTCACCATCTGAAAAAGTGCTTAATTCTCCATAGTTTTCTAATATTATTCTGATAAATTCTGCTGCTGTTACTGGTGAAGCTGTTTTTACTTCAATACTGTTTTGATGCAACCACCAACCTGTAGTAGTTTGGGGCGATCGCCAGATTTCCAAATGTTCTACAGATGGATGGGCATAAAAACTTTCATCCACAGTCCCCAAAAGTCCCCAACTCCAATGTGTAAAATAGTCGTGACTCACCTTATATATAGGAAAGTTTCCCTCTACAGGCATTCCCCACCCATCAATAGCAACAAAGGCTTTGACTTGTCCACCCCGTAGTTGCCAACCCCAAGCTGCTCCTACTGCTCCTACTACTCCAGCACTAAAGGCAATAAATAATAGTGGCACATTTTTAGTTAATTGGTTTTTTATCCATAAAAAGTTCAAAATGTCAATAGCAGAATAGGGAGAATAATCTTGAGTTGGACAAATTAACAACTCTCCAGATTGAGAGAGACTTTGCCAATGGACAAATAGTCCCTCCAAGAATTGCTCAGTTAGCTTTGAGTCGTGTATTCCAGGGCAAATTACTATAGTCATCTTGAAGGAAGAAGGAAGAAAGTTAGAAGTCAGGACTGACGCAGAACCGCCATATCTAGTAGGGGAAAATGGCATTTTCCCTCTACAGATAGCGTTTTATCTAATAATTTGTGTAAGTCCTGAAGTTATAAGTTATAAGTCAAAAGTCAGAAGTCAGAAGGAAGAAAGAAGAAGGCTTTAGTTATCTGGGAGAGAACTGAAGGATGGAAAAATCTGGCCTTATCTGAGTTTTCAACTTTTGATCAAAATAATTGGGTCTAAAACGTCGCCTTTTAAGGCAAAATACAGCGCTTCCCATTGTTATAAGGTACACCCCGAAGCGAGCAAGATGCCCGCACTACAATATTTTCATCATTTACCCTGTACCTTGTGAAGTCAAAAGTCAAAAGTCATAATTCAGAAGTAAGAAGGAAGAAAGTTATAAGTTATAAGTCAAAAGTCATAATTCAGAAGGAAGAAAGAAGAAGGCTTTAGTTATCTGGGAGAGGACTGAAGGATGGAAAAATCTGGCCTTATCTGAGTTTTCAACTTTTGATCAAAATAATTGGGTCTAAAACGTCGCCTTTTAAGGCAAAATACAGCGCTTCCCATTGTTATAAGGTCAGGGCAAACGCATCTCGTCAATAAACTAGGGGTAATTATCAATAAACCGGGTTTTATTGCGCTTGTTGACAATAGACTTTCAACATATAGTGTCTATAAAATCAAATAAACACTACATATAGGGAACGGCAAAATAAGATGCGTTTGCCCTGGTTATAAGGTACACCCCGAAGCGAGCAAGATGCCCGCACTACAATATTTTCATCATTTACCCTGTACCTTATTTGCCCGAAATATGCTGTATTTTTGGAACCTTGCTCCAATCCCCTACTTCCCCTCCTGGGAGGGGGAGGGGCGAGGGGTGGGTTAACTTCTGACTTCGTTAAATGTCCCAAGCAAACCTTGAATATTTTATATAATCTCAATTATTGTAGTACCCATCCCCCCGGAGGGGAGTGTTAAACTAACACCAGAGTCTAATTACTCACTATTACTGTTGCACAGAAACCAATAGTGGTAGGAGTAGGTTTGAGAAAAATGTTTGTTTTTTTCAATCATATTTCAATCAAACCTATTCTCAAAAAAAGGATTTTTATACTTGTTTTTTTGACCGAGTATAAGCCAATAAATTGTTTCTGTTGTACATTCTTGTATCAAGTTAATTAATAATTCTAAAATCAAGGGAAAAAACGTGGTTACTACTCCAGAAAAAATTCAACAATCAACAGTTACTCCATCCGATAAAAAAGACAGAGTAGCAGTTTTATTAATGGGATATGGTGAAGTAGAAAGTTATGAAGATTTTGCTAATTATAACGAACAAGCATTAAATTTACTTACTGCTAAATTTGCTCCTGTTCCTACCTGGATATACCCTCCCATTGCCAAATTATTAGCTATTTTTGACTTGCATGAATGGAGTCATCAACATGGTAATTTTATTTCTCCTCATAATGCTATTTTTGAAAGTCAAAGAGCTGGAATTGAAAAAAATCTCCAAGCAAAGTGGGGCGATCGCGTTAAAGTTTTCAAGGCTTTTAACTTCTGCGCTCCCCACTTACCAGAACAAGTATTAACACAAATTAAAGCTGAAGGATTTGATAAATTATTGATTTATCCTTTGCTAGTAGTTGACTCTATTTTTACCAGTGGAATTGCCGTCGAACAAGTTAATGAAGCCTTAGTAAAATTAGCAGATAAGACCGAACATTGGATTAAAGGTCAACGTTATATTCCTTCCTTTTATAACGAACCTGATTATATTAATCTAATGGCAAAAATGGTAGAAGAAGAAATTGCTAATGATTTGGCAGTTGCTCATTTACCATCTCAAATTGGCATTGTTTTAACTAATCATGGTTGCCCTCACGAAGCTAAAGGTTTTACTTCTGGAATTGATGAAAGTCAGGAACTTTATGAGTTAGTGCGGGAACGTTTAATTAATCGTTTTCCTTTAATTTCTGTAGGTTGGTTAAATCACGATACCCCACTAATTGACTGGACTCAACCAGATGCTAAAACTGCTGCTAAAAATCTTATAGAATTAGGTGCAACAGCTATTATATTTATGCCTATTGGTTTTGCTACAGAAAATCACGAAACATTATTAGATGTTGAGCATATTATTGAAGCGATACGTCGCAAATATCCAGAAGTAACTTATCGTCAAATGCCTTGTGTAAACGATCGCCCAGAATTTTTGCAGATGGCTGCTGATTGGGCTAACCTTTATATTGAGGAGTTGTTGAGTGAGAATGCTTTAGCTGTTAATCCTTCTTTAGCAGTGGCACAAGCGAAGAAAACTCATAGTCATAGTCACGGTGGGGAGCATGGACATTCCCACGGTCATCATCACCATCACGACCACGATCATGGTCACCATCATCATCATTAGGAAGAATTTTAGGAGTCAGAATTCAGGAGTGAGAATTCAACAGGAAAATTCTGTATGAGCTGAGATTAATAAATTGGTTTAATATCAACAGGACTTTCGCAAAAAACGAAATTATACACTATTTGTAGGGGTTGACGGCCGTTAACCCCTACTATATTTGGTGGTTATGCGTTTTATCTTTTGTATTCTTTGGGAAATAAACTTGATTGTTTGAGTTGAAATTACCGTAAGCATTCAGGCATCAGCTATCAGCTATTCCTACAGAATGCTACGCAAACAGCTTTATAGAATTAAAAGTATGAATAATAGAATTGCCTATTACTTAACCTTAGCAATAAGTGCGATCCACATTTACATTTCCCTCCATATAGTTGAAAATGTAGTATAATATCATGTTAGGATGATCACTTATAATAAAACCAGAATCATTACAGTAGATGTATTCAAAGTTGATGGCCAAAAAGATGGCGATATAGCTGCCGCACTTGCTCCGCCAACGCCAACTACCTTTATGTTCAAGCGATCGCTTATAATTGAATAGCCCTAGTTTGAGGCCACCAATGGAAGCAAGTTAGCTGGACTTTTGGAAAAAAATGTGTTAAAATAGTACCGAATCATTATATAGCAATACTTTTACCTAAAAATACTCTAGCGATGAGAGAAACAATCCTATCTGCCTTACCTCCATGCTTTGAAAAGTGGTGTCAAAAGTTTGATGATTTATTTAAAACCAAAGGTCAAAAAAAGGGATTCCGTTATTATTTAGCAGGATTACTTGGAGAAA
>NZ_JAAHGB010000101.1:0-19420 GCF_010672695.1 Okeania sp. SIO1H4
GTCAACTGTTGTATTTACCTCCTTATTCACCAGACCTCAATCCCATAGAGAAATGTTGGTCTTGGCTTAAAAGTCGCATTCGTCACCAGCTCAAAGGATTTGATTGTTTGCTTTCCGGCGATTGAATCAGTTCTGCAAGCAGTGTCCTAACCGCCTTGGCGGTTGCTATATAAATAAATGACCAAGGACTCAGGAGTCAGGAGGCAAGAAAGAAGAAGAAAGAGACAGTTTTTTGATTGCGCTCTTATCCGGACATGATATTATGCCTAAGTCCTAAAAGTATTGGCATTGCTGATTTGGGGTATGATTTGTATTTTTTGGCGATTGCTAAACTATATCAATGACAAATATTTGAGATTCTTCAGTTTTTATTTTCATACCTTGATTCAGCAACGCCAAAGTATTAATCACAGCTCGATCTTAGAGCTGATTTATAAAGTAAATGTTAAATTAGCTAATCTCTTGACCATTAGGCAGATTCAGGAACCATAAATCATGGTCTCACTCACTTGTGAATACACCTCATAATCTTTACTTAAACGCCTAAATCTGTTTAACAATTCCATTTGTGCGTTCCACAATCCACCGCTTCGGTAGTTTCTCAAAAGTTTTGGTTTTTCGCTCAATTACTTCCACTAGTACTCGTTCTCCACAAACTTTCTGAACTGCCTTGGCGAAATTTTTACCAGAATATCCTTGATCTACCCATATCACTTCCAGTGAGCGACAACTTATCCCTGGCTTCGTTGAGCACAACTATAGCTCCCAATCTCTCAGAAGCATTTGCTTGAGTTACTCAAACACCTATTAATAGTCCTTGAGAGTCTACAACTATATGGCGCTTACGCCCTTTAACCTTTTTTCCACCATCGAAACCATAGACACAGCCCTTTTTTCTGTTGTTTTGACTGACTGAGAATCAGCGAACGCCACACTAGAATTTTGACCTGTTTCTAGTTGAACTCTTAGTTTTTGGCAGACTCGAGCGTGGATTTGCTCCCATATACCACGACGTTGCCATTTCTGAAAATACCTATATACAGTTGTGTAGGGAGGTAAGTCATGGGATATCATTTCCCACTGACATCCAGTCCGTTGTACATAAAATACACCGTTGATCATCTCTGTTAAATCCACTTCAATGGGATGACCAAACCCTTTTGGTTTAGGTAGCAAAGGCTTGAGTATTTCCCACTCTAAATCACTTAGATCACTTGGGTATAGCTGACGTTGAGGCTTAACGAGCGCAGGTATACGGCTGATTAGTCACAATTATATCTAGACTATCATTGATAGTAAAACTATGATTCACTCTTATGTAGCTTTCTTTAGATTTTCTTTATTAATCAGCTCTTATAGAACCCCTAACCGTATCTTTTATTGAAATACAAAGGCTTCAGGAAAGCCGTTTTAAGGAGCCTAACAACTATAAGGGTTCAGGAAACCGAAAAATTATGAAAAATGACTGCCAGAATCATAAAACCCAGATGGGTATTGAACTTGTAACTTCTTAAATAGATACCAAATGGCTTCCATAGATATAGTACTACGCAAATAGGTTAGGGCAATGATAAACACTCAAATGAGTGTCAGGGATTACTTCTAACTTCTAACTTCTGACTTGCGCGTAGCGCTATAACCATCCTTTACTTATTGAAGCCATCTAGCAATATCTTTCGCGTGGTAAGTTAAGATCAAATCGCTAACCAGCACGTTTTAGAACTACGTTATTGACTAAGAAAAAGTTTATGGGATCTTGATCTAAAATTTAATACTCAAATAACAATTCTTTATATTTAGTATGGCCAATTGATCGTAATCACATCACTAATTAGTAAAATTTGATATAATTTAAAATTTTTGACAAACCACTTTCCCAATGCTCAAAAAAATAAAAACTATAAAACAAAATGTTAAATATCACCAAAATAAAAATTTAGTACTAAAATGCAGCAAAAGTTAAAATTTTTGCTACTCAAATTACTTAGGAGTTAATATTATGAATGAATCGGCACCTGTGCCAATAGGAATTGTAGGTGCTTCCGGCTATGGCGGGGTGCAACTTGTCAAGCTGCTTGAGGATCATCCAAAGGCTGAGGTTGTGTACTTGGGGGGTGACAGCAGTGCGGGGAAACCTTTTTCTTCAATCTACCCTCACTTGGAGCATTCTGTAGATTTAATGGTAGAGGCAATAGATTTGGACAAGATATCCAGTAAATGTCAGGTAGTCTTCCTTTCTCTTCCCAATGGTTTAGCTTGGAAGATGGCACCAACTCTGTTGGAAAAGGGATGTAAAGTATTGGACTTATCCGCTGACTATCGATTTTCTAATTTAGAGACTTATCAATCTTGGTATGGTGGAGAACGCACAGATAAACAAATAGTTGCAACTGCTGTCTACGGGTTACCAGAATTGTATCGCGATCGCATTGCCAATGCTCAACTTATAGGTTGCCCTGGTTGCTATGTCACGGCTAGTCTTTTAGCACTTTCCCCACTATTTAAACAGGGTTTGATAGTACCGGAAACTGCAATTATTGATGCGAAGTCAGGGACTTCTGGAGGTGGTCGCAAAGCAGCTATTAATATGTTACTAGCTGAGGCGGATAATTCTATTGGTGCTTATGGAGTAGCTAGTCATCGACATACTCCAGAGATTGAACAAATTTGTGGTAATTTGGCTGGTTATGATGTGAAGGTGCAATTTACTCCTCATCTGATGCCAATGGTGCGGGGAATATTAGCTACAGTTTATGGTACTCTGCGAGACCCTGGGTTAGTGCGAGAAGATTTGCTGACTATTTATAATGCTTTTTATCGTAATTGCCCTTGGGTGAAAGTATTGCCTAGTGGTACTTATCCTCAAACTAAATGGGCTTGTGGCACTAATCTCTGTTATCTTGGTATTGAGGTGGATCACCGTACTGATAGAGTGATTATTATGTCAGCTATTGATAATTTGATTAAAGGTCAAGCTGGTCAGGGTGTTCAGTGTATGAATTTGATGATGGGTTGGGAAGAAACCCTGGGATTACCCCAGTTGAGTTTTTATCCCTAACAGTATAGCGCTACGCACTAGGGAATAGGGAACAGGGAACAGGAAATAGCAAACTGTCAAAGGGTTTTAGGATTGAAAAATGTCTTAACCAGTTCTTGTAGTTCTATATATATAGATTTGTTTTCTGTTGCTTGCTAAAGCTGAAAAACATGGACTATCCAAGACTTATATCTACAAAATGTCTATGTTTTTACGTCATTAACTAGCTATAGCGCGCTTCAGCATTTTCCTTACCGGAATGCTTTGCAAACAGCGCTTCAGCTTTTTAAGCTTGGATTAAATCCCGGCAGCTAATGCGCAGGATAGTTGAGTCGGGGTTGAAATCCCCGACGAGAGTGTCAAAAAAAGTCAATCATGCTGAGTGCTGACCGCTGAGTGCTGACTGCTATTTAATCGAAGAACGTGTCTAGGATTGTCTAGATTTTTAGAAGGTGTCTATCCATACCCAAATTTGTTTCTGGCAGTTAGTTAGTTTTCAGTGGTGTTATGCCATCTACTAACCTAACTGCTGATATCAAATCCGGTTAAACAGTTATAGAATGGTTAAGTCGAGTTGGAGTCAGAAGTCAGAATTGCTGAATTCAGGAGGAGAAAGAATTAGAAAGATGAGCGTAGTTATGGCAATTGGAGAATTTTTTTTATGTCCAATTAAGAGGATTTGATATGACTTCTAGGCTTAAACTTTGTGCTGTAGATGGAGCGATCGCCTTTTGATCGGGAATCGGAAGTGGTATAGTTCTTTAGCTTTTAATATCATGTCTCTTTAGAATACCCACAATAAAAAATTTAGGGAACAGGGAGAAATTTATTAGAGAAAATATCTTTATTATGATATCATATCGGGTAGCATCGGATCATGTATAGAATTCAGTCAAAATTGTAAGAAACTCTTCAGCTCCCCCTGCCTTCTGCCCTTTGCCTTCTTCCACTAAAGTATAATACCATTTCTTAAAAAAAATGTTATATTTGAGGCGTGCGATCGCACGCCTCAAGAGTCATCATCAAGATATGGTAAATTACTGTCATCTCAAAATTATTGAAACACGGCTGTCAACTCCAAGAGGTTTTAACTCAGCAGAAAACTACTGCCACATATCGTAAAGTTCAAGCTTTATATTTGTTAAAAACTGGACAAATCAAAACTGTTAAAGGAATAGCACAAGCAGTGGGAGTACATCAAGTGAGCGTACATCGGTGGTTTAAAGAATATGCTGAAACTGGATTAAAATCATGATTAACTGTCAAAAAAACTACTGGTCGTCCAAAGGCAATTTCATCTACTGCTGAAACTGGATTAAAGCTCATATTAAATCAGCCACTCGGATGGATTTAAAAGCTACGGAGCTATTCAGGAATGGCTTCGCTGTGAATATGGGGAAGATGTTGATTATAAAACTCTTTACGGAATCATCAGATCTAAATTTAAGGCCAAATTAAAACTTCCCAGAAAGTTTTCAGTAAAAAAAGAACCAGAACCAGCTGAAAGCTTTAAAAAAAAACTAATATCTAACTGAGAAACTATTAAATTTTTACTCGTCAATTTTTCCCAAGATTTCTGTAAACAACCATTACGCTATTTTTGCCAAGATGAAACTCCTATCGGTTTAAAAACAATTGAACCTCGATTAATCACTGCTTGTGGAGTCAAACCTACTGGAAAAGTCCAATGGGATTTCAAAGCTATTTATATATATGGGGTTGTGGAACCCGCCACGGGAGAATCTTTGTTTTGAGAATTTTCTCATTTGGATGCTGAATGTTTTCAAGTTTATTTAAACCAATTATCTGCTCAATATAATAATAGTATAAATATTATCCAATTAGATAATAGTACAGCCCATACAGCCAAAAAAATCAAAGTTCCTGAAAATATTATTTTACTATTTCAACCCCCACATAGTCCAGAAATTAATCCCATAGAACGACTTTGGCAATACATGAAGGATCATTTAAGTTGGGGAATATATGAAACTTTAGAAGATTTGAGAACAAATCTCACAGAGATGATTAACAACCTCTCAAATGAAATTATAGCATCAATAACAGGGTGGAATTATATTGTTGAGGCTTTAAATATAGCCAATTTATGATCTATGAAGATTAATGCCTCTATCAGTTGACGATCGCTGCTACAAAAATCACACAATTTTTCAGAAATGGTATAAGTATTCAAGCAGACATGATATGGCTAATTAATGGGCGTTGTCAGAAAAGAAGATGATTGAGAGAATGATCAGCGTGTAAAGTTCAAGGAAAAATGCAATGGAATATCCAGAATGCCACAGTCACCACATCCATAAAAATGGTCACGCGAAAAGGTAAACAAAATTATATCTGTGTCAAGTGTGGTCGTCAATTGATCGCAGAATATCAACCCATACGGATATAGTGATGATCTCAAACGCAACTGCTGGAAAATGTATGTTAATGGCACGAAAACCCATGCCATAGAGAGAATTACAGGAGTTTCACGCACAACTATTATGGATGGGGTCAAACTTGTGGGAATACTTCTACCAGATGCCTATGAGGCAGAAACTATCCCAGAGATCGGAGAATTGGAGCAACTAGAAACCTTATAATTAAGTCGTGCAACCCCGCCTTGACTGGCGAAATATTTTTGGAGAGTTGCTCACGCATCCCCTACTTCCCCTCCTGGGAGGGGTTAGGGGTGGTTTAACTTCTGACTTCTGACTTCTGACTTCTGACTTCGTTAACGAACCACACCGCCACCTACGGGCCGAATATCTTCCCCTGAGAAAGGAGTTGTACCACCTTGCCAGTTGAAGTCACTGATCCGGAGGCTAAATGTACCAGTTTGTCGTCTGGGACTAAAAGTTAATATGACTCCATAAGTACGACGACTATATTCTAATGTGATTCGATCGTCGAGAATATCACCATTTTCTATGTTGATTCCACTTTGATAGCCAACCCGAAAACCTTTATAAATCTGTTGGACAAGACCAAATAAGAGGACATTCGTGTCTTCAACGCGGTCAAAGAAAAAAGGTGACTGACCACTTAGACCTGTCTGGCTATAAGTTAAGTTGAATCCAGTATAATCAAAAAAGTCTCTGGAAAAATGTCCAAACTGACCAGTAAACCCAAGACTGCCACGAAGATAAGATTGGTCTTCATCGTTACTATAAAGGCTAGTAGCACCAGTCAGTCCTAAGACCATTTGCACAAATGGAACTACTGGTTTGCTGGTATATCTCAAGCCTTCGGTCGGGGTCGCTGGCAATGCTTCTCCACTCCAGATAGTTAGTGGGTATCTCAGAGAGACTACGCTCTGGAAACGACCAAGGTCAGCTCGTGCTTTAGCATCGTCGTCATCATTTTCATCATTTTCATCGGGTAAGGGTTCAAATGGTTGGAGGTCTGTTAATAATTCCCGACGGTCTGTTCTGGCATTGACAACTTGATAACCTGTCTGAAAACTTAGTTGGGCACCAGTTTCTCCTAGTGGTATTAGGGGGGAGGTAAGAACGACACCTGCGCTGCTGTGAACTGTTTGAAATCCTAAACTACCATTGAATAAGCGATCGCGATAACTATACTCTCCTGTTAAATTGTAACCTTGGTATAACTGTCTTAGTCGAACGCTACCCCGAAAGTCGTCTTCTTCTAGGTCGGGAAAGTCTTTAAATGTGAGAAATGTGGCTCGTCCTTCTAGTTGAGTTGTGGGGGTTATGGAACCGTTTACCGAAGCTTTGAGACCAAACACATTATCATCTATGGGGGAGTCGCCTTCATCTCCTAAAAAGGCTCTTTCTAAGTAATATTGGGGAGTTAGTCTGACTTGAAATGGTATTTGAAGTGGGGGTTCAAATGTAGTTTCAACAAATAATCCTCCTCTATCATCTTGGTCATAACCAATTTGAATTGGCAGGGGGTCTCTTTGGTTACGGTCAATAATTGTTCGTTCGCGAAATAGTGGTAAACTAAAGCGATTGTCGAATACTAACCGTGCTTTTTTGGTGATTAGTTCATCTTGAAAGGGTGATAGGGGTTTGAGTGTAGCACGCTCGCTTCTTAATTCTACTTCTGGGGGTGAGAACGGATCGTTGGTGAGTCGGAGATTTGTGGCTTCCCAGGTGCCTGCACCTAATAAGTTGAGACGGTCTGCTTCAAAGCGCAGTCTATTAACTGTTCCTGCTTGTTCGGGTGCTTCTAGTTTGGGTTCAAATGTAACTTTTGTGCCTTCAGTTGCTTTGACATTTGTTGGTGGTTGAGTAGCACTGATGCGATCGCTTAATGTTCTTGCTTGTAATGCTCCTACTCCTTCTGTGGTGGGTAGGGATGATGAGGATCTTTCTTCGGCGTTACCGACAAATATAATTCCACTTGCTTGTTCAATTACTCCTTTGTCTAGGGTAAAGTTGTATTCCATGCGTTCTCCTAGCAATACTTGTTGCCCTTGAGTAAAAACAGCATTTCCCGTAGCCAGGAGTTGACGAGTTGTTAAGTTAATTTGTACTTTGTCTGCGTTAACGAGTCTTTGACTAAATCGCACTATTACTTTACCTTCTGCTGTAATTAGTCGCCGTTGGTCGTCATATTCTTGACGCTCTGCTGTTACTTCTACTACATCTGCTGGCAAGGGTACTGTAATAGGTTGTTTATTTTCTGTTTCTTCGTCTGACTCTTGGGTTTGAGATTCTGGATCTGCTATGGGAACGGGTGTTTCTTCTTCTTTTGATTCTGGGACATCTGGCTGGTCTATAGGTTGTTGCTCTTGGGGAAGATTGGGCAATTTTGGGGAACTATCTTCTATTGTTTGTCCTATTTCAAGTGTTTGTTTTTGTGTCTGTGTTTCAAGTTGCTCTGGTTGACTGAAAAATTTTGAGGTAATTATTTTTTGCTTGGTACTTGCAGTATTCTTACTGAAATGTTCTAGAATGTCTCTACTGTTTGAGCTATATAAGTTTATTTGTGTAGTAGTTTCTTCTTCTTGTTTTCTGGCTGTATATTCGGAGAAATTTGAGAAGGAAGTAGAGGAGAATGTTAGTTTTCTATCTAAATTAATTTGGTTTTCGATAGTAGAAATTTTTTCTGCTGATGATATATCTATTTCTACAGGTGGTCCCAGACTTGCTGAGGTTGTATGAATTGGACTTACTGGACTAACAGGGTCAAAGGTGGATTTAATTTGAGGAATTTTGTATAATACGGTTTCTCTGAATTCTTGTCCTGAGAAAGTGTTTTTTGCAGACAATATGATTTCCTCAGTCCCCTGGTTTGATTTTGGCAGTGGGCTAGGTACTTGCTGTCGTAATTTTGTAACAGATTGGGTTACCGTTTGTGAAGGGAGGGTTTCAACTATTGGAGGTAGTTGTGGTGGGGGCAGAGGATAGGACATATTTCAGATAGAAACATTAAGCTCAAAGGTTAAAGATCGGAGTCGATCATAAACTTAAGAGTTAGAACTTTTACAGAAGATTTATCAATTCAAGAGTAAAAATCTAATTAGCTTGGCCTGGAGATTACTTTTTTCCACTCTTTAGGGTCTGGATATATTATTAAGTTACTCACTGAATTTGATTTTACATATCATATTTTATAAATTATGTCAAAAACTAGCCTGGAATATAACACTTAATCAGATTAGTGGACTTCCAGGCTGACTGAAATCTTGGTGCAAGTTTTTACTCAGTCTCTAAAAATATAGAGATTTTATTACTCCATATCTCGACCACTAGGGTTACGAGCAGGATCGTTGGACAAGAATCCAAAAATGAATAATGCAACAAAGAAGAGGACGACAATATTAACGACTATTTTTAGAGTTAGCATCTATTAGTTTTCTCCCAGGATGTGAAAAATTGATATTGATTATGAAAAATCTACAACTTTCTTATCATATCTAAATATTGTCTCATTTGACTACAATATATGTGTCAAATATTTTTCAACTTCTTTTGGCTCCATTGCCAGACTTGTGCAAATACTTTTTCTATCCAGGTCATAACCACATCCACCCATCCCAATATTTCTTCTAGAGGATGTTTGATATATCCTATTGAAACTGAGGCTACTTCTAAGCAGTCTTGTTCTTGCTGGTAATCTGGCCTACTATCTTCTCTACTATAATATTGAATCGAAACTTTGGCATTTTTTGTGGTCTGGGAAAAGTTTTGTTCATTTGTCTTTGTTAAAGTTTTGATGCTCCTGCCTCGATTTTCTCTAAATCTGATAGTTTCTATGTTGGCAGAATTATTAGAAGTGAAAATGGTCTTTTGAGAAGAGTTCTGTACCTGGTCTTCCTCTTGTTTTACTTCTAACAATGATTCAAAGGGTAATTCTTCTATGTTAATAGGTGGTAGTAATTCATTTAAACCTAGACTTCTAGTAATTGGGTGTATGTAATGTTTAGCTATATTGTTAATAAAGTCACGGAAAATTAGATTGGAACTTGACAATAATGGCAGTGTTTGGTAATTATTTTTTTCCTGAATTAGTTTATTTTTCTCCGGGGGTAATTTCAATTCCTCAAATAGATTGAACCATAAGGCTATTTGACTGGTTTGCACCCAGGCCATAATTTGCCAGAAAATACTCATATATCTAGAGTTGGGTGCAATTTCGGCGCATGGTTGAAGTTGCAATGGGGTGTTGTTTTCTAAGTAAGCTGTTAAGATAAGTGGCTGTTTTTGTTGGTCTTTGGTCAAAAGTTCAGATTTTTGATGATTATCTGCCAGGGTGTCTTGATTTTCAAATTTAATGTCTAGTCTTGGGAAAAGTTCAGATTTGGGTTTAATTAGGGAAGAAGTTGAGGTGTTTACTGGGAGTTTAGCTGCTGGTGGGGTGACTGTTTGTATTGTTGTTAGTGATGCTTGCTGAATAGGTTGGTTAGTATTTTGATGATTTTTAGTTGTTTCATTATTGACTTTATTTGTGATTTGTGGTTTTTTTACGGATGCCTTTTTTCCTAGCTGTTTGACTGCTAGGCGAGAGGTTTGCAGCAACACATATATTGGATAAAGTAGCAATTGAATTGTGTTGGTAGTTGCAAATTTTACTTGATTGAAGACGCGATCGCTTCTATCTAATATTTGGCGATATTTTTCAGAAACAAAGTTTAATACTTTACTTTTATAAGGACTTGATGTCATTTTTATTTTAAATTTTTGATAGGGGTAGGTTTATTTATTTTCATGATTTTCTTTTTCTTGCTCCGTCTTTACGCGCTCGGAAACCTCAGCGCAGGCAGTGCGCTTTTTTGAAGCAATAGGGAATAGGAGAAGGCGATCGGATAATTTTTATAGAGTTAAAAGTGAACTAATTATAGAGAGTAGTATGTTACTAAACAGCTTTATTATATCTCAGAAGCGAAGTTTTATGAGACTCTGGAGTTAGGAATAAGTTTGTTTCAGTTATGAGTAAATTGAAATATGAAATATGATTTGGCTTTACTTATCTATGGAGTAGCTAAGGTTTTGATGAAAATTTTTTTTCTATGAGGAAAGCTAATCAAGGACTTAGGTGAGTTGCAAGAAAGTTGTTGTTAGAAAAAAATCAGAATCTACTTCTACATCTCAATTTCAATTAGAAAGAATATCGGGCAAGGCAAACGCATCTTATTTTGAAGTTCTAACAGGGCAAGGATGTTAGGGTTCTGAGTGTTTATACTTATTACTTCTCTAAAGCTTAACTGTAGAAGGTTCCAGAATTTAGATGCGTTGGCCCTGGAATATCGGGGAGTTTGTTGAATAAATAGTCATGCGTAGGGGCGAATAACTCCCAATACATAAATTTTCTCACAACTTTTTGGGGAATGCAAGGCAAAAAACCTGACAGATTTTTTTGAGCTTCACAAAATGCTTATTTTGCTCTTCTCAGTAGAGTGGAGCGATCGCTCATCTATATATAGCTATCGGTAAAAAGTGCAGTGTTTTTAGTTGAATAAATAGTCATGCGTAGGGGCAAACAACTCCCAATGCATAAATTTTCTCACAATTTTTTGGAGAATGCAAGGCAAAAAACCTTGGCATCACGTTTTTTTTCTGGAGCTTGACAAAATGTTTTTTTTGACTCTACTGAAATGAATATTTTCTCTCTGTTCTAAATTGAGTGGAGCGATCGCTCATCTATATATAGCTATCGGTAAAAAGTGCAGTGCTTTTAGTTGAATAAATAGTCATGCGTAGGGGCGAACAACTCCTAATACATAAATTTTCTCACAATTTTTTGGGGAATGCAAGGCTCAAAACCTCACAGATTTTTTTGAGCTTGACAAAATGTTTTTTGTGACTCTACTGAAATGAATATTTTCTCTCTGTTCTAAATTGAGTGGAGCGATCGCTTATATCTCTCTATCTATAGTTATCAGTAAAAAGTGTGGCGTTTTTAGTTGAATAAATAGTCATGCGTAGGGGCGAACAAATCCCAATACATAAATTTTCTCACAATTTTTTGGGGAATGCAAGACTAAAAACCTCACAGATTTTTTTGAGCTTCACAAAATGTTTTCTTTAACTCCATTGAAACGAATATTTTCCCTATCTTCTCAGTTGAGTGGAGCGATAGCTTATATCCTATCTATTCTTCTTCCTTCTTTCTTCTGCTATATACTCTTTCTAAACATTCAATAATCAACAAATCAAAACTTTATGCAATTTTCTATTAGAGAAATTTCAACAACTATAGAAAAACTACGAAAACTAACCCAAGTAGATATTCAAAGACAATGGCGATGTCAGCAAAGAGATATACCTTTAACCGCACTTGAAAATTTAGATACTTGGGAATTAGCCGTAACAAATGAGAGAAAACATATTGCCTGGAAAAAAGGTAAACAGATTTTATGGTTAGGGCAAAAATTGATAATTCCCTCACACTTAAACAACTATTTTTTAGCTGATTTATCTTTAAAATTAAGTTTAACTTGGTGGGCTGAATCTGCGGAAATTTATGTAAATGGAAAATTAGTACAAACAGGAGATTTATTTGACTGTTCGAGTCGAATTTTACTAACTCCAAAGGCAATGGTTGGGGAGACTTTTTTAATTGGGATTAAGTTGGTAAGTCCGGTACATGACTGGGGAGCTTTAGTAAAGTCTTGGTGCGTGTATGAAAATGTGGATAATTATCAGCTAGACCCTGGTTTATTGGCAGATGAGTTAGAAATTTTAGTTGAATATTTGGCAAAAGTTGAGACTGAGAATGACTTAGATATAGAAAGAATAAAATATGCGGTAAATTTGATAGATTGGCAGTCAGTTGGAGAGAGGGAAAAGTTTGAAGAGTGTCTGATAAAAGTTAATGCTGAAATAGTCAAAATTTCTGAGAAGTATATTAATAGTTTAAAACTGAAATTATTGGGTCATGCTCATTTAGATTTAGCTTGGTTATGGGATGTCAAAGAAACTTGGGAAGTGGCGCAACGAACTTTTGAGTCTGTATTGAATTTACAACAAGATTTTCCGGAACTTATTTTCTGTCATTCGACTCCGGCACTATATGAATGGATAGAAATAAATAGACCAGATTTATTTAATAGAATTAAAGCGCAAGTAGAGTTGGGAAAGTGGGAGTTTGTTGGGGGTTTGTGGGTAGAACCAGAGTTAAATACTGTGAGTGGGGAATCAATTGTTCGTCAGGTTTTATATGGTCAAGGTTATTTTTGGGATAAGTTTGGCAGATTTTCTCTTGTAGCTTGGTTGCCGGATAGTTTTGGTTTTTGTTGGCAACTTCCACAAATTCTTCAGGGTGGGGGTATGGAATATTTTGTGACTCAAAAGTTGCGTTGGAATGATTTTATGGAGTTTCCTTTTGAGGTTTTTTGGTGGGAAGGTTTGGATAAAAGTCGAATTTTTAGTTTGATGTTACCGCCGATAGGAGAAAGTATTGATGTTGTAAAGATGGGAAGGTTTGCTTGTGAATGGTTGGTGAAAACTAGTAGAAAAAATGTTTTGTGGTTGCCTGGGGTGGGAGACCATGGTGGGGGTCCGACTAGGGATATGTTGGAGGTGGGGAAAAGATGGCGGGAGTCTGGTTTTTTTCCTTTGTTGGAGTTTACGACTGCTGAGAATTTTTTAGTAGAGTTGGTGGGGGAAGGTTCTGATGATTATCCTGTTTGGGGGGATGAACTTTATTTGGAGTTTCATCGAGGTTGTTATACGACTCATGCTGATCAAAAGAGATGGAACCGTTGTTGTGAGGGTTTGTTGTATGAGGCGGAGTTGTTTGCTGTTTTTGCTTCGGTTGTGACTGGTGCTTTTTATCGGAAGAATGATTTGGAGGTTGCTTGGAAGGGGGTTTTGTTTAATCAGTTTCACGATATTTTGCCTGGTTCGGCTATTTCTGATGTTTATGTGGATGCTAATAATGGTTGGAGGGAGTCTGAACGGTTGGGGTTGGAAATTTTGGATGAGGCGATGGAGGCGATCGCTTCTCATATTGATTTTTGTCCGCCTTTTTCGTTTGATTCTGGTGAAGATGGGATGTTTTATCGGGTTATTGTTTTTAATTCTCTGAATTGGCAACGTTCGGAATTGGTTTCGGTTGCTTTGCCAGCGCCTCCGGAAAAAAAGGATTGTTGGGGTGTGGGGAGTAGGCAGCAGGGAGAGGGTTTGGATATGGATAATTATTCTGCTGGTATGCAAAATGATCGAAATGACTGGCTAGTTTATGACAATGAGGGAAAATTAGTTAGTTCTCAGGTGTCGGATAAGGATTTATTGTTTGTTGCTTCTGATGTACCTGGGGTTGGTTATCGAGTGTTTTGGCTATGTTGCGGGTTTTCTGGTTTGGACAAAAGACTATATATGAGCACACCTATTCCCCATTTTACAGAAAGGATAGCAGAAAAATTTGAGTTTGTCAATACTGTTAGTTTAAATGGTGAAAGATGGCTTTTAGAGAATGATTTATTACGGGTAAAGGTGGAGGGGGAAACGGGAAATTTGGAGAGTATTTTTGACAAGATTAATGAACGGGAAGTTTTGGGAAAAGGGAAGGGGAATGAATTGCAGGCTTTTCAAGATGAGGGTCAATATTGGGATGCTTGGAATATCGATCCAAATTATCAAGAATATCCTTTAGCTGCTGCAAAATTAATAGATATTGGGTGGATGGAAAAAGGAGATTTAAGAAGTTGTCTACGAGTTATTAGAAAAATAGGAAAGTCTGAGTTTTGTCAGGATTATATTTTGGAGTTTGGTTCTCCACTGCTAAAAATTAAATGTTGGGTAAATTGGCAGGAAAGTCATACTTTAGTTAAAGCTGCTTTTCCTATAAATATAGAAACGGATTTTGTTACTTATGAAATTCCTTGTGGGGCTATTAAGAGAATGACTAAGTTTCAGACAGAAAGAGATCAGGCAAAATGGGAAGTTCCGGCTTTACGTTGGGCGGATATTAGTGATGATAATTATGGGGTAAGTTTGCTGAATGATTGTAAGTATGGATATGATGCAAAGTCGAATGAATTACGTTTAACTTTATTAAGGGGTTCGACTTGGCCTGATGAGGAGGCTGATGTGGGAATTCACGAATTTACTTATGCTATTTATCCTCATTTGGGAAGTTGGGAAAGTGCTGGTACTGTGCAACGGGGTTATGAGTTAAATCTGCCTTTACTTGTTAAGGTAATGCCGTGGATTAGTTCTGAAAAATCTGGTGGAAGGTTGCCACAAATTTATCGTTTCTTAGGTTGGGAAACTGATAATTTAATTTTGATGGCGTTGAAACGGTCAGAGAATAATCAATATTGGATTTTAAGGTGTTATGAATGTTTGGGAAGAGAGGCAATTTTGAATTTGGAAAGTGATGCTGGTTTGGCAGTAGGAAAAGTTGTTGATTTGTTGGAACGAGATGTTGCTGAACCTTCTGTTGAGTTTGGGAGTAGAAGTTGTGAAATTTCACCTTGGAAAATAATCAGCTTTACTCTGGATTTTCTGGTGTGATGAATTTGGGGAAACGTTGTGAATTGAGATGAGCGATCGCTTGTCTCTATCAAGGAAAGGGAGGAAAAAGAGAAAACCTATTAGGGGGGAGAATAAAAAGAAAAAGGACTTAATTGCCCCAATGATATTCACAAGAAGTTTAAATGCAGAAGGATTTGAAGGCTGGTAATCAATATTTTGATCACCCTGATGAGAAATTCCTTGAGTATTAATTATGGATAATGCTCCAATCCATGGCAAAAATATAATTAGAGAAATGGTAGAATAAACAGAGCATCAAGTAATATTCCTCCCCAAATATTCTCCTGATTTAAATAAGATTGAACATGATTTTAGTGCATTAAAGAGAGCCAGAATGTATGGCGATTCACATAAATCTTTAGATGAAATTATTCGTGATTATTGTATAGTTTAATATCTCATTCTTAAGTTAAATAACTATAAATATAGATATAGGTTGGGCAATGCCTGACTTTTGGTTGTGGGAGATGAGAGATTTTTCTCTATTTATCCATAGATAGGTATGGAAGGTGAAATTTTTGGTTGTGGAAGATCAGAGAATTTTCTCCATTTATCTTTTGTCTGAGTCGGGAATTTCTGCTGTGAGGAAAAATCGTCGGTTTTCCTTTACCTCTGGCAGTGAAAATTTCTCTATAAATTATAGATATAGGCATGGAAAGTGAAATTTTTGGCTGTGGGAAGTGTGGGGAAATATCATTTTAATTTTAGATAAAATTTTGACTTTAATCCGAGTAAAAATTGTTGATTACTGAAAAGGGATTGCCAAGAGAATCAAATATTTATTCTAAATTTTATATAGTTATTTTTTTTTGAGTAAAATTTTTTGGAATTAACAATGAGTAATTTTGTAGAAACTGCCAAAGGATTTTATTATCAGAAATATTTAAAAGTCTATGATTAGGGAAAACCTGTAGATATTGAAGTAATTAAAGCCTATGAAAATTTGTCTTTTTATATTCACGGATTAAATATTGAAAAAGCAGAATAACTTCTACAAAAAGAATTTGTTGATGAATATAAGTATCAGTTAAGATTTGCCTTTAGTTTTGAAAACCTTGTAAGTGTTTATGGAGGACTTTATCTAAGTGATTTGCAGAAATTTGATGAGATACCAAAATGCATGGCAGTTGATGGAGAAAATGATTTTGAAGCAACAGTGAATCAACTACCAAATAGTGTTTGGGAATCCTACAAATTTTATCATAAAGCGGAAGAAGGAAACTGGGGTAAAGCTTATAGATTGAGAATAACTATTGAAGGTCAAGATACATTAGTTATTCGTACAACTACTGATGGTGCTGATGGATGGCTTGAAGTATTTGATACTCAAGGAAATAATTTAGCATCAGCTCGTACTAATTATAATGCTATTGCTTGGCGATCAATGTTTCAAATTCGTCAATATTTTCTTACAGGAAACAGATATCTTCCAGAGCTGAGGTAAATTTTTTTGAGCTTTTCATAACTGTATTTTGGCTTGTTGAAAAATATTTTTTTAGAATTGAATTTTTGGAAAATATAATATAGCAGTCGAAGGAAAGGTTAGGACAGATAAAAAGCTTAAAACTCAGACAAAGCAATATTTTTTCTTCTTTCTTTTTCCCTCTTTCTTCTTCAAGATTCAGATAAAATTTATCTAGCGATCGCCTCTTAAGTAAGTGGGTATAAATAAACATAAAACCGAGATATAGGTGCCAGGTTAGTTAAAAAAAGTGCTTACTTAATCCCTACTGTCTAATTTATCATCAACGTTTTCTATTGTTAGATTTTGAAATTTACCTGAAACTCAATAATTATTCTGTTTTTTCTAAAGTAAAATGCTTAACTGATTCTGCTAAATTCTTTGTAATATTCATAATTTTTTGTGAAGAATCATACAATTGTGTTGTGACTTGCTCAAATACTTCTATACAAATAACATCTAGAATTTACAATTTACAAGAATTCAACTGAAAATTAATTTTATTCTGTCACTTATGATTAATATAGCAATCTTATTTGAGTTGTGAGAGATTGTAGATTTTAGGGAATAGGGAATAGAGAATAGGGAATACCCAAGTAATAAAATTCTCATAAATCATGCCGGATTGCTGTATCTATATTAACTTCTAATTCACATATAATTCACATATAATTCACATATAATTGTTATTTTAGTGTGAAATTTGCCACAATTTCTGGATGATCTAGTGAAGTTACATCTAATTTATTGCTTGTTTCCTGAAATCCCAAATCCTGTATCTGAATGAATTGGAACAGGCTATATTATGATAAAATCATCATAAATTTAATATCAGAAAATAATTTAGTTAATTTCTCTATGACCGAACATTGAGGGAGGGATACCACTATATTAAGAAACTACAAAGCTGATTTACATTTTGTTACAGTAAATATATAGATTTCTCAAGAGGAAAAAATTCCCTTAATTTAAAGATTATTAACTTAGAGGAAAAATTTATGAATAGATCTTTTCGTGTCGGCAATCTATTTGGTATACCATTTTATATTAACTCATCCTGGTTCCTTGTCTTAGTTCTTGTTACTTTAACTTATAGTAGCAGTCTGGCAGAGCAATTTCCAGAATTGACTGGGATGCTACCATTGATATTAGGATTAATAGCGGCATTATTATTATTTTCTTCTGTTTTAGCTCATGAGTTAGGTCATAGTTTTGTTGCTCTATCTCAAGGAATAGAAGTAAAATCAATTACCTTATTTTTGTTTGGAGGTTTAGCTAGTTTAGATAGAGAATCAAAAACTCCTGGAGAAGCATTTTCGGTGGCAATTGCAGGTCCGTTAGTAAGTATAGTTTTATTTGGTTTATTTACTATAATTAATACATTTACAGCCATCAACGGACCATTAGCTGCAATTCTCCAACTCTTAGCTTACATCAACTTAGTTTTAGCATTATTCAACTTAATTCCTGGCTTACCTCTCGATGGTGGAAACATTCTCAAATCCATTGTTTGGAAAATCACAAATAACCCTTACAAAGGAGTTATTTTTGCTAGTAGAGTAGGTCAAGTATTTGGTTGGTTGGCAATAGTTTCTAGTTTGATTCCTACTTTTTTATCTGGTAGTTTTCCTAATATTTGGAATATTCTAATTGGTTCGTTTTTACTACAAAATGCTGGTCGTTCTGCCCAATATGCAGAAATCCAAGGTACTCTTGCAGACTTAACTGCAGCAGATGCTATTATTCTCGATCGCCCAATTGTTTCAGCTAGTCTTTCTCTACGAGAATTTGTGAATGAATATATAATTGGGAAAGATAGTAGAAAACAGTTTTTAGTTATTAATGAAGTAGATCAGTTAGTAGGAGTAATTAACGTTGATGATTTGAAAGTAGTTAATACCTCTGAGTGGCCTTTAGTTATGGTAAAAGAATTAACGAAACCTGTAATAAATATGGAGACTGTGGTAGCTAAAACTTCTCTTTTAGAAGTAGTTTCTTTATTGGAACAAAAGCAAATTAATGAATTAACTGTTATTGATGAAAACGGTGTTTTAGTTGGGTTAATTGAAAAAGCTTCAATTAGGAGTCTGTTGGAAAACAAAGCTCAGGTAAAATCTGCTTAGGTCAATGGAATAGAAAAATCTTTAATCTGTTAGATCGCGGGAGTCAGGAGTTAGGAGTCAGATGAATGGCTTCTATACCAACTCTTCGCTCATAAATTCTCTTTTTTGTCAAAGGAAAATTTCCTGCAATTGTCTTTTAATTACACTTATTATTCGACTACATTCTTTTTTCAAATTCGTATTATTGGCAGAGAATATATGGTGTCGTTCAAAACATAGATATGAATGTGAAATAGGAGTCAGAATGAATGGCTTCTATACCAGTTTTTTGGTCATAAATTTCCTGCAATTGTTTTTTAATTACACTTATTATTCGACTACATTCTTTTTTCAAATTCGTATTATTGGCAGAGAATATGTGGTGTCGTTCAAAACAAAAATATGAATGTTAAAATTGAAGTTTTCTTGTATATCTAAGCAATCGGGAATAGAGAAAGAGTGAGAATATTGTAGAATTAGAGAGAAAATTTTTGTTAATTAACTAAGGAATGAAAATCAATTAAAACCAGATAAAATTAATTACTTTTAAGAGGTTTTATCAGATCTCAAACATAAATTTCCGGTCTTATTTAATTTACTTTCCTTAGAATATATAATATATAGCAATCAAAGGGAAGGGCGCGGATAGATCAAAAGTTTAAAGTTCAGACAAGACAATATTTTTCCTTCTTCCTTCTTCCTTCTTTTCTCTGCTATGTCTTGAAGACTCAACTCTGTAACTAGTGCAGGATGGCAGAAATAAGTGACCAGTAGGAGCAATGCCCTCTTCCTGAGATAGAATACTCAGAGGTGCGATCGCATCGGAGAGGCCAGCCCCAAAAAGTGACCACTAAAAAAAAGTGAT
>NZ_JAAHGB010000102.1:0-18561 GCF_010672695.1 Okeania sp. SIO1H4
TCAAGATTGAAAGTGTTACTGGGAAAGGTTTACAGCACCTACGCTCTGTGAATGGAGAATTTTTAACCTTGAGTCCGTGAAACCCTTGACTAGCAATAGTTATTCCCAGAACTTTGCACTGTCTAGTAAATAAGATAATTGAAATAATTTACGATGAGGTTTATATATTCAGAACGTTTAACAAGTATAATTATTTGGCCTGATTATTTAAAACTAAAAAAATAAAAATAAGCTTGATCTTAATCATTACAATTATAGTTTGGATGATGATTATATTATATCCACAGTTTATTAGTTTTTTGCATAATAAATATAGTTTTAGATACTAACTAACTATTTTTTTGATTTTGATAAAGATGTATTAAGCAGAAAATGTTGAAAAATTTATAAAAATAAAAAAAAATTCGATCGAGAAGAGAAATATTGTGATATAGTCTTTAAACTATGTTGGTTCTAGCGAGGGTCAGTCGTTAGAAGTAAGAGGGAAAGTTTGGTGTAAATCCAACGCTGTCCCGCAACTGTGAAATGAGTTTAGTAAAATCTAAAATTTCATTAAGCCAGAATGCCTGCCAACATTATCAAGAAAAATAATCAATACATCTGCGAGGTACGGATGAAAGACAAACATGACAAACCCACAAAAAGTAGGGTTAGTTATCAATTGCATAGAATAAGAGTAATTTTAGCGCTGGCAATTTTAATTTTTTTCAGCACAATAGAATCGGCAATAGCTCATCATCCAATGGGTGGAAAAATACCAAGTAATTTGTGGGAAGGTTTTCTATCTGGTGTAGGACATCCAATTATTGGAATAGATCATCTGGCTTTTGTAGTTGCAGTTGGATTAATTGCAGTAGGAATCCCCAATGGTATATCAATAATAGCATCTTTTCTCGCTACAGTAATATTAGGAACGGGTATCCATATTCTCAGTATTGATTTACCTTTAACAGAAATAGCGATCGCTCTATCAGTAGTTGTTTTTGGTGCAATGCTAGCTCTTAAAAAGAAGCTAAGTCTTCAATTATTAAGTATCTTTGCAGCTATTGCTGGTATATTTCACGGTTATGCTTATGGAGAGGCAATTATTGGTGCAGAAATGACACCTTTATTTGCATATTTGTTAGGCTTTACGGTGATTCAGTTATTAATAGCATTATTAGTAATGAAATCTGCTGAATTAGTAAGTAATTTTTGGGGAAATAAATTCTTTCTTGTAATGCGCTTCCTGGGTTTGACAATAGGTGCCATTGGAATGGTATTTTTCACCAGCGCCATATTTAGTTAATAGTTAATAGCAAAATTAAATTCCTGCAAATTATCAAAGAAACATAATGTCTACGCCACAATTACTATTTGTTTGTACTACTTGTGCAAGTGTTTGGAAATATGGGAAACGACAAGGTATTAGTGGAGGAGAAAAACTACTTGATCGACTTTCCCAACAATATAAAAATTGGCACTTACGGGATAGATTTACTATAACACCAATAGAATGTATGAGTGCTTGTAGTCACTCTTGTGCTATTTCTTTTGCTGCTCCTGGTAAGCATACTTATGTATTTGGAGATTTACCATCTCAAACAGAAATGTTGTTAGAAGTATCAGCAGCAGTATTAGAATGTGCCAGTCTCTATGATGCTAAATCTGATGGATTATTATCTTGGTCGGAAAGACCTGAACACTTAAAAAAAGGTGTTTTAGCAAGAATTCCACCATTAATTCATGGAGATATTTAAGCAAAATTAATGGTTGAAGAAATACGGATATTTTTCAATGTTAATTGTGTTTATTCCTAAGCATTCAGCTATTAGCAGTCAGCATTTCAGCAATGAGTAATTATTCATTACTTCTCTAAGGTTTAGGAAGGGGACTTTAACAGTAACTTTTTATTCTTTCCTCAATTTCAAAGGTTGCTTTTACCTTCCCCAAAATTAACTGCTGTTTGCGTAGCATTCCGAAGGAAAGGAAGCGCTAATAGCTGACCGCTGTTTGCGCAGCATTCCGCAGGAAATTCTTACGTTTCTTCTATCACTCGGTTACTATGACTTTAGTACCGCCATGTTTGTTAATTAAATGTAGCTATAGGATTTATATTGGAAATGTAAGTAAGAAATTTACAGCGCAATTCATTTAAGTAGACTACAAAATTTTTGAGGTTAGGAAGGTAGGGAGGTTCCATGCAACGTCCGTAGGTAGTAGATTGTCACTGTAGTCTATCTATTTTACAGCGGTTTTCATTTAGGTAGACCACAGTAGGGACCTTCCATGGAACGTCCCTACAAGGGTTTGATTTGTGAAGATGTGGTTCATCAATTTGAAAAGCGCTGTAAAGCTGCTATAATTATCTAGAAAACAGGGGAAAGTTTTAGTAACTTTGTTTGGCAGGAAAAAAGTTTAGAATCTAGTTTCAAACTCATTACTAAATTCTATAGAAGGCAACAGTTCCAGAAAGCAACAATGGAAAAAAAATTTCTCCTTATTTGATTCATCATTACTCTATTTCTTCATTTGATTAGCAATTCAATATTTGCTTTTGCTACGGATAAAAGAAAAAATATAAAGCAAGGAAAAGACCAAACTTCATAGTTCATAAAATATTTATAGCAGTGGAAGGAAAGAGTGCGGATATATCAAAAGTTTAAAACTCAGACAAAAAAATTTTCGCTCCTTTGGTTCTACCTTCTTCATTTTTCCTTCTTACTTTTGCTATACCTAATAAATCTAGGCAATTTTATACTTAGTTTTATTTCTTCTAATTTTTTCTTCCTAGCTTGTTCCTTATTCTAAATTTTCTATTTGTCAAAAAAATCATCAATAAACACGATTAAAATTTATGAGTGCAAAAATTCCTGTTACTGTAATTACAGGCTTTCTCGGCAGTGGAAAAACCACCACAATTCGCCATTTATTACAAAATAATCAAGGTCGTCGTATTGCAGTTTTAGTTAATGAATTTGGAGAAGTTGGCATAGATGGAGAACTTCTACGTTCCTGTCAAGTTTGTGATGAAGAAGATGCTACTAATAACATTGTTGAACTAACAAATGGTTGTCTTTGCTGTACAGTGCAAGAAGAATTTTTTCCTACTATGCAACAACTCTTAAAACGCCGAGAAAAAATTGATAGTATTTTAATAGAAACTTCTGGGTTAGCATTACCTAAGCCTTTAGTACAAGCATTTCGTTGGCCGGAAATTAAGACTTCTGCAACTGTAGATGGAGTTGTTACTGTTGTTGACTGTGAGGCAGTGGCAAATGGTAGTTTGGTAGGAGATATTGATGCTTTGGAAGCTCAACGTCAAGCTGACCCAAATTTAGACCATGAAACACCAATTGAGGAATTATTTGAAGACCAGTTAGCTTGTGCCGATCTAGTATTATTAACTAAGGTTGATATGGTTGATGAAGCTACTTTAAAAAAAGTACAAAATTGGTTAAAGGAACAGTTACCTAAAACTGTAAAAATAGTTCCTTGTATTGGGGGAGAAATTAGTCCGGATGTATTGTTAGGATTTAATGCAGCAGTTGAAGATGATTTAGATGCTCGACCTAGTCATCATGATACTGAGGAAGACCACGAACATGATGATGAAATTAATTCTGTTCATTTAATTTTAGACCAAGAGTTTGAACCAAAAGAGTTAGTTGAAAAGTTGAAAAGGTTAGCTATAAATGATGAAATTTATCGGATTAAAGGTTTTGTTGCGGTGCCGAATAAACCAATGCGTTTAGTTTTACAAGGGGTAGGTTCGCGCTTTGATTATTTCTATGACCGTCAGTGGCAAAAAGAGGAAGTTAAACAGACTAAGTTAGTATTGATTGGTCGTGATTTGCAACTAGAAAAAATTCAGTCTGAGTTGGTTGACATACTCTCCAACCTAAAGGCGCGGAGATTCTCCTGAAACCAAGATTCTTGGTTTGCTGACGCAAGGCTACGCCAACAAAGAGTCCACTTAAATCAAATACCTTGCGGAATCTAATCCAGAGATGGTTCTCACGCCTGCGCGTTTGCTCTATTTCAAGAGCCTGTTACCCTATGCCCTACGGTACAGTTCAAGCCTCAAAAAAACTTTGGTTCTCTGGTAATTGTTGCTTAGAGCTTTTCCATGTACAAGCATTACTGTACAAAACCCCATAACTCTAGTTTTCAAGGTGCAAACGCTACAATTAAGTAGCTATAGCTTTTGAGAGCGGTTGAATACCTTTCCGCTTTTTTAAGCATAGCACAAAGTCCCCCTTTTAGGGGGAGGCTTCAAACCCAGTTTTTCGGTGAATAATTTTGCATTGATGAGCTGCGGATGTGCCTAATAATATTTGTTTGAATAAATGTTTGTTTTTTCCATTTTTGATTTGGTTGATAATATTTTGCTTTAGAGGTTTAAATTAGATGAAGTTATAAGTTTCTGTTTTTGGTTTTAATATTTTAAACTTTACCGTTTTTGTCTGATTGTTAAATGGGGAAATTTTTCTGAGTTGCTTAAGGAGGTTTCAATATTTTTAGAGGTTTTTTTCAATTTTGTGATATTCTATACTTATGATAATATTGGCGCATTTTATATCTTGATTGAGTTTTAACGCTGTTAATTCCTATTCTGCCGTTGTCTTGCCCGATATTTATCTGAATTTTCTTTGCTCAAAATGACTAATTTTTCTTTGGTCGTCTTTTGCTGTTTTGACAAAAATTTGTTTGTGTGATATATAAAGGGAGTTTTTTTCGGTTTTCGGAAATGTGTTGTGTTGAATAAAAAGTCTAGTATATGGGCGAATTATTCCTACTAAAATTAACCTATTACAGTTGGCTTGAGATGGCAATCCTAATTCTACTTTCGGTGTCATTTTTTCGGGGATGCTTCAGAGAATGCCTTTGTTTAAGGTTATCTAGAGTTGTCTGGGAGGCGATCGCCTTTTTTCAGTCATCAGTTATCCCTTTTATGGCAATCCTAATTCTACTTTTGGTGTCGCTTTTTTTCGGGATTGCTTCAGAGAATGCCTTTGTTTGAGGTTGCCTGGGAGGCGATCACTTAATTTTTTTTACTTTCAACTTTCTTTTTTTTGCGTTGAATAAAAAGTCTAGTGTACGGGCAAACAACCACTATTAACATTATAGTATCAGAGTTGCTTTGAAAATCCAAGCTCATTTTCTTTTTTACGCAGGTAAAATTTTTTAGAGGTTGAGAAAATAACTATTTATGTCTGTGAAGGATCAATTTTTCTGTTTTCTGTACTCATCATATAGAGGTAGGGTCGGCACATTTCTATGGATTAACTAAAAGACTCAATAATTACTATTTGCCTATCTCAGAGGATTTACTTTTCCTTCCCATACAGATGGCGTATGATTTCATATTTTGCGTAATACCAAATTGATAAATGTTTGCTACAAATATCTAGGGTATTTCTTAGGAGTCAGGAGTTGTATGAGAATAGCTTTAATACCATTTTTCAGGTCATAAATTATCTTTTTTGTCAAAGGGATATCTCCTGCATTTGTCTTTTTATCGCTCTTACTATTCGTAAAATTCTTTTTTCACGCTTGGTATAAGTCCTGTTAGTAATATAAAAAAATATTGGTATAGCAATGAGCGCTCATTGCTACTGAGCGCTCAGGTATTTACAATGTCCAGCTCAAAGTGCAGTAAGCGAAAAGGTGTACAAAAAATAATGTGTAAATATGCCAGCGCACATTGCTATAACTTTCTGCTATGAATCGACTAATTTTCCATAGGGAAGGGGAGAATTATCCTTTTCATCGCCAATTTCATACCAGTAGCGTCTATGATCTTCGACAAACTCCTCACGACTGATGGAACCTGACTTATCTGAGTCAATGGTATCAAAAGCTTGGTCAGCACGGTCAGGTTGTTCTACTCCCATGTATACTGCCAGGTACTTCCGGTACTCTTCGCGGGATATTTGTCCAGAGTGATCGGTGTCTATAATATCGAAGAAGAGTTCGTTTTTGTGCCTAGATAATGCAAGTGCTTTATCTAGTTCAGTTAAGGATACGATCTTTGCAACATTAGCAATCAAATCTTCTTCGCTAATTCGAGTGTTACTATCAACTGGTCCCCCTCCAGCCATAAAATATTGAAAGAGAGAATGACACATCTCGCGAATTTCTTCATTCCTTGATGAATCATTTTGAAGTTGAATTAAACGATTTGCAATTTCTTCAAAGTCGGAGAGGGTTAAAACCCCGTTTTTATCGACATCCATGAGTTTGAAGTAGGTTTTGATTCTGGTACGCCAAATACTGGATGATAAAAATTGTTCAGGAGACATTTTTACTGATAAGTCAAGAAAACTATATGAACGTCTTGATATTATCATTATCTATGCAGAAGTAAGAAGTCAGAAGGAAGAAGGAAAAGTATTATTTTGTCTGATACCATTTCTCTGTAACAATGCGCTGAATAATTGTTGCTCAGACCTTATTACACTGACTATTCTCATCTTTAATATTAAGTGCAACTTCATGGAGAAATGGTATGAGTTTTAAACTTTTTAACTGTCCTAACTTTTCTTTAGACTGCTATAATTGCTCATTAGCGAATTGGTCGCCTTAAAGTCAAATATCTATAACGTCTTAGTTAATTTGCTCAGAATTAATCATGGACTCAGTACTCACAATAGAAAAGTCAAATATCTATAACGTCTGAGTTAATTTTATCAAAATTAATTATCGACTCAGTACTGACAATAGAAAAGTCAAATATCTGTAAGGTCTGAGTTAATTTTATCAAAATTAATTATCGACTCAGTACTGACAATAGGAAAGTCAAATATCTATAACGTCTTAGTTAATTTTCTCAGAATTCAAGGGACTCAGTACTCATCATAGAAAAGTCAAATATCTATAACGTCTGAGTTAATTTGCTCAGAATTAATCATCGATTCAGTACTCATCATAGAAAAGTCAAATATCTATAACGTCTGAGTTAATTTGCTCAGAATTAATCATCGATTCAGTACTCATCATAGAAAAGTCAAATATCTATAACGTCTGAGTTAATTTTCTCAGAATTAATCATAGACTCAGTACTCACAATAGAAAAGTCAAATATTTCTGAGCGAATAATTAGGACGACAAAATTATTTGTGTATTTGCGAATAAATTATAAAAATGATTACCTCTTGCCTACCTCCTCCAAATCTGAAATTAGTTGTGTCGAAGTATTTAATTGACCGTTGAATGCTAACTATTTTATCTGCCCAAAATTCAGATATATAAATATTCACTTATCTGGCATGTTGTCTAATTTTTCTCTGAAAGATAACTGAAATCCTGACTTTAAAACCAAGATAAATCCTAATCCTGATAAAATACAAACTACTATTGCTATTTCGAGAAATCCTCCTACAAATAAAACTGAAGCTGAGAGGAAAGTAAAACCAGAAAAACAAGTATAAATCAAAATTTTCAAAGCTAAATTAATTCGTTTTAATAATCGATCATTTTCAATAGAGCGGACTCTAAATTGAATTTCCCCATCTTCAATTTTCGTTTCTAATTGACGGATTAAGATTTCACTTTTACTAGGCTGCTGTAACTTATACTTAATAAAATCTCTTGTCTGTTTTGCCAGTTCTCCTACAACTCTACCTCTACCTTGAGCAACAGTAATACTTTTGACAAAAGGTTGAGCGCAAGTAACCAAACTATAGTCAGGATCGAGGTTTCTCGCAATACCATCTAAGGTAGATAGAGACTTCAGAATAAAAATCATTTGGGAAGGCAAACGAAATGGTTGCTGCTCAAACAAAACATAAAGCTCCTCTTTTATCTCATCAAAATTATAAAAATCAACAGGTTTATCTGTAAAATTTTCCAATAGAAAATTCACTAATCTTTTTACAGGCATAATATCCGGCATTGGTTCAATTAAACCAATAGTAATCAAAGTATTAAGCACCTGGTCAACATCTTTTCTGAGAATAGCAAAAAACGTTTTAATCATCTGGTCTTTTGTCAATGACTTTACCTCAGCCATCATGCCAAAATCATAAAAAATAACACCACCATCTAAACTAACAGCTAAATTTCCTGGATGAGGATCAGCTTGAAAAAAACCATCTAATAATAATTGCCTTAAATAACAACAAACTCCTATTTGATTAATCCTTTTTGGATTAATCTTACAAGCTTCTAGTCGTACTTTATCGTTAATTTTGATTCCCGGTAAATATTCAAGAGTGATAACTTTTTCCGTAGTATAAGTCCAATAAACAAGAGGTACAATTATTTCCGGATAATCTTTAAAATTTTCCCGAAAACGATCGGCATTTTTACCCTCATTCACATAATCAATTTCTTGATAGAGAATTTTAAAAAAATCATAATAAATAGCATCTAATTCATACCTTTTAGCCCAGGAAAAATACCTTTGACAAAAACGGATAACACTTTTGACAACCTTTACATCCAAGTCAAATAAAGATTTTAATCCAGGACGCTGTACCTTAACTACAACTTCCTCACCTGTTTGTAACTTGGCTTTATGTACTTGTCCAAGACTAGCTGCAGCAATGGGACGTTCTTGAAAATCTCGATAGAGAGAATAAAGAGAGTTACCAAGTTCAGACTCAATAATAGCGATCGCTTCTGTCGTTTCAAAAGAAGGCACATTATCTTGTAATTTTCCTAACTCCTCCACATATTCCTTCGGTAATATGTCAGCCCGCGTGGATAAAGACTGACCTATTTTGATAAAAGTTGGGCCTAAATCTAGCATAGTCCTCACCAACCACTTAGCCCTACGCTTTCTCACAGAGGCAGACTTATTTTGAAATAAATTGTCCCACCATAAAAAGAAAAAAAATTTTCCAAAGGCACTAAAAACATCTATTTTTCTGGTCAGAGGAGAATATTGAGTGCGTTGCCAACGAAGGGACTTAGAAGCATCTTGAGTGAGCATACTATAAAGTTATGTAAATCTATCCACCGTCCATTGATTGTAACTGGGAAACGAAAATTCCGGAAGATGAGTCATTTCAGTTATCAGTATCAAGCTAAAAAAGAACAGCTAAGTCCCTTGACATTGGAAGCAATTCTATAGCATTTTGTAACACATTGTAACAAAAAAGTGCCTTTCCTTTTTGAGCTAGTGAATTATGTTAATGGTCTAAAAACAAGGAAAAGTCTGATTATGTCTAGCGAACAAAGATCGAAACATCCCTTTCATATGTACGAGGCGATTTTTGCACAACCTCAAGCATTTACTCATGTAGCTCAAGGTAATGAAGTCTTAATTGATAATTGCGCTACCCGTATAGCTTCCTGTGAACGGCTATTTTTAGTTGGTATTGGAACTTCATATCATGCAGCTCTCGTCGGTGAACACTTAATGCGTTTGTATGGGAGAGACCTTTTCACACAAACATTTCACTCATTTGATTTTGCACTTTATAGACCCCGAATAACACCAAGAGATTGTGTCATTGGTATTAGTCATCGCGGGAATAAACTTTATACAGTTGAATCTCTCAAATATGCTCGTGAAGTAGGTTGTTACACCATATTCATTACTGGTGAAGGTGTAGTTACCGAGGCTGTACAAAGCGATGTCACCTTACCTACAGTTGCACAGGATAAGTCAGCTGCTCATACCGTTAGTTATATTGGTACGATTTCAGTCTTATCTACTCTTGCGGATCGTATCGGCTTTCATCGTACCGGGACAAGTCTTCTATCGAAAAGTTTTCTGGAGTATGAACTTTCTGAACTACTGTCTGTAGCACTAGAAACGGAGAATGAGATGGTACGCTTCGCCCACGAACAAGTCAATCGGCGACGCATCTGGTTAGTTGGTGGCGGCCCAAGTCACTGCATGCTAGCGCAACAGGGTGGGTTATTGTTCCAAAAGTTCCAGAACCATTCTGTTCTTTAACCTGCCTTGTGCCGCTCCAATTATTTACCTACTACTTAGCATTAGAGTGCGGAACAAACCCTGATGGATTTAGGCTCGAAGACCCACGTTTTGCCCGTGCACGCTCATTAATACAGTTATAGGAAGATTTCATTAATGGATAATGGATAATGGATAAAACCGTTACGGAATTGAATATCAGGAAATATTATTTCTTTTTTCCCCTTAAAAGGGGAGGCTTCAAGGCGCAAATTATATCATGTCCGGTTGAACAGTTATAAATAAATTATGAAGGAGTCAGGAGTCAGGAGTCAGGAGTCAGGAGGGAAGAAAGAAGAAGAAAAAGAAAGTTTTTTTTATCACTAATTATCCGGAACATGATATTATTTAATTATTAATTATTAATTATTAATTATTAATTATTAATTATTCGGTTTATACAGAAATAAATAGAGAATTTCTTATTTTTTATTGGCTTCTTGTTTAGCTGTATCGCTGTATTTTTGGTAAACTTCAGCTCTATTGACTGCCACATCATAGCCTGAGTAATAAGGTGTCGAGTTATTTTTTGAATTTAGTAAAAAAATGATACAAATTATACAGAAATAAATAGAGAATTTCTTATTTTTTATCGGCTTCTTGTTTAGCTATATCGCTGTATTTTTGGTAAAGTTCAGCTCTATTGACTGCCACATCATAGCGTGAGTAACTTGGAGTAACAGAGGCCATTAGTTGTGATGCCTGTTGCCATTTGGAGGCGATCGCCGTCCACTCCTCCTGAGACTGAGCTGTTTTACCATCAGCAGCAGCTTCTTGAGCAAGTCGCACCGCTTGAGCAAAAGCTTCTTTCGACTCAGCTATAGTATCCTCTGAATTTTTAATAGTGGAGTCCGGAGATTGTAAGGTTGTATTTTCCAGAGCTGATATTCTATCTAACCTAGAAAAATTTAGCCATTTATTAACTTGGATGCCCAAAACTAGCATCAACAGACTTAGAAAAAAACCACCCATCATACCCAGTTGGAATTGATTTTGCTTTTGTATTTGAGCGCGATCGACACTTTTAGATAGATATATGGGAGTTGGTTTAGGCTTACTTGTCTGAAAATGACGTGCTATTTGTTTAAAAATATTGGGCTTAGTCAAAGTAATTTGTTGAGACCAGAGCAACTTATCTTTTGGATCTCTGGTAATTTCATCAAGCCATAGTAATTGCTGTTCTTGAACAATTCTACTATTAATATTTACTTTTCGGATATTACGAGGTGAGATTTCTTCGAGAATGTACTTAACTTGTTGTACAAGGTTAGACTGTTCCAACTGTTCAATCTGAGTTGCTTCGCATAAAAGCTGCAAAACACCATCAGAAAATATAGCTCTAATTCTTACATCTAATGTAGCAAGCTGTTGATTAAGAACTTGAATAATAGCTGCTACACTTCCTTGACGTGCTTGTATAAATATATCGTTAATTTTATCTGTCATTGGTAGTTACTGCAATTGATTTAATAGTTAACTCAGATGGTTAAATCTCATTTTTAATTTGTCTAAAGTTTCTTGGTCATACTTGAAAGTTATTACCGAAAAGAAAGCAATAAAATTAAATTAAATTTAAATAACTTTATACCTTTTTCCTAATAGTAGATACGGACAGAGTTATACCATTTCTCTATGAAGTTGCGCTGAATAAAAGATAACAGCTATTAGTAAAATTCAGGTTTGGGAAAGAATTATTAAGCGCATTATTACAGAGAAATGGTATTAGAACTTTTGAAAGATATTCCTTGCATAATTTAATTCCCACTATAAAACCTTGGCTTTACTTATAAACTGGCCGTTTCACTAATATGACCAACTTCTGATTAAAAGTAGAGTTGTAATACCAAATTGATAAATATTTGCTACAAATAGCTAGGATATTTCTTAGGAGTCAGGAGTCGTATGGGAATAGCTTCAATACCATTTTTCAGGTCGGAAATCATTCTTTTCTCTTGGTGCGCGTTCCGCAAGGGAGCTGGCGTCGTCGCGGGGTCGCACCGCTTTGCCAAAGGACATATCCTGCACGCGTCTTTTTATTCCTCTTACTATTCGTCACATTCTTTTTTCACGCTTGGTATAAAATATACCCCCTATATATAATAAGTAAAAATTATATCTGTTATCATCCTTTTTTCTCTTTTTTGTTCTATGTTTCCGGCAACTACAGCTAAGTCTAGTAATTCTTCAAGAGGTCTACGGTATTAGCTATTTGAAGTTAAAAGTCTTATGTTAAAATTTGCGACAGCAATAGAGGGAAAACAGGAAAGTAATTATGGCCCAATCCCTAAGTGGCAAAATCTTTGTACTAGATGACAATATTGATACTGACCAAATTATTCCCGCCGAGTACCTGACTTTGGTTCCTTCCAAGCCAGATGAATATGAAAAGTTAGGCAGTTATGCTCTATGTGGGTTGCCTGATCGCTACGGTAAGTTTATCTCACCGGGAGAAATGAAAACCCATTATCCAATCATTGTGGCTGGAGAAAACTTTGGTTGTGGGTCTTCGCGGGAACACGCACCTATCGCCTTGGGTGCTTCTGGTGTCCAAGCAGTAGTGTCTCAATCTTATGCTCGCATCTTTTTTCGCAATTGTTCAGCCACTGGGGAGTTATATCCTTGGGAGTCTGTTGATCGCCTATGTGAGTTATTTGAAACTGGTCAGGAAGTTACTATTGATTTTGAAGAAAATCAGTTAACCAATCATACTCTTGGTATAAGTTATCAATTGAAGTCTTTAGGAGAAGTAAAACCTGTCATTGATGCTGGTGGTCTTTTTGCCTATGCGCGTCAAACAGGTATGATTTCCCAAAAACCAAGTTAAATTGTTATTTTCAATAGGAGAGAAACTAATCTCTCCTTTTTACTGTTCAATTTTTCGATAATTTTTAGTTGTGTACTTTTGCATTTTTTGTAAGCTAAATCTTCAGAAAGTACCAGTCTAAAATTAATTATTTGGTAGTGGTACATAGTAATGGTAGAGGGAGATGGGGAGATGAGGAGATGGGGAGATGGGGAGTGGAAAAAACTGTGAGTAGGAAAGAAACCGAAATACATGCTCTCTCTTGGTCGATTGGATATGGCGCAGGTTTCCTCGCCATCCCACCCTTCGGGAAGCTGCGCTAACGACCGCTTTCTTTTAATTGGAACTGAGGTAATTTGTCCCAAGTTCAATCAATACCATTACGGTTGCAGGATTGCCAATTATTTATTTTATATCAGAGAATTATTTTTTCCTTCTTCTTTAGATTTGTCGCTAAATAGATAGAAAAAATCTCCAAAACCTAGACAGGGTAATTATTTAGAGTCTTTTGATCGATAAATAACTACAAGCTTTACATAGCGGGGGTTTCTACAATTTTTTAGTTTATAAAGCGACAAGTCTCTTCTCTCCTAGATAACTAAAGCCTTCTTCCTTCTTGAATGCTACTTTCGTATTGGTAATTTCTTTAATTTCTGGTTGGATCTGGAGACATTATGATACTCTGACAACTTTGGCTCAACTTAATCTGAATTGATGGCGAGCTTCAGACAGTAGAATTAATATTAAAGCCGATTCTAAGTGTTGATATTTTTAGTCTTAAATTATAGTTATTTAAACATCTTTGTATGGTAGCCCGATAATTATAGCCTTGGTTGGTCTGTTATACGAAAAAGTCTGGTCTAAAATTATTTTTGTTGGATTAGTTGGTTGACTATTACCATTAGAAATTAAGTAACTAATATATGATTTATCCATCATCAGATTAGCTATTTTTTTACTTAATTTATCTGTTTTTATATTTTTAATTATCCAATAATTAAAACCTAAATACTAAATTTTGCTTTTACATAGGAAAGCCATAAAAAATTTATTTACGCTAGAAACTATCGATGTCAAAAAAATCAAAACTCACAACTCAATATTAGATTATTGATTTAGGAAACAATTAGAGGTTCTTAATTAAATTTCTGACATAGTTTATAAATATAGATATAGTAGTCGAAGGAAAGGTTAGGACAGATCAAAAGCTAAAAACTCAGACAACGTAAGATTTTTCCTCTTTCCTTCTTCCTTCTTCCTTCTTCTTTCTTCCTTCTGCTATACATTCTTAAATTTGCTTAAGATATTCTCAAATTCTCAAGCTGCAATTATAGCAATAATTTGACTTTTCAATTTAGCAAAATAAACTAAAACATACCCTCTTTGATACTTTCTGGCATTGGTAAATCACAGAATGAAATTTGTAGGGGCAATCCCCCAGTCACTCATTGGGGTAGGTACGGGGGTGCTATCCGAAAATATAAATCATCCCATCAATTACCAACGCCTACTTTCTCTTATGGAAAAAGTAAAAGAGGGAAAAAGCAACAATAGATGAGTTGCTACATTGACCATCAATCCATTAATTTTGCATAAATTCCTGTAAACCACGAGTCATCATCTCAACTATTCCCTCTTGGTTATTCAGTTCAGTTTTTACCTCAGTTTCTATACGCTCCACTATATCACCTGGAAGATTCAGCAATTGCTTTAAATTTTCATAAGCAGCTTCTTCATCTTCATTAATATTTGGTTCTTCAGGAGTACGAGCACTACAAGCAATTACTTCGTAACCCAACTTTAGCACCAGTTCCCGTTCTTGTTGGGATTCTAATTTAGGAATTGACTCCCCTAATGGGATATTTTGCATGAAATAATCCCTTAATTCTTCCTGAAGTTGTTGCTGCTGATCTCCTGTAGCAAAAAGACTACTAAATCGATTTAACATTAAGTCCACTTCTTCTAGTGCCAGTTGTCCGTCAGACCATGCCATATAAGCAACAATCCGCAACAAATTCATCTGGCGTGGAGTAATAGATGGAGGTGGAGGTGGTTGCACTGCCATAGATTTTTCCTCAATTTTTGGCTATTCATAGCTAAAGTTTTAACCTATCATCAACTCAGCAATTCTTATCCAATCGTTGACAATTTTTAACTGAATTTGTGAAAAGTCCCACCATACTATTGGCCTTCATCCATTGATGAGAGGGACTTGGGTAGAGCGAGGCCAACAACCGCTAGCCCTTATGAACTAGAAACGAGAATAGTTGTGGTGATATGCGTTCGTTCAACTTAAAACTGGACAGACATACTGGTGGATATTGTCATGGGTGAGGATAGACCTATTTAGGGCTTGCTGATTAAATCTAAAAGCATTGATATATATTGATATATAAAGATATTAGCCAAGGCGTGTACTAAAAAATTGCAAGGTTTTTGCTCCCTTAAGCTGAAAATGTAAGGATTTTTAGCAGACAAGAGCAGAAAAATCTCAGAACAATTGTTCCGACTATATCCTCTGTAATTCCTCATTGCTCATTCCTCCTGAATTCTAAATCCTGACTCCTACCCTCACCCATAAGATTTATTCAGCAAACCCTATTTAGTGAAGTGTTCAAAGATTTTGCCGAGCACTTTGAGATTGGGGCGAAAAAGCGAGTGCTTCTAGTTGTCAATCAAGTAGGGTGACATTTGAGGAAAAAGTTAGAGGTGCTTTCCTGGGATTCACTTATACCAATTTGAAAAAAGAATGTTACGAATAATAAGTGGGATCTAAATACTTTACAGGAAATGTCCCTTTGACAAAGCGGTCGTTAGCGCAGCTTCCCGAAGGGTGGGATGACGAGGGAACCTTGCTATATCCAATCGACCAAGAGAGGGAATGGGGACTCCTGTGAGGGAATAGAGGAATGTCAAGAGCCTATTTGCCTAACGCTATATATAAAATATATCTACTTATCTATGCGATCGCTGCCCTTACTATCAGGAGTAATATCAAATCCGGTAGCATCGGTATAAAATCTTTTGAAGGTAGGAGGATCGAGTCAGGTAGGGGAGCCGTCGGTAGAGCGACGTATAGGAGGGAAACACAGTTATAAAGATTTGGCAATGGTGAGATGGAGAATATTTTTATACCTAATTAAACGAATTTGATATCAAAATACTCCCAAGCATGGAAGTTGGTTGAATATGGCTGAAATTGATGCTGGTTATGGTAACAATACAACATTTATAAAAAAACTCGAAGAAAGGGAATTAAAATACGCGCGGACGAACCCCAAAAAACCGTTTGCCTAGCATTCCGTAGGAAAAAGTAGTAGTTAAAGAAAATTCAATTGAAGAAAAAAAATCAGAATAGCGGTCATTACTTACTGCAATAGGGAGGCGAGAAGATGCAGAATTTCCTTTTTTATCCTCTTAATAAGGGGAGGCTTGAGACCTTATTTTTTTGGTCAGCTTATTTACAGAGTCAACTAAAAATATAGATTTTTTATTTCAATTTTTACCTGTAGACAAAGAATAAATTAGGGAGAATCCGGGAATCATGACGATATTTATATATTAACTAGGTAATTATTTTAGAGGTAAAATTAATCTCCAATCCTAGTTAATTACAATTCCTCGGCTTCTCCATTTCACTTATTCTTCTATCTGTGAGCCATTGCCATTGCCATTAGTCTCATCAACTTTCTCATATTCTACTTGAATCAAATGAATATGTTTGTATCCTAGCTTTATTTCAAATTCATCTCCTGGTTTTAATCCCATAGATGCGGTATAAGTTGCTCCTATGACAATTTGGCCATTTCTATGAACGCTAACTCGATAAGTTGGTTCTCTACCACGCCCATCTTTACTACCGTCAGGATCTAAATCAACTCCTTTTGCTGCTAGAACTGCATCATAAAAATCTGTGAGATTAACACGAGTTTCTTCATTTTTTGTAACTGTGTAATATCCACAACGTTTAGCAGTTTCCCTTCGTGGTAAGTGAGCAAATTCTTTTACCTTTTGAAGTAAAATTTTTCCCGTTAATGGAGTTTCTGAATTTTCAACCATAGTTCTTAATAATTCTCCTTCTCTTTATAATATAGTAAATCAATTTTACTGAAAATTGTTAGGGTTATTTAAAATATATCCTGAAAATTATCAATTGTGCAAAAAAAAATTTTACTAAGCCTTAAGGCCACTATATATTTGAGTAGATAATCTAGATTTCTATTTGGCTCAAAAAGTGTTGAACTTAAGCATTCTTGTTACTCTGAAATTCTCTCCTAATTTTCAAGAGTTCCTATTCTATTAGGATTATTTTTGTACAAAATTATTTAATTAGGCAGGATAAAATAAAAATGTTACGGATGTAAAGTAAATTATCTAATCAGTTTGTTTAATTTACCAGCCGGATTTTTTGAAAATGAATCTGTCATTCTAGGTATTTGGATATCTGAAATTTCCTCTACAAAGTTATGGCCTAACTTTGAATAGTGATTTAAAATATTTGCTAAAATTGTATTTATTGGTAAAAATTTTGATAAGTAGCAGTTAGGCTATCGTGTTAATTGGTAGATGTAGTGACTTTACTTATAGAACCCATTGGTATCTTTGTTAATATTAAGTTTTTTTATAAGAGTTTGAAGTAAGAGGGATGTTGGTTAAGCAATACGGGAAAGTTAAATTTGAGGGCTGATTTTTCATCAAAACAGATACTGAAAAGACTTGCTAATGGTAGTTATTATAGATATCATATAATTTACGATTGAATACTTATAAATAAGGGAGTAGAGATTTAGGTAGTGGTGAGAACCCAAGAGATTTGCCGTCTAAACTAGAGGAGCTTTTTCCGGATCGCTATTACAACGCTTTTGCCGATCTTTGAACCACATCGTCATCAGCAAAACCCTGTAAGGGCGTTTCGCTCCGCGACATATAAAGCGGAGCTTTGCGTAGCGCAAATGGCCATTTGCCCCTACTAGACATCTCCAAAAATCAAAAATAAAATCAATTATCACACAGAAATTATCAATTATTTCTCCCTACTGCCTACTGCCTACTCCCTCTTTTGGAGGAGATGTCTACTGTGGTCTAGTGAAATGAAAACCGCTGTAAACGGAAATGATACCAAATGGTTTCTATGAAAATAAATACTCATATCAAATCTGGTTAAACAGTTATTGTAGGTAACAAAAATTCGTGAGTATATCTCGCGAATTACTATGGTTTTCTTGCAGGGATTTCAAATAGTTATCTAAGGATATTGGTTGTAATTTTTGATGATTAATACTATGTCCGGATGATTAAGTATAATAGAGTTGTCGCTAAATAAAGAGAAAAAATCACTCTAACCTAGACAGAGCAATAATTCTAAGCATTTTTGCTGTCCAAGAGCTACAATCTTTACAGAACAAGGTTTTTGGGATTTTTTAAAATTATAAAGCGACAAGTCTAATACAAATTTTCTCCTCTAAATGTTGAAGAAATATCTCACATTTCCGCCACTTTCATTGTTCCCTCCTGAATTTACACCTACCACTGCGCCACCTAAGAATTTTATGATCTCGCTACCCGAGCGGACATGATGTAAATTCGTCTTTTTATAGAGTCAGGATTTACGCATGAGGTAGGAAAAACTAGGATTTGAGATTGCTTTCCGTTCCGGACTGCTACGCAAACCCTGTCGGTCGCAATGATGAGAATATTTTCTAATATCATGTCCGGTTGAACAGTTATAGCAACAGCCAGGGCGATTAGGACATAAAATAGAGAAAGTATTCTGTCATGCGATCGCTCTTCCTTGCCTCGACCCTATAGTTACGATTTTAGAAAAAAAGTGATAGAGGCCATTGAACTTGAT